>PMPH01000093.1 GCA_003161045.1 Acidobacteriaceae bacterium
GTCATCATCTCCGCTCCGGCCAACCATGAAGACATCACCATCGTGCTGGGCGTCAATCAGAACAAGTACGATCCGGCCCTGCACAACGTGATCTCGAACGCCAGTTGCACCACCAACTGCCTGGCGCCGGTGGTCAAGGTCATTCTGGAAACCTGCGGCATCGTCAGCGGCATCATGACCACGATCCACAGCTACACCAACGATCAGGTCATTCTGGACACGCCGCACAAGGATATCCGCCGCGCCCGCGCCGCCGCGCTGAGCATGATTCCCACCTCGACCGGCGCCGCCCGGGCTCTCAAGCTGGTTATCCCCGAGGTCGCCGGCAAGCTGGACGGCTTCGCCCTCCGCATCCCCACCCCCAACGTCTCCATCGTCGACCTGACCTACATCGCCGAGAGGCCCATCACCGCCAAAGAGCTGAACGCCGCCTTCCAGAAAGCCTCCGAGGGCGAGCTCAAGGGCATTCTGGGCGTTGACTCGAACCTGCTGGTCAGTTCCGACTTCAAGGGCGACAGGCGCAGCTCGATTGTGGATGCGCCGCTGACCAAGGTGGTGGGTAACCTCGTCAAGGTGCTCAGTTGGTACGACAACGAGTGGGGCTACTCGAACCGCATCGTCGATTTGATCGGTTTTCTGGCCAGCAAAGGGCTGTAAGAGTAGTTTTAAGGGCTGTAAAATCAGTTTTGTCCACTGCGGCGCCCAGGGAGTTGCCATTTATGGGCGCCGCGCTGGTACACTTTCTACGCTCTCCGCCCGCAAGATTTACAGACCTTTTACTTCGGGCGAGGAACCCCAAGTCCTTTCCCGGAGTAATCTCCATGGCCAAGCTCTCCATTCGCGATATCGATCTGACCAACAAGCGAGTCTTCATCCGCGTCGACTTCAACGTGCCGCTGACCGAGGACGGCTCGACCATTACCGACGAGACCCGCATCGTGGCCACGCTGCCCACCATCGTTTACGCTCTGCGCCACCAGGCCAAGGTCATCCTGGCCTCGCACCTGGGCCGCCCCAAGGGAAAACCCTGTCCAAAGTACTCTCTGCGACCGGTCGTCGACCGGCTGCGCCTGCTTCTCGACAAGGCGCTGGGCGAGAAGGTCAACGTAGCCTTTGCGCCCGATTGCGTCGGCGAGGTGGCCGCGGAACTGGCCCGGCAGCTTGAATCCGGCCAGGTGCTGCTGCTCGAAAATCTGCGCTTCCACGCCGAGGAAGAGGCCAACGATCCGGCCTTCTCGAAGGCGCTGGCCTCGCTGGCCGAGGTTTACGTCAACGACGCCTTTGGCACGGCCCATCGCGCTCACGCCTCGACGGAGGGCATCACCCATTTCCTCACGCCCGCCGTGGCTGGCCTGCTGCTGGAAAAGGAGATTACCTACCTCGGCGAGGCTCTGCAATCGCCCGAGAAGCCCTTCGTGGCCATCATCGGAGGCTCCAAGATCTCAGGCAAGATCGACGTCATCGACAATATGCTCGACAAGGTGGACACCCTGGTGATCGTCGGCGGCATGACCTACACCTTCCTGCGCGCGCTGGGCGTCGCGACCGGCAAAAGTCTGGTGGAAGAGGACAAGATCGGCATGGCCATCGCGGCTCTGGCCAAGGCCAAGGACAAAGGCGTCAATCTTCTGCTGCCGGCCGATAACATCCTGGCCGACAAATTTGTCGCCGACGCCAAGACTCAGCTGTGGGATTGCTCGGTCGATTTTCCCGCCGAATGGCAGGGCCTGGACATCGGCCCCAGGTCGATCGCGGCCATTGAAGAGGTGGTTGCGACGGCCCGGACGATTCTCTGGAACGGTCCGGCCGGCGTCTTCGAGTTTCCCCGCTTCGCTGTCGGCACCAACGCCATTGCCCGGGCCGTGGCGGCCAATCGCAAGGCCATCTCCATCATCGGCGGCGGCGATTCGGTGGCGGCCGTCGATCTGGCCGGCGTGGCCGATAAGATCACCCACATCTCCACCGGCGGAGGCGCTTCGCTCGAATTTTTAGAGGGCAAGAAGCTGCCCGGCGTCGAAGCGCTGACGGACAAGCTCGCCAGCCCGGCCGCCGCTTCGGTCGCGCAGCCAGACCGGCTCTCTGCCCCCGGCAGCGCCCACGCGGCACCGGCCGCCATCTAGGTCTCTGGCCGCTTGCCGTTGCATCAAAAGCGGCTGCTGTACCGGAGATTGATGCCGTGCAAAGGTTGCCGCAGTGCCAAAGTTGGCTGCTGGATTATTGAAGAGGGGGTGCCCCAGGTCCCGCTTTTAGGACCTGGGAGAGGACCGCGCTCAATCACAACAGACGAAATCACACGGTCAGAGAGCTGAGAGCAGAATGCCATTGACCGGGATTCCGCAAAATGCCGTTCACCGGATTCATTCGAGGAGCCTTCAAAATGCCGCGTAAAGCGCTGATTGCCGCCAATTGGAAGATGTACAAAACGCCAGCCGAAGCCAAGGCCTTTGTCGATGCCTTTTTGCCGCTCGTTGCCGGGCACACGCGCGATGAGATTGCGCTGTTTCCCTCGCCGGTGCTCTTGCCCACGGTGATTGCCGCCGCCCAGGGCTCCCAAGTGGCTGTCGGCGCGCAGAACATTCATTTTGCCGAGGAGGGCGCCTACACCGGCGAGACCTCGGTGGGCCAACTGCAGGCCGTGGGCGGAACGCACACGCTGATCGGCCACTCCGAACGCCGCCAGTACTTTGCCGAGACCGATGAGATCGTCAACAAGAAGCTGCTCACGGCGCTGAAACACGGAGTTGTGCCGGTGGTCTGCGTGGGCGAGGTTCTGGCCGAACGCGAGGCCGGCCAGACCGCCGAGGTGCTCAAAAGGCAGATTGCCGGAGCCTTGGCGGGCATCACCGCCGGGCAGGCCGCGCCTATCGTGATTGCCTACGAGCCGGTCTGGGCCATCGGCACCGGCAAGACCGCGACGCCGGAGATCGCCGTCGAGGCCCATAAAATCATTCGCGCCGAGGTGGCCAAACTGCTGGGCGCACCGGTTGCGGCCAGCCTGCGCATTCTCTACGGCGGCAGCGTGAAGCCGGACAACGCCACCGCTCTGATTGGTCAGGAAGAGATCGATGGGGCTTTGGTGGGCGGAGCCAGCCTCAAGCCGGATTCCTTCACCGCCATCGTCAACTACTGATCGCCGCGGTACAAAATCATCGCGGTCGGGCAGGCCGCCGGGCCGGAAAGAGCTTCAGCCGCGGGACTTTGATCCAGGCGGCGCGGCCTTTCGGGCCCGCGCCACGCACCGGATCAAATTCGGCCTACTATTCCCGGCAGTCCAGCTTATGCGCCTCTTCGCTGATCTTTGCCGTGGTTGCGGCCATCTCTTCCACTGAATTGGCGATTTGAATCACTTGTTGAGTGGTGTTTTCAAAGGTGGCCGATGCGGCCTCGGCTTTGTGGCGAATCGCCTCGAAACCCGCGCACATCTGCTTGGAAAAGGGCGTGATCTTGGCCGATTCGGCCTGCGAGACCTCGGCCAGCCTCCTGACCTCGCCGGCGACGATGGCGAAGCCGCGACCCACCTCTCCGGCCCGGGCGGCTTCGATGGCGGCATTCAACGCGAGCAGGTTGGTCTGGCCGGCGATGTCGCTGATCGCATTGGCAATCGGCTCGAAGGCCTCGGTCGCCTTGGACGAATTCGTCACGTCCGCCACCAGTTCCTTGAAGACGACTTCCTGCTCCTGAAAGGTTTGCAGCAGCGATTGAGCCATTTGCGCAATGCCGGCGTTGGCCGTCGTCATTCGAGATAAATCTGAAGTGACGCTGGCCGCAATGCTGATCTCCTCCGACCGGCGCTGCTCCATGTGGTCCTTCAGGCCTTCCACATTAGCCATCTCTTCGGCCAGCCTGGACTTTTCGTAATGGTGACAGTTTTCGGGCTTGTTCAGGCCGTTGAAGATCGCTACCGCCATCTCCTCGCATTTGCCGTAACCGCAGGCGCAGCAGTTGAAGATATCCTTGTCGGAATTCTTCTGCATGGACAGATAGACCGGCTTCAATTCGGCTGGCGAGGGCTGCTTGAGGGTGTTGTTGTCGGACAGGTCCAGGTAGCTGCGGCCATACATCCCCGGCTGCCAGTATTTGTCGATGACCTTCTTCAACTTTTTGCCGCCCAGAAAGCGCGCCAGCAATCCCTTCTCGCGGTACTCTTCCTGCATCTGATGAGAACGCTTCTCGACCAGCGCTTCAATCTCATCGACGGATTTGTGCATATTCAGAGTGCCCGTGCCGCCATTGCAACCCATCTCGCAGTTCAGGCAGTCGACCAGCAGCGGCGCCACTCCTTTTTGAATGTCGTCGGCCAAGTGGTCCAGGTAGTGGTAGATCGTTGGGCAACCCTCGATCTTGCGGGAGACGGAGCCCACGTCGGGATTTTCTCGAAGCGCGGTGCGCAGCAGGCCGCCCGGAGTAGAGAAGAGCACGGCCCGCTCCGCCGGCGGATTGTCATACTCCAGAGCCTGGTAATCGGAGAGCGAAAGGCCTTCCTTGCGAAAGAAAGCGTCCATGGAGCGAAAGGTGACATTGAAGTCGCCCTGGCCAACTTCATCGAACTCCCGGGCCTTGGCCAGGCAGGGGGAGATGACCGCCACCTTGCAGTTGCGCTCTTGCGGATAAAAGCGCTTGATCATTTTGATCGTGTGCAGCATGGGGCTGTCGGCCGGGGCCAGGTACTTCAGCAGCTCCGGCTTGTAGATCTGAATGTAGGTCACAATGGCCGGGCAGGGCTGAGAGATAACCGCCTTGGGCTTGGATTCCTTGATGTGCTCCAGATATGTTTTAACGGTAAGCTCGGCGCCAAAGCTGACATCGAAAACCGAGCGGATGCCCAGGCTCTTCAGCCAGCCATTCACGTTCAGATGATGGTTGGGAAAGTTGGCAGCCACGCCCGGGGCCACGATGGCCACCAATGGAACGCGTTCTTTGGCCGCCTGGAGAAAGGCGTCGAAATCATCCAGCCCAATACGGGCGTCATGGCTGCAGGCGCTGAGACAGTGGCCGCAACCGATGCACATATCCTGGTTGACTTCCACATAATCGCCGCTGCCGTCATTGCAGAACTTCACCGGGCAAGCGTCGATGCAGGCGTGGCAGTTGACGCATTTTTCGCGATCAACGTCAATGATCTTGCGGATGGACTGTTTCACTAAAGATCCCCTCGCCGAACTCATGGGCTGTCTCCCGAATATCGGCGGCTTTTCTTCCAGCTTTACGATTGTCAGGTCTTATTCTTCGGATTTCGTTCGGTTTTGTTCGGATTTCGCGCCGGATTGAGACGCCCTTCGCTTCGGCTGCCAATTCCAGCCCTGCCTCAAGCCCCAGGACGCATCGCCCGCCAAGCCGATTCTTCAAGCCTTTTCGTGCAAAAACGCACGATTTCAAAGAGAATGGAGGTGAACGGATTTTTTTAGCGCCACAAGAACCACAAGAAGAGGAACGCTTGACGCCAACGCAAATGCAAATTCCCCGCTGGACCGCCCCCGAGTTCGAGCGGCTGGTTCTCGACTCCAACCCCAGGGTCGCGGTCTTCGATTGCGATGGAACTCTGTGGAGCGGCGACTCCGGCTCCGGCTTCATGCACTGGTCGCTGGAGCAGGGGCTGGTCTCGCGTTCTAGCTGCGACTGGATGGACTCGCGCTACCGGGCCTACCTGGCAGGAGCGGTGAGCGAGGAGCGGATCTGCGGCGAGATGGTGCAGATTTACGCCGGCCTGAGTGAGCAGGAGGTGCGCTCGGGGGCCGCTCTTTATGTCCGCCAGTTTGTTGAGCCGCGCGTCTTTGCCGAGATGGCCGCGCTGGTGGCCGCGCTCAGCCGGGCCGGGGTCGAGTTGTGGGCCGTCAGCTCCACCAACAAGTGGGTGGTCGTCGAGGGGGTGCGCCAGTTCGGCATTCCTGAGCCGCGCGTGCTGGCCGCCGAGGTGCGCACCGTCCAGGGCCTCATTACCACCGAGATTGTGGATGTGCCCACCGGCGAGGGCAAAGCCACGGCTCTCAAGCGCGTGGGCCTCGCCCGCCCGGATGCGGTCTTCGGCAACTCGATCCACGACCTGGCCATGCTCGAACTGGCCCGCCACGCCTTCCCCGTCAATCCCTCACCGGCCTTGATCGAGGC
The DNA here is from genome assembly GCA_003161045.1 of Acidobacteriaceae bacterium. Lineage (GTDB taxonomy): Bacteria > Acidobacteriota > Terriglobia > Terriglobales > Acidobacteriaceae > Telmatobacter. Next base: position 6,106 of record PMPH01000093.1, read on the forward strand.
AGCGGCCAGGAACGGCTGGGGCTACTTCCGGCCCGAGAAGGCCGAGGGAGACGTGGCGGCCGTGGGCGGCGAATCCTCCCTTTCCGGGAGATAAACCCTTTCGCGGGAAGAATCAAGCCCGTTTTCGTCCCGCCCAGCGGCGAGCAATGCGTGGCCTGAACTCTGCAACCCTTTTAGTACGTTTACACTGGAAGCGTGGAAGAAGCCCAGCCCAACCTCAAACCTCGCCTTGCCGGTCCCGCCCTGCGTTTTGTGGTGGCGGCGTTGATTGTGCGTGACGGCGAGGTTCTGATCGGCCAACGCCGTCCCGATCAGCCGATGGCGCTCAAATGGGAGTTTCCTGGCGGCAAGATCGAGGCCGGCGAGGGCCCCGAAGAGGCGCTGGCCCGCGAACTGGACGAAGAACTTGGCATTCGCGCCACCATCGGCCCCCCCGTCACCCGCGTCCGCCACAACTACCGCCATGGTGGCGCCGTCGATCTACAGTTTTTTGCCGTTTACGAGTTCGCCGGTGAGATCGTCAGCAGCATCTATCGCCAGGTGCGCTGGGTCCGTCTCGACGAGCTGACCGCCTACGAGTTCCTGGCCGCCGACCGCGGGCTGATCCGTGACCTGGCCGCCGGCAAGCTGCTGTGAGCCCCTTCGCACGCTGATTTTTCTCCAGGAATCCCGGATCATCGCCATTCCGCCGCAAATGAAATCGCGGCTGAGGATGGGGACCGAGGCCGTAGGGCCTTCGCCGCGGCCAACTGCCTACGCCGGGAACGAATCGATTGCTGCGGCGTCAGCCTTGCGTGGCGCGCGCCGTGGCCAGGTAGGACAGCCACTCCTCCATCCCCGCGCCGGTCTTGGCGGAGGTCTCGAAGATGCGAATTCCAGGGCGAATCTCGTTGATGTTTTTGAGCGCCGCCTCNNTACTTCAACGGCTTGTCCTCGCCCTCGGTCACGCTCAAAAGGGCCACGCGAATGCGCTCGCCCAGGTCGTAGCTCGACGGGCAAACCAGGTTGCCCACATTCTCGATGAAAAGGTAGTCGAGCCGGTCCAGCGCCACGCCCTCCCAACCTTCCAGGTGCTTGCCGATCATCTCCGCGTCCAAGTGACAGATTCCATGCGTGTTGATCTGGCGCACCGGAGCGCCGCTCGAAGCCAGCCGCCGGGCGTCGTTGTCGGTTTCCAGATCGCCGACCAGCGCCGCCACCCGCGCGCCGCCAGCCTTCAGCCCCCTCATCGTCCGCTCCAGAAAGGCGGTCTTGCCCGTCCCAGGACTGGAAACAAGGTTCAGCACCAGCACGCCGGCGGCCACGTATCTTGCCCGCAGTTCCGCCGCCAGTTCATCGTTTTTTTTCAGAATTCCCCGCCGCAGTTCCACAATCCGGGTGGTCATTTCTTCTCCTCAACCTCATCAATCTCGAATGAATCAATCTCCAGTTCACGGCCCTGGCGCAGGTCGTGGGAGGGCGTGCCGCAGCGCGGACAGCGGAAGCTCTGCACGCCTTCCAGTTCGACATCCAGCCCGCAGGGCTCGCAGTGCACCACCACCGGCAGCACGTCCACCACCAGCCGCGAGCCTTCCAGCGGCGTTCCCTCGGTCGCAATTCCGTAACAGAAATCCAGCGACTCGGGAATCACCGAGGCCAGCGCTCCGACGCGCAGCCGGACCTCCTTGACCCGCGCGCCGGGGTAATCCGCCAGCGACTCGGTCACCGTCTCGACAATGCTCGTAACAATCGAAAGTTCATGCATAAAAGATCAATTTTACGCTTCCGCCGCCCGCGCCCGCCAACTGCTGGCCGCGACCGGAGTTGCCTCGGTAGCCGGTTCGGCCTTCTTCCGCCCCGGCCGCGGCGAAAATCTATTGCGCTTCTGCTTCGCCAAAAAAGACCGCTATTTCGACGACGCCCGCGCACGGCTGGAGACTGTAGCCGTGCGCAGGCAGCCGGGCGCATGGCCACTTCCGCGCGGCTCCGGTAGACTGGGAGGGCGATGAGTACGATGCAAAGAATTCATTGGGCAGCTTTGCCCGTTGCGCTAACCGCCGTGCTGGTGGCAGGACTGACTCTGGCCGGTTGCGGAACGCCGGCAGCGCCGCAGCCGCCCTCGCTGAAACTGCCCGACCGGGTGACGGACCTGTCCGCTGTCCGCGCCGGCAACCAGGTTTCGCTCACCTGGACGATGCCCCGGAAGAACACCGACAAACTGCTGCTGAAGGGTAACGTCGCGGTGCGCGTCTGCCGCCGGGAAGGGACCGGAGGCTGCGATGCAGCTGGCGTTGAGCTGTTCCTGGCTCCGGGAGCGGCTGGCGCGTTCACCGAGACGCTGCCCGCCGCGTTGGCCACGGGGCCGCCGCGCCTGCTCAACTACTTTATTGAACTCAGAAACCGCCATGGCCGCTCGGCTGGCCTGTCGAATACCGCCCCGGTGCTGGCTGGCCAGGCGCCCCCGCCGGTCACCGGCCTGACGGCCGAGGTGCGCAAGCCAGGCGTCGTCCTGCACTGGGTGGCCCTGGGCGCGTCGAGAGAATCGTCCACGACGGCGATTCGTCTGCATCGCAAGCTGCTGACGTTGCCTGCCACCAAGCCCCATGAGGGCCCGCTGGCGCCTCAGCCCGAGCCGGTCGAAGAGAACCTGCTGGCGGCCTCCTGCGCGCCGGAAGGGCGCACGGGGAGCTGCCGCGCACTCGACAAGAGCATTCGCTTTGGCCAGAGCTACGAGTACCGCGCCCAGCGCGTGGCCCGTGTCACGGTGAACGGCAAAACGCTGGAACTGGACGGCGAACTCTCCGGCCCGGTGCGCGTCGAGGCTCAGGACATCTTCCCGCCCGCCGTGCCCACCGGCCTGGTTGCCGTAGCCACCATGGGTGAAAACGGCGCCAGCGAAACCGCCATCGATCTGAGCTGGCAGCCCGTCGCCGACGCCAATCTGGCCGGCTACATCGTCTACCGATACGAAGGCGTGGGCCAGGCCGCATGGCGGCGCATTTCGCCCGCCGAGCCGCTGGCTTCCCCGGCCTTTCACGACAGCCAGGTCCAGCCCGGCCATTCCTACCGTTACGCCGTCAGCGCCGTCGGCCAGAACGGACACGAAAGCCCCCGCTCGGCCGAAGCCGGGGAGTCCGTGCCCAACCCGTAAGCGATTTTCCTACGGCGGGTTCTCGATGGCGGACGGCAGCTTCTCAGGGCTTTGAAGGGTGCGGGCTTCAGAGCCCGCACATCCGGATAGGAATAAGCCGCTGGCTTTGGCCCCCGAGGGGGAAATTTCGACCAATCTTCTTTTTCTGGAGGATTTCCGCATGAGATACTGCCGCTTTTTCTTCGAAAACCAGACCCACTACGGCGCGGTCGAAGATCGCGCGGGCGAGCTTTGGATCGTGCGCCTCGCCGCCGCTCCCGAGGAAGACCTGGCCTACCGCCTGGAGCACGGACGGGCAACCTCCGGATCTCCCGAAAGCGGCGGGGCTAATTTCGAGCCGATGCCGCTCAGCGCCGCCTCGCTGCTGACGCCGGTCACGCCCTCGAAGATTGTCTGCGTGGGCCGCAACTATCGCGACCATGTGAAGGAGTTGGGCAACGAGCTTCCCACCGAGCCGCTGCTGTTTTTCAAGCCGGTCTCGGCGCTGCTCTCGCCCGGCGGAGTGGTGAGGATGCCCGCCGCCTCAGCCCGCGTGGATTTTGAGGGCGAGCTGGCGCTGGTCATCGGCCGCCGCGTTCGCAATCTGAAAGAGGAAGACTGGCGTGGAGCCGTGCGCGGCTTCACGCTGGCCAACGACGTGACCGCCCGCGACCTGCAAAACAGGGACGACCAATGGACCCGCGCCAAGGGCTTCGACAGTTTTTGCCCCGCCGGCCCGCTGGTGAGCGATGAACTCGACGCCGAAGCCGGCCTCACCCTCGAAACCCGCGTCAACGGTGAACTGCGCCAGCGCGGCTCGACCCTCGACTTCATCTTTTCGATCCCCAAGCTGCTCGCTTACATCACCGCCGTGATGACCCTCGAACCCGGCGACCTGGTGCTGACCGGAACGCCCTCCGGGGTGGGACCGCTCAAAGCTGGGGATTGCGTCGAGATCACCATCCCCGGCTTGGGCGTGCTGGCCAACAGCTTCCAGCCCGAAACGGACTGAGCCCTCACCACCGTCTGCAACCTTGACTGCGCGGAGGAATCTAACAGCCGTACAATGGAGCCAAAGGCGTTCCAAGCCGGAAGTTCCCTTCCCCAGGAGGCATCATGCCGCAGAATCTGCTGGAACAGTTGCGCCGCTTCACCGTAGTCGTCGCCGACACCGGCGACATCGAGGCGATTGGAAGGTTTCGCCCCCAGGACTCGACCACCAACCCCTCGCTGCTCGCCGCCGCGGCCGAGTTGCCCCAGTACCGGCCCATTGTGGACGGCGTCTTGCTCGAAGCCCGCAAGGAGCTCGGTGCGAGCGCAACCAGCGCAGCCGTCGCCAATCTCGCCTTTCGGCGGCTGGCCATCGCCTTCGGCAAGAAAATTCTGGCCATCGTTCCAGGGCGCGTCTCGACCGAAGTGGACGCCCGCCTCTCCTACGACACGCAGGCCACCATCGCGCAGGCCCGCGAGCTGATCGCGCAATACGAGGAGGCCGGCATCGGCCGCGAGCGTGTGCTCATAAAAGTCGCCTCCACTTGGGAGGGCATCCGCGCCGCCGAAGTGCTGGAGCGCGAGGGAATCCACTGCAACCTGACCCTGCTCTTCGGCCTGCACCAGGCCATCGCGGCGGCCGAGGCCGGCGCCACGCTGGTCTCGCCCTTCGTGGGACGCATCCTCGACTGGTACAAGAAAGACACCGGCAAGGATTTCCACGGCGCCGATGACCCCGGCGTAAAGTCCGTGACCGCGGTCTACAACTACTACAAGAAATTTGGCTATAAAACGCAGGTCATGGGCGCCAGCTTCCGTAACATTGGCGAGATTTGCGAGTTAGCCGGCTGCGACCTGCTGACAATCTCGCCGCAACTGCTGGCAGAACTGGAAGCCACCGTGAGCGAGTTGCCGCGCAAACTCTCGCCCGAAGCCGCCAAGACGCTGACCATCGAAAGAATTGTCGTGGACAAGGCTGCCTTCGACCGCCTGCACGCCGCCGACCGCATGGCCACCGATAAGTTGAAGGAAGGCATTGAAGGCTTCTCGGCCGCGCTGGTCAAGCTGGAGGCACTGCTCGCCAAGCGCCTGGCCGAGTTGGAAGTCCACGCGCCCGCTACCGTCTGATTCAATCCATCGCGGGTTTAATCTGTCTTGGGCGCATTCGCGTGAGTTATTCCACAAGAACGGGTGCCCCAGGTCTCGATTTTGAGACCTGGGAAGCCGCGAAACTGTTTTTAGAACCGCTCTACCGCCCCAGCCAGAGCGAAACTCCGCCGGTAATCGACCGGCCCTGCATGGCGACGCCACTGATCTCCTGGTAGCCGGTGTTACTGAGATTTTCCAAGCGAAGATAGGGGCGAAGTTTCCCCGCATTGCGCGCCAAAGCGGCATTCCACACCGCGTAGGGGTTGGGATTCCACGCTGGAATGCCCGGCTGCTGATAGGGTTTTGTCATTGCGACAGAGTTCGTCACAATCAAAGCTCCTCTCAGCGCAATCGTCCAGATCGCATGAAGATTCTGGACCGGGTAGTTGAGCGCATACTCTGATTGCAGCCCGTTCAACGGCGGTTGCGCGCCAATAACTTCAGTCCACGCAACCTGGACGGTCTGCCCCTTCGCCGGAAGCCACTTCAGCGAAGACTCGACGCCCGCAAAATGCAGGCCGCTGAGGTTGATCGCGCACCAGGTGTTCGCCGGGCAACCTGCGGGAAGATGAGAATTTGGAAGAACCGCGGCGCGCACGTAGTCGATGGCGTCGTGCTGGCGGGAATAAAACCCGGTGGCCGAAAGCGTAAGCCGGCTGGACGGCGACCAATCGGCTCCCGCCTCGCCAGACCAGGCGGACTCGGGCTTCAGATTGGCATTGCCGATGGTGGTTGGATCGGAGTAATAAAGGTCGGTATAAGTCGGCAGCCTGAATCCATAGCCTCCGCTAGCCCGCAGCTTCAACTTATCGGTTAGCCGCAAGCTGCCCGCCAGGTGCGGCGAGAGCGCGGACTGCAATCCGCCCGAGAATAACTCCTCTCGGACTCCGGCGGATAAGTTCCAGCGGCTTTTCGCGGGCCTCAGGTCCAGGTCCAAGTAGCCCGCGCCGCGATTGCGCGCATGAAGGCCGAGATTATTGCTGCGAATGCTGTCGCCGTCCGACTCCAGCCCAAACAAGAGCACCGATGAGTTCGCGACGGGAAGGGTGTGGCGCAAGGAAGCCTGCCAAGAGCCGTCGATGTGGTTGTTTTCGTAGACCGATGGATCATCACGCAGCAGCACAAACTCGTCCGTGTGGCGGCGATAGCCGAAGGCCGCCACCGTGCGGCTGCCTAGATCCTGGCGTCCAGAGGCAAACCAGCCCTTGGTCCGCTCCCAGGAGTTATAGGGGCCATAAAACTGGTTGGCGCCGAAGGCGCGGTCGCTGGCGGCAAAGAACAGGTCTGAAATTCCCAGCCGGGAACTAATCCAGCTTTCGGAGGAAGCGTCTTCGTTGCGGTAATCGCGGTCGGCCATAAAGCCGGTGGAAAAGTTGCGTTCCGCGGTCAGCCGGCTGCTCCATCGCCTGCGCGCTAACTCACCCACGAGCGATTCTTCGTTTTCGCCAAAGCTGCCCTCGCCCGCGCGCAGGCGCAGCGAGGACGCAGAGGGCGCGGCGGTGAGAAAGTCCACCACGCCGCTCAGAGCGTCCGCGCCATGCAGCGTGGAACCCGCGCCGTGCAGCACCTCGATCGAATTCATCGCATCGAGCGGAATGGGCAGGTCCAGATTGTGATGCGCAGTCTGGCTGTCGTTGATGCGGAAGCCATTCACGAGCACTAGCGCCTGCTCGAAGGTTCCTCCGCGCAAAATCAGATCGGCCTGACCGCCTCCGGCGCCGCGCTCTTCTAGGAAGACCGACGAGTCCTGGCGCAGCAACTCCTGTGGCGACTCGAGCAAGAGGGTCTGGCCTTCGACCGGCAGCACCACGACCGCGGCGGAAGACTCGGCCAGCGGCACCGGGACCGGCTCGCCGAGCACCACCAGCGTCTCGGTGGGATGAGGAAGCGCGGCAGGCTGAGAAGTGGAAGCCGCTTGCGCGAAAGTAGCTTGCGCGCAGGCCACCAGCAAAAGTGAGGCTGCCGCGCAGATTGGTTTCCAAGTTGGCATAAGTTGGCTTTCTGATCGATTCTGAGCGAAGGCGAGCTATTTCGCAAGAATGATTTGATATTGTCTCGAATAGTTGAGTGAATAAACCATTAGAATAAGGTTATGCGCATCGATGCATTCCTCCATGAAAGCCCCATGTTCGCGGTCAACCGGGCTGCGCGCCGCTTCGAGTCGCTGGCCACGCAGGTTTTCTCAGGCGACAATCTCAATTTTCTGGAAGGGCTGGTTTTGGCCGCCATGTTCTTCGAGTCGCCGCTGCCGGTCAAGCCGTCGCAGTTGGCCGAAACCTTTGGAACGACGCGGGGCAACATAAGCCATTGCGTCTCTTCGCTAGAGGCCAAGGGGCTGTTGCAAAGAAAGATTGACCCCGAGGACGCGCGAGCCTACCAACTTACATTGAGGCCGCAGGGGAAGAAGTGCGCGGTGCGCGTGATCGGCGCCTTCGACAAGTTACAAAAGGCGTTCGAGCAGGAAATCGGGAAGACAGCCCTGGGCGCAATGCTCAAGAATCTGCGCAATCTCGAAGCGCTCTGCGTCGTATCCCACCCTGGCCGCAACAACAAAAACGCGGCGAGGGTGGGCACCCGCAATAGTGGCCCGAAGTCTTACAGAATATAGCGCGACAGGTCCTGATCCTTCACGACGGACGCCACCATTTGCTTCACATATTCGGCGTCGATCAGGAAGACCTTCTCCGGGCCCGTGGCAGTCACTCGCTCCTCGTACGGCAAAGGCGTGGAAGACTCGCTCTTGATAGCCTCGGCGAGCCTGGCGGCAGCCTCTTCGTCCGGAACGCGGCGGGCCACGTCGGGCGCCAGGAAGCTCACGTCTTCGAGAACGCGCTCCATGATGGTGTGCAGCCGGCGGGCGCCGATGTTCTCGGTTTGCTCGTTCACCTTGAAGGCAAACTCGGCCATCTCGCGCAGAGCCTCGGGCGAAAACTCCAGCTTCACGCCCTCGGTCTCCAGCAGCGCCGAGTACTGCTTGGTCAGCGAGGCCTTGGGCTCGGTCAAAATGCGCAGGAAGTCATCGACGGTCAGCGACTGTAACTCGACGCGAATGGGAAAGCGCCCTTGCAGCTCGGGGATAAGATCGCTGGGCTTGGAGACATGAAAGGCGCCGGCGGCGATGAACAGAATATGGTCGGTGCGCACCATGCCGTAGCGCGTGTTCACCGTGGTTCCTTCGACGATGGGCAGAATGTCGCGCTGGACTCCTTCTCTGGATACGTCCGGCCCGTGGCCGCCCTCGCGGCCGGCAATCTTGTCGATCTCGTCAAGGAAGATGATGCCGTTGGACTCGACCCGCTCGACTGCCGCGCGGTTGACCGAATCCATGTCGATCAGCCGGCCCTCCTCTTCATCCACCAGGTAGTCAAAGGCGTCGGAAACCTTCATCTTGCGCTTCTTCGCGCCCGCGCCGAAGATATTCGGCAGCATGTCCTTGAGGTTCATCTCCATGTCCTCAAGGTTCTGGTTGCTGATGATACCGAACTGCGGCGTTCCGCGGTCCCGCACATCGATCTCCACCATCCGGTCGTCGAGCTTGCCCTCGCGAAACTGCTGTCTTAACTTTTCCCGTGACCGCTGGTAGCTGTCGGTTTCAGGCAGCTTCAATTGCCCCTCGGCCGCAGGCGGTGCGGCCGGCGGAGGTGGCAGCAGCACGTCCAGCAAACGCTCTTCGGCGTTCATCTCCGCGCGATCTTCCACTTCTTCCAGGCGCTCTTCGCGCACCATGTCGA
>PMPH01000154.1:0-10468 GCA_003161045.1 Acidobacteriaceae bacterium
TGTGCTTGATTGTGGCCCATTTTGAATGGCCGGACATGGGAACCTCAGTGGTAGTAGAAGATGACGACGCGGGCACGCGCCTGACCCAGTGAGTATATCACCGGCATGGCCTGGCCAGATGCCTGGTTCCCCTGTGAAAAGCGCTTTGGAGCCAGGGCCGTCGAAGGGAGTGGCGCGGCCGCCTGAAACTGATAACCTAGAGGCATGAAATTTGGGGTTTTAGTCTTTCCCGGCTCCAACTGCGACCACGACACCTACCACGTGATTGCCGAAGTGGCTCACCAGCCTGTCACCTTTCTCTGGCACGACTCGGAGGATCTCCAGGGCGTGGATGCGGTGCTGGTTCCCGGCGGCTTTGCCTACGGCGATTACCTGCGCACCGGGGCGATTGCCCGGTTTTCGCCCGTCATGCAGGCGGTGAAGAAGTTTGCCGCCGGTGGCGGCCTGGTGCTGGGCATCTGCAACGGATTCCAGATCCTCACCGAGGCCGGCCTGCTGCCCGGCGCGCTGATGCGTAACGCCGGACTGAAGTACATCTGCAAACAGGTTCATCTTCGCGTGGAAACCGCCGATTCTCCCTTCACCAACCAACTGGCCAAGGGCGATGTTCTGGAGATTCCCATCGGCCACATGGAGGGAAATTACTTTTGCACGCCGGAGGAGCTGCGCAGGCTCGAGGCCGAGGACAGAATCGCCTTCCGCTACGCCACTGCCAAGGGGGAGATTACCCCGGAGGCCAACCCCAACGGCTCGTTGGGCAACATTGCGGGCATTCTCAACGAAAAACGGAATGTTCTGGGCATGATGCCCCATCCCGACCGCTCCAGCGAAGCGATTCTGGGCTCGCAGGACGGCTGGAAGATTTTCGCCTCGATGATCGAGGCGCTGGCCACGCATTGAAGTTCGCAGCTTTTAGCTGCAAGCTCATCCTGCCACAGCGGACGGCATGGGCAAACAGCAGTTGCGATCTGCGACAGAGGGACACGAGGCATTCTTCAGCACCAGGAACCAGCTAGTAGCTGGAAGCTTGGCCCTGAAGAGAAGGCCACATGATCGATCTTCATCATCATCTGCTCTACGGCGTGGACGACGGCGCACCCGATCTCACGACCTCGCTGGCCATGGCGCGAGAGGCCGCGGCTGAAGGCGTGAGCCGCATCGTCTGCACCCCGCACGCCAGCGAACGCTACCCCTACGACGCCCCGCTCATCGCCGAGCGCTACGCACGGTTGCGCGAACTGCTCGATGGCCAGATCGAGTTGAGCCTGGGATGCGACCTCCACGTGACGGCGGAGAATGTCATGGAGGCCGCCGCCAACCCCCTGCGCTACTCGATCGACGGCAAAGGCTACCTGCTGGTCGAGTTCGCCGACACCGCGATTCCTCCGCAGGTCAGCGACGCCTTGCTGCTGCTGCAATCGGTGGGTTACACGCCGGTCATCACCCATCCGGAGCGCTATCCGGCCGTGCTGGGCGACCCTGAACTGCTGGCCGGGTGGCTGCGCCAGGAATGCCTGCTTCAGGTGACCGCCGGCTCATTGTATGGGCGCTTCGGCAAGCTGGCGGAGGCTTTATCCAACGAATTGCTGGAGCGCAACTGGATTCATTTTCTGGCCAGCGACGCGCACAACCTGACCCGACGGCCGCCGCACCTGAAAAAGGCCTACGATTATGTGGCGCGGCGGGCGGGCGAGGAGACGGCGCGACGGCTGTGCGTGACCAACCCAAGGGCCGCCGTCGAGGGCGCCGCCTGGCCCGTGCAACCCGAGCCCGTGGGACTGTGGGAGCGCATTCCAATGAAGTTTCGCGCCCGGCGGCTGGCCGCCCCGCACCTCAGAAAGGCTCCCGCAGAGGCTGGCGAAGAGGCTCTCAACAGCGGCGAGGCTCCCAGAAACGACAGAATTGGCTTTCTGAAGCGGCTCTTCGCGCGCTAGCAGGCAAGTTGCTCCTGCTGGCATTTGGTCGGCCCTCCTTCGCGGTTTCTTACCAAGGGTGGGAGGCAAGCTCCCACGAACTCCGCCTTACAGCCCCAGCCCGCCATCCACGGCCAGAACCTGGCCGGTGACAAAGTGCGGCCCGGCGGCGAAAAACAGCACGGCTTGGGCCACGTCTTCCACGCTGCCGTTGCGCCGCATTGGCGTTTTGGCGGCAAAGTGCTCGGCCTGCGCGGCGGAAATCCCGTCCATCTCGATCCAGCCGGGCGCGACGCAGTTGACGCTCACCTGGGGAGCAAAGGCCTTGGCCATCGCCTGGGTGAGCATGTGCAAGGCGGCCTTCGAGGCGCAATAGTGGGCGTGGCCGGCCCAGGCATGAATCCCGCCCAGCGAGCCGATGTTGACGATCCGGCCCCCCTCTTCGCTCTTGCCGGCGCGCAGATAGGGCAATGCCTCGCGCGCCACCAGAAACGGCCCGCGCGCATTGGTCTCGAAGACCGCGTCCCACTGGTCGAGGGTGAGCGTGTCGAGCGGGGCGGACTCGAAGATGGCGGCATTATTCACCACAATGTCCAGCCTCCCGAAGCGACTCACCGCGGCTGCGACGGCCGCGCGCACCGAGGCCTCGGAGCGGAGCTCGCAGTGGACGGCCAGACTGGCCCGGCCCAAATCCTCGATGGCGCGGACGGTCTCGACCGCCTCGGCCTGGGAGTTGCGGAAGGTGAGGACCACATCCGCGCCAGCCCGCGCCAGGGCCAGCGCAATTCCCCGGCCCAGGCGCCGCGCGCCGCCGGTCACCAGCGCCGATTTGCCGCTGAGGAGTTGGCTGCTCATCGAATGCCGCCCCCTTTCAAAACTGCATCGATTCGGAGGCCGATGCAGGCCGAGGCGACCCTCACTTCGGCTGGGGCTGGCCGGGCTGCGCGTCCGGCTGAGCTGTGGGCTTGCCGTTCGCCGCCGCAGCGGAGGCTGAACCAGAGGCTGAAGCTGCGCCCTTGCCTGCACCCGTTCCCTCGGGCGGATTCACCGGCCTGGCCGCATCCGGGCTCTTGCCGCCCTCGGAGGCCTCGGGGTGATTCCCGTAGGCGGAGTACTGCTGGCCGGGACGCTTCAGCCGGATTTCAATAGCCATTTCGGCCTTGTCGATCTTGTAGTCCTCTCCAAAGGTCTGGAAGCCCTTGGCGATGATCTGCAAGCGTACCGTGTCGCCAATGGGCATGACGTCGATGACGGTGCTGCCGTCCTCGCCGGTCTTCAGCTCCATGTTGCCCGTGTCTTTTTCGCCCTCCATGGCGTGAAAGACGACGGCGGCATTCTCGATGGGTTTGCCGTCGGTGTCGCGCAGAACGGTGACCGCAATGCGCGCCGTGGGCGGGGGCGTTTTGTACTTGCGGCCGCGGCCGGAGCTGCCCGGCTCGGCGGTGGCGAGCGTCGCGAAGACCAGAGCGAGCGAGGAGACGAGAATGCAGAGACGATATAAGGAGCGGCGCGGCATGGGCCCATTGTAAATGCTTTCGATCCGGGCAATGAAGGATTGCCCGGTGGGAGGTCGATCGCACTGAGCATTGACCGCTGGCGAGTTCAGATGAGCGTGATCGGCCTCCCGGCGGGCTCAATCTGCCCTCCGCGCGACCCGACCCGTCATCTCCGCAAAAATATTCACACTTTCTTAGCGTATTACGCTCATATAATTCATAGCACCCTTGACAAAATAGAGGGTACTTGCCTATCGTTAGCAATTGGAAGGCGAGAGTGCCAGCAGACGGCTGGCGGCAGTGCTCGGCTAGGCGGATTGCTCCGATTTTTGGGAGACTTAACCCGCAGATTCCGCAGTGTTTTTCTGAATAAACCACTCAAATCCCGCGGCGGGGCTCACCCCTGCCCGCGTGTGAAGGAGAAGCGAAACAATGGCAGCAGCGACCACATTTACACCGCTCCACGACCGCATTCTGGTCCGCCGTGTGGAAGAGGGCGAGACCATTCGCGGGGGCATCATCATCCCTGACAGCGCCANNAGGAAAAGCCCCAGGAGGGCGAGGTCATCGCCGTCGGCAAGGGCAAGTCGAATGACGAAGGCAAGGTTTTCCCGCTGGACGTCAAAGCCGGCGACAAGATTCTTTTCGGCAAGTACTCCGGCACCGAGATCAAGATCGACGGCGAGGAGTTCCTGATCATGCGCGAGGAAGAGGTCCTCGGCATCATCAAGAAGTAGGCATTCAGCTTTTAGCTATTAGCTCTTAGCTTTTAGCTTGCAAGCTGGCGCAACGGATCAGGTTCATATAACGAAGGCTTTAGCTGAGAGCTAAGAGCTAATAGCTAAAAGCTGAACTAGGAGAGTTTGAAGCATGGCAAAGCAGATTCTGCACGGTGAAGATTCCCGTCAGGCGATCCTGCGCGGCGTCAACACGCTGGCAGACGCCGTGAAGGTAACGCTCGGCCCCAAGGGCCGCAATGTGGTCATCGAGAAGAAGTTCGGATCGCCGACCATCACCAAGGACGGCGTGACGGTGGCCAAAGAGATTGACCTGCAGGACCCGGTGGAGAACGTGGGCGCGCAACTGGTGAAGGAAGTCGCCTCCAAGACCTCCGACGTGGCCGGCGACGGCACCACGACCGCGACGGTTCTGGCGCAGTCGATCTTCCGCGAGGGCGTCAAGACAGTGGCTGCCGGGGCTAACCCCATGGCGCTACGCCGCGGCATCGAAAAGGCTACGGCTGCGATCATCGGCACCCGCGACAAGGACGGCAAGTGGACCGAGGGCGGCGCCCTGGGCAAGCTGTCGAAGCCGGTGAACGAGGGTTCCGTGGCCCAGGTGGGCGCGATCTCGGCCAATGGCGACCAGGAGATCGGCGACATCATCGCCGAGGCGGTCAAGGTTGTCGGCAAGGACGGCGTCATCACCATCGAAGAGTCGAAGACCATGTACACCGGTCTGGAGACCGTCGATGGAATGCAGTTTGACCGCGGCTACCTGAGCCCCTACTTTGTCACCGACGCCGAGCGGCTGGAAGTGATTCAGGAAGAGCCCTACATTCTGATCTACGAGAAGAAGATCAGCGCGATGAAGGACTTGCTGCCCCTGCTGGAGCAGGTTGCCCGCGGCGGCAAGCCGCTTCTGATTATCGCCGAGGACGTCGAGGGCGAGGCCCTGGCGACTCTGGTGGTCAACAAGCTGCGCGGCACCTTGAATGTGGCTGCCGTCAAGGCTCCCGGCTTCGGCGACCGCCGCAAGGCGATCCTGGGCGACATTGCCATCCTCACCGNNACCATCGACAAGGACAACACCACCATCGTGGATGGTTCCGGCAAGGCCTCGGACATTGAAGGCCGCGTCAAGGAGATCCGCACGCAGATCGAGAAGACCACCTCGGACTACGACCGCGAGAAGCTGCAGGAGCGGTTGGCCAAGCTGGTCGGCGGCGTGGCCATCATCAAGGTGGGCGCGGCCACCGAGACCGAGCTGAAGGAGAAGAAGGCTCGCGTCGAGGATGCCCTGCACGCCACCCGCGCGGCAGTCGAGGAGGGTATCGTCCCCGGCGGCGGAGTGGCCCTGGTGCGCGCCATTCCAGCCGTCGATGAGCTGATCAAGACGCTGCATGGCGACGAGAAGATCGGCGCCAACATCGTCCGCCGCGCGCTCGAAGAGCCACTGCGCCAGATCGTCGCCAATGCCGGCGAAGAGGGCGCCGTGGTGGTGGCCAAGGTACTCGTGGGCAAGGAAAAGGACGGCGATACCTACAACCCGCACTTCGGCTACAACGCCCAGACCTCGGTCTTCGAGGACCTGGTCAAGGCCGGCGTTATCGACCCGACCAAGGTGACCCGGACGGCCTTGCAAAATGCCGCCTCGATCGCTGGTCTGCTGCTGACCACCGAAGCCTTGGTGGTCGAGATTCCGGAGCCCAAGTCGGCCCCGGCCGGCCACGGCGGCGGCATGGAAGGCATGTACTAACCACCTGCGGTGGGGCTAACCGCCTCCCGTTGGTCGGCCAAGCAACAGCAAAGGCCTCCTGCTTCGGCTGGGGGCCTTTTGCTGTGATGCGCCGGGTTGAGCGCGCAAAGCAACGCGGCAGCCGAAGCCGCCTGCTCCAGGGAATTGCTCCGCCCGGAAAATGAAGCGTGCGGCGATAGGCGGATGAAGACTCACTGGACAAAACTGGCGTACAGGCCTGCTATGTCAGCGACGAAGCAGAATCAAATCACCGGCGAAGCAAAATCAAGCCGACAAGCCGATGCAGTACGCCCAGTCTAAGTTTCCTCCATCCTGCACGATGGAGTACGCGCCAGGCTCGATCCGCGCCAGAGCCAGCGCTCCCGTGCTAGCCTTGGACTGAAACCATTTCTCCCGGCGTGCCGGTGAGTTTCTAATGAGGCCTGAATCGTTTGGCGGTCACCCCTATCCAGCCTCCTGAACCGAGCGTTTTTGCCCCGTACCGCCGGCTTCAAGCCGCGCCGGAGCCCCCGCGCCAGCGGCGCAAGCTGGCGGGTAAATTCGCCCTCGCCCTGCTGCTCGCTCTGGCGGTGATTACCGGCTCGCTGGCCGGGCTTACGCTGGTCTACTCAGTCGATCTGCCGCAGATTCACGACCTGGAGCGCTATCGCCCCTCGACCGTCACCGAGCTTTACGACCGGAAGGGGCGCGTGATTGGCTCGTTTGCGATCGAGCGGCGCGAGGTGGTCAACTACGACGACTTTGCACCGGTCCTGCGCCAAGCCGTTATCTCCATTGAAGACAAGAACTTCGAGTCGCACTGGGGCATCAATGTACTGCGCATCGGCGGGGCCTCGTGGCACGATCTGGTCAGCCATGGACGCGCCCAGGGCGCCTCCACGCTAACCATGCAGTTGGCCCGCAACCTCTTTCTCTCCTCCGAGCGCACCGCCGGTCGCAAGCTGCAGGAGGCTTATCTGGCCATCCAGATCGAGCGCGCCTTCACCAAGCAGCAAATCTTCACCCTCTATGGCAATCAGATCTACCTGGGCAGCGGAATGTACGGCTTCGAGGCCGCTTCGGAATTCTACTTTTCCAAGCACGCCCGAGATCTGACGCTGACCGAGGCGGCTCTGCTGGCCGGTTTGCCCAAGGGGCCAGTGGCTTATTCGCCGATTCTCAACCCTGAGAAGTGCCTGCGCCGTCGCAACCTGGTGCTCACCGAGATGGAGTCCGACCGGGTCATCTCCCACGCGCAGGCCGAGCAGGCCCGCAATGCACCTCTGGGGCTGCACATTGCCCAGCCGGAGATGTCGGTGGCCCCGTGGTTTGAGGAAGCGGTGCGGCAAGAGTTGGACAATCGCTTCGGCGCCGACGAGGTGCACGAGGCGGGCATGAGGATCGAAACCACGCTCGACCTGGACCTGCAAAAAACCGCCAATGCCGCCGTGGCCGATGGCCTGGCCACCTACGAGCGCCGTCGCGGCTGGGTGGGTCAAGACGGGCCTGGAAAGCTGGAAAACGTGCTCGCCGCGGGCAGCACCATCGAGGATTACCGGCATCCGGACTGGGTGGTAAAGACCGGCCCCAGCGACTACGTTCATGCCGTGGTCACGCGCGTTCTGCCGCTGGAGATTCATGCCCGCGTGGGCAAGGACGAGGTGATCATCCTGCCTGAGGACTGGCAGTGGACCGGGCAGAGCCTGGCCGACGCCCTGGTCAAGCCCGGCGACGTGATCTACGTTCACCTCACCGGCGCCATGATGGGCGCGGCGCGCCGGGCTACGCTCGAACAGGACTCCGGCGCCCAGGGCTCTCTGCTGGCCGTGGACAACACCACCGGCGACGTCCTGGCCATGGTGGGCGGGCGCGACTACGCGCTCTCCCAGTTCAACCGCGCCACCCAGGCCCAGCGGCAGACCGGCTCCAGCTTCAAGATCTACGACTACACCGCCGCCATCGAGGGCGGCGCCAAGCCCGACGACATCATCGTCGATGGGCCGGTCAGCTTTGGCAGCTACACCCCGCACAACTACGAAAACGACTACAAGGGCGCGATGACCCTGACCAACGCCTTCGCCGAATCGCGCAACATTCCCGCCCTCAAGCTGGCCGCGCGCGTGGGCATTCACAAGGTCATCGACGTGACCCACCGCTTCGGCGTCACTACGGAGATTCCCGCCTACCTGCCCATTGCTATCGGCGCGGTCGAGATCACGCTCGAAGAGCAGGTAGCCAGCTACTCGGTCTTTCCCAACGACGGCATTCGCGTCAGCCCCCGCCTGATCCGCAAGGTCACCAACGCCGACGGCATCACGCTCTGGTCGGATCCGCCCGCGGTGAATGAGGTGATCAGCCAGCCGACGGCGCGCACCATGATGACCCTGCTCAAAGCCGTCATCCAGCACGGCACCGGCGCGGCGGCGGCCCAACTGAACCACCCGCTGGGCGGCAAGACGGGCACCACCAGCGACTACACCGACGCCTGGTTCCTGGGCTTTTCGCCCTCGGTCACCTGCGGCGTGTGGGTGGGCTACGACAGCCGCCAGTCGCTGGGCGAAAAGGAGACCGGCGCAAAGGCCGCGCTGCCCATCTGGATGACCTTGATGCGCGCCGCCATCCAGGGCAAGGACGACGAGCAGTTTCCGGGGAGCGTAAAGGCCAATCCCGCGCCGAAGACCGCCCCGGCTCCGCCATCGGCCACGCAGCAGCCGTCCTCTCCCAAATCAGAGCCGCCCGCCAATTCTTCAGAGCCGCCCGCCAATTCTGAGCCCACTTCCAAATCGCCGCCGCACGTGAGATCAGGAGCAGCCTTGGCCGCGGCCAGGTTGCCGGCAGCTCGACCGGCGGCCAGTTTGTCCGTCAGGCCCGTGAAGGCTACCGCACGCACCGGCCCGTTCAAGGCTCCATCTGTTAAAACCGCCGCGCAAACCACTCCGGCGGAAAAGCCGCGCGTGCAAACCGTTGCAAAGTTAGCCGTGCCGCCCGCCACCAGGTCCAAGCCGCTGGTAAGACCCGCACTCTCTCCGCCAGCCGCTCCCGTCAAGACCAGGGGAGCCGTCAAGCCCGCATTGGCTGCGGTCCCGGTCGAGAATTAGAGCCTTTTCACTGATGGTGTAAAGTCTGGGTGCCCCATCCTCGCCGCTGTCATCCTGAGCGGAGTCGAAGAACCTGCTTCTTGCAACTGTTGCGGCTAGGGTGGGAACCTGAAACCGCTATCCTATAAGCAAGCGCGGCCCTGCCTCATGGACCTCTACGAGAAAATCCGCACCCTGCCCACCGATCCCGGCGTCTACCTCTACAAAAACGCCGAGGGCGAGGTCATTTATGTCGGCAAGGCCAAGAACCTGCGCGCGCGCGTGCGCTCTTATCTGCTGGAAACCGCGCAGGCCAACGCCAAAACCGGCTCGCTGATGCGCGAGGCCGTCGATCTCGACTACATTCTGGCGGGCAACGAGAGCGAGGCGCTGGCGCTTGAGACCAACCTCATCAAGGAGCGCCGGCCGCGCTTCAACATTCTGCTCAAGGACGACAAAAGCTACCCCTACGTCAAGCTCACCCTGGCGGACCGCTTTCCCAAGGTCTTCGTTACCCGCCGCCTGCTGAAGGACGGCGCGGCCTACTACGGCCCCTACTTTCCCGGCAGCTTGGCCTGGCGCGTCGTCGAGCTGATTCACCGCAGCTTTCTCATTCCCAGTTGCAAGGTCGATCTCTCCCGCTCGCACCCCCGCGCCTGCCTGCAGTACTACATTCACCGCTGCCTCGGCCCCTGCGTCGAAGGACTCACCACGCCGGAGCTTTACAACAACGCTCTCCACGACGCGCAACTGCTCCTCGAAGGCCGCCACACGGAGCTCGAACGCACCCTGACCGCGCGCATGATGACCGCCGCCGAAGCCGAGAACTTCGAGGCCGCCGCCCGTCTGCGCGACCAACTCTCCACCGTCCGCCAGCTCCAGGAAAAGCAGCGCATGGCCACCGCCGAACTGGACGACGACGCCGACGTCTTCGGCTACCACTACGAGGCCGGCGCGCTGGCCGTCAATCTCTTCCATCTCCGCGCCGGCAAGATCGTCGACCGCCGCGAGTTCTTCTGGGAAGACCTGCCGGAGCTGCTCGAAGCCGCCGCGCCCGAAAGGGCTGCCGGCCAGCCCCAAGAGCCGGGTGCCCCAGGTCCCGAGTCTGGGACCTGGGAGACCACAGAAGCCCCCTTCCACGCCGGCCAGCTCTTCAGCGCCCTGCTCAAGCAGCTTTACATCGACCAGCACTACGTCCCGCGCTCGATCCTCGTCCCGGCCGATTTCGACGACCGCGAGTCCCTGGCTGCCCTGCTCACTGAGCGCGCCGGTCATCGCATCGAGATCGCCGTCCCCCAGCGCGGCGAAAAACGCTCCCTGGTCGATCTGGCCGGACAGAACGCCAAGCAATCCTACATTCAGCGCTTCCGCGTCCTTGAGCCCTCGCGCAAGGCCATTCAGGAGGCGCTGGCCGACACGCTGATGCTCCCCGCGCTGCCCCGCCGCATTGAATGCTTTGACATTTCGCACATTCAGGGCGCTGAAACCGTGGCCTCGCTGGTGGTCTGGGAAGACGGCAAGATGA
>PMPH01000154.1:10499-19080 GCA_003161045.1 Acidobacteriaceae bacterium
CCAGCTTCACGCCGCCGCCGAATCCCTCGAATCCCTCGGCCTCACCTCGCAGCCGCTGGCCTCAATCGCCAAGCGCGAGGAGATCATCTACCTTTACGGCAACGAAGACGAGCCCATCGTCCTCGACCGCCGCTCGCCGGTACTGCACCTGATCCAGCTCATCCGCGACGAGAGCCACCGCTTCGCCGTCGGCTACCATCGCCAGCGCCGGGCGATGCGCGACCGCGACTCGGAGCTTCTGAACGTCCCCGGCGTGGGCCGGCAAACCCGCCAGCGCCTTCTGACCCACTTCGGCAGCCTGCGCGACGTGCAGCAGGCCACCGCCGCGTCCCTCGCCGCCGTAGTCCCCCACAAAACCGCCGAGGCCATCTGGCGGCATTTCCATGAGGCGCGGCCGGCAAGCTGAACCGGGCGATTGACGGGGCAACGCCTGGGCGATTCGCAGAGCGCAGCGCCGGACGGCGCGGCTTTTTGGTACTGTTGACCTATGTCCGAAACTGCGATTCAACCCGATCTGACCGCTCTTGACCTGGAATCCCTGGCTGCCGATGTGGTGGCGCAGGCTATGAAAGCCGGCGCCACGGACGCCGAAGCCGTGGCGCGCGAGGGCGACGAGTTCTCGGTCAGAGTGCGCATGGGCAAGGTGGAGACGCTGGAGGAGTCTGGCTCGCGCGGCCTCGGACTGCGGGTTTTTCTGGGCCAGCGGTCGGCTTCGGCCTCGACCAGCGACCTGACGGCGGAGGGAATCGGGCAGCTTGTCGAGGGCGCGCTGGCGCTGGCTAAAGTCACCGAGGAAGACCCCTTCAGCGGCCTGCCGGAGAACGGTGAATTTGGCTCGTTCCCCGGCGATCTTCATCTGTATCACGAAGATGTGTACTCGCTGCCCGGCGCGGAGCGCATCGAATGGGCGCGGCGGGCTGAGGCGGCTGCGCTCGCGGCCGACCCGCGCATCACCAACTCCGACGGAGGAAGCTTTGAGGCGGCCACCGGGCGCAAGTCTCTGGCCAACTCGCGCGGTTTCGTGGGCGGCTACCGGTCGAGCTACGCCGGGGTCTCGGCGGCGCCGCTGGCCATGGACGCCAATGGACAGATGCAGCGCGACGGCTGGTGGTCGAGCGCGCGGCGGCTGGCCGACCTGGAATCGCCCGAGTCCGTCGGCCGGGAGGCGGCGCGGCGGGCGCTGCGGCGGTTGGGCGCGCGGCGTGTGCCGACGCAACAGGTTTCCATCGTCTTTGCGCCGGAGGTGGCGCAGTCGCTGATGGGCGCCATCTTCGAGGCCGCTTCGGGCGACGCCATCTGGCGCGGCGCCTCGTTTTTGGCGGGGAAGCTGGGTGAGCAGATTGCCGCTCCCTCCCTGACGGTCATCGACGACAACACGATGCTGCTGCCGACCGGAATGGGCGGCTTTGGAACCACGCCCTTTGACGGAGAGGGTTTGCCCACGCGGCGCACGGTGGTGGTCGAGCAGGGCGTGCTGCGCAACTACCTGCTGAACACCTACACGGCGCGGAAACTGGGGATGAAGTCCACCCACAATGCCGCGCGCGGGCTGGCTGGCACGCCGGGCATCGGCTGCGGCAACTTTTACCTGGAGCCGGGGACGCTGACTCCTGAACAGATCATCGCCGCCGTTCCCGCCGGGCTTTACGTCACCAGCCTGATGGGCTTCGGCGTCAACACCGTCACCGGCGACTATTCGCGCGGCGCAACCGGGCTGTGGATCGAAAACGGCGCGCTGACGCACGCCGTCGAAGAGGTCACCATCGCCGGCAATCTGGCCGAAATGCTCAAGAATGTGGCTGCCATCGGCAACGATTTGGAGTTTCGCGGCGCGGCGGCTTCGCCTACGCTGCGCATCGACGGCATGACGATTGCCGGGAGTTAGCAATCAGAACAATTTGTCGAGCCCGTGGAGTCAGCAAGCCGGGAAGTCAGTGAATAAGAAATTTAGCAATTTAGCAGGTTAGAAAGTTTGCAAGTTTGCGAGTTAGCAACTTGGCAAGTCAGCAATTTGGCAAGTTAGTGAGTTGGCGAGTTAGCAAGTCAACGGAGCAGGCCGGCAAGCTGGCCGAGCCTGGCTCGCGCTGGCGGGGTTGCCGGGGTCGAGGCGGATGGACGGGACGGATCAGGGCGCAGCGGCGGGTTCAAGGCATTCTTCCGGGATTGCAATGCGGGAGATCGCCTTCGACCCGGCCGACGCCAGGGCGGCGCTCGATCAGTTGCCCGCGCAGCCGGCGGTCTTCGCGCTCTGTTTTGACGGGGTCCCCACGGACAGGTCTTTGTCCGTGGGGCGGGGCGCGGAGGCTCACGCCGAGCCCTACATTGGCCGCACGCCCAACCTGCGCGCGAGACTTGCCCGGCTGCTTCAGCCCTCGGCGCGCCATCCGCGGCGGTTGCAGTTGGCCGGGCGGGTGCGGAGGATTTGCTGGCGGCTGACCGGCTCGGAGTTCGAGTCACTGCTCGCGCAGTTTTCGCTGTTGGAAGCGATTTACGGCGCCAAAGCCCTGGAACGGATGCACCTGCGGGCTCCGGCCTTTGTGCGCTTTCTGGGCGGGAACCCCTACCCGCGCATTACCGTCACCCATCGCCCTAGCCAGCGCGAGGCCAACTGGGCTTACGGGCCGTTTCCGTCGCGCGCGGCGGCCGAACGCTTTGCCGAGGAGGCGCTCAAGCTGTTCCTGCTGCGCCGCTGCACCGACTACTTGGACCCCAACCCCGCTCATCCCGGCTGCGTTTATTCCGAGATGAAGATGTGCCTTGCGCCCTGCTACCAAGGCTGCACCGATGAACGCTACGGCGAAGAAGCCGCGGCGGTTGAACGCTTCCTGGCCACGCGCGGCGCGAGCCAGCTGGCGCAGTTGCGCGCCCAGCGCGATGCGGCCTCGGCCAACCTGGAATTCGAGGCTGCCGCCGCCCTCCACGCGCAGGTCGCCCGCGTCGAGAGCGTGAGGGCGCTGGCGCCCGAGCTGGTTCGCCCGCTCTCGCAGCTTCGGGCGGTCATCCTGCAAGCCGCGGCCAACCCCGGCGAGGTCGCCGTCTTCCTCTATGAATACGGCCGTCTGAGCGGCCCGGCGGGATTTTCGACTCTGGGCATGAGAATCCAGAACGAGCAATCGGGTTCCACTTCGCTGTTTGCCCATCCGATGGCGATAGAACCGATCCCGGAAGCTTCCGGCCTGGAAGCTGAGCCGGAAGAGAAGATTTCCTCCGGGGCTAAAGCCCCCGTAGATTCTGCTGATCTTACGCGGGAATTGAAACCCCCGCCTCCATCCCTTTCGAGTTCTTCCGCAGTTTGTAATACTGCCAGCATTGGGGATCTGGCCTCCGAAGCTGATGCGCCGATGAAGCTCGCGCGGGGCGCGCTCGAAGCCCGCATGGAGGCGGCTTTGGCCGCTTTGGCAGAGGACTCTGAAGCCCTATCGGCAACCCTCCGTCAGGGCTATTTGGCGCTCGTCAAGCGCTGGTACTACCGCCCTGAAGCCCGCCGCAGGGGCGAAATCTTCTTCCCCGACGCCGAAGGCCGCTGGCCAGTGAAGGCGCTGCTGCGTGGAGTGGGGCGGGTCGCGGGAAAGATGCTGACAGCCGGAAACCACACCGAGTAAGCTGACGAGAAAAACCTGCCGGTCGGAGCTGCCAGGATCCAGCCCTTCTGCCGATGGTTGTGGCGTTCGTGCGGCATCCAAAGAGCATTTTGCTGCGGCGGCTGGAGGCGAGCGGAGAAAAGCTCAACGCTCCGCAATCGGGAAGAGGCAAGAGTGGGAAAAGCGCCGAATAATTTGCTCCTTCTTATGAGCCACCTATCCTAACGAAGTGCGTACACTCAGCCTATGAGCCGCACCTCGCATTTATCCCCCAGGCAGCAGAAGCAAGCGCACCGGCAGGAGCCGATTCCCATTGTTCTGGGAATCTTCGCCAACGCTCTTGAGCACCACCAGCGCGGACGGCTGGCCGAGGCGGAGCGGATTTACCGGCAGATTCTCGATCTTGATCCGCGCCATGCCGACAGCCTGCATCTGCTCGGCGTGCTGGCTCACCAGGTGGGGCGAGACGATGCGGCCGTCGATCTGATCGGCGCGGCCATCACCCTCGACAAGCGGCAGGCCGCCTATCATTCCAATCTGGGCACGGCCTTGCAGGCGCAAGGCAGGCTGGAAGAGGCCGCGGATTCTTACCACCACGCGCTGGCCCTCAAGCCGGATCTGGCCGAAGCGCAGATGAACCTGGGCGCGGTCTATGAGTCGCTGGGCAAACGGGAGATGGCCGAGGCGCATCTCCGGCGGGCGCTGGCCCTCAGGCCAGATCTGGCCGAGGTTCACGTCAACCTGGGGAATATCCTGCAGGCGCAGGGCAAGTTCGATGAGGCAGTGGCCAGCCAGGAGCGGGCGCTGGCCCTCAAGCCGGAGTTTGCCGAGGCCTGGATCAACCACGCGAACGCGCTGCAGGCGCAAGGCAAGCTGGACAGCGCGGTGGCCAGTTACCGGCGGGCGCTGGCTCTCAAGCCGGGATGGGCCGAGCTCCACGGCAACCTGGGCAATACGCTGCTGGCCCAGAATAAGCTGGAGGACGCGGAGGCCTGTTATGCGCAGGCCCTGACCCTCAAGCCGGAGTTCGCCGAGGCCTGGTACAACCTGGGGAATCTGCGCCAGGCTCAAAACGAACTCGACACGCCGGGCAATTCCGGCAAGCAGAGCAAACTGCTGGAGGCCGTGGCCTGCTATCGGCGAGCTCTCCAGCTCAAGCCGCATCTGCCCGAGGCGCACTATAATCTGGGCAACACGCTTCATACCCTGGAGAGGCTGAACGAAGCGGCAGCCAGCTTCGAACGGGCGCTGGCCCTGAGGCCGGAGTACGCCGAGGCCCACTACAACCTGGGCTGCGTTTTTGAAGACCTTGGCCGCCTGGACGAGGCGCTGCGGTCAATCGCCCTGGCCTTGGAGATCAAGCCGGATTATCCCCAGGCCAGCTTCGGACAGGCGTTGGCCCAACTGCGAAGCGGCGATTTCGCCACCGGCTGGCGCAACTATGAATGCCGCTGGCGGTCGCCCGATCACGACACGCCCTGGCGCCCCTATCCGCAGCCACTTTGGCGCGGCGAACAGCTGACGACGGAGACTCAGCCAGCCCGGCTGCTGCTGTGGGGCGAGCAAGGCGTCGGCGATGAAATTCAGTTCGCGGGGCTGATTCCAGAGGCCATCCGCACCGGCAACCGCATCACCCTCGATTGCGACGCGCGCCTCAAGCCGCTCTTTGCTCGCACCTTCCCGGAGGTTGAGGTGGTCTCAGGCTTTGGCCCGGCCGAAGCTCAGGCGGCGGCGATCGCCGCCCACCTGCCCACGGGCTCATTGCCGGGGCTCTTCAGGACGACGGAAGCTGCCTTTGCCGCCACCAAATCGCCCTACCTCCAGGCCGACCCGGAGGAACGGGAGCGCTTCCGCGCCCACTACGGCGACGGACGGCGGCTGATCGGGCTGGCCTGGCACACAAAAAATCAAAAAACCGGCCGCAAGCGTTCGATCGGCCTCAAAAGCTTTGCTCCGCTTTTCGCCCTCGCCGGCATTCGCTGGATCAGCCTGCAATACGGGGATTTCGACGCCTTGGAGGAGCAGGCCGCGGCAGCCGGGGCGCCCCTTCTCATCGACCGCACGGTCGACCAGTTCGCCGGCATGGATCGCTTCGCGGCGCAGGTGGCGGCCATGGATCAGGTCATCACCATCGACAACTCGACGGCGCACCTGGCCGGCGCGCTGGGCCGTCCGGTCTGGCTCCTCGCACCCTTTGCCGCCGATTGGCGCTGGCTCGAAAAGCGCTCCGACAGCCCCTGGTACCCTACCCTGCGCCTCTTCCGCCAGCCGAGGCCCGGCGACTGGCAATCGGTCCTCGAAAGCGTCGAGAGTGCTCTTACCGGGACTCTCAACTGCCCATGAGCGTTCTTGAGTTCCAGGACTCCCGCGCCTCCGCGCTGATACACTGACGGAGCAAGGAGACGCACCCAAGAGCCCTATGGTTGAACTGCTTCCATCGATTCTTTCTGCCGATTTCGCCCATCTGGCGGGCCAGATTGCCGCAGCCAGCCGAGGCGGCGGTTCCGTTGTTCATGTGGACGTAATGGACGGCCATTTTGTGCCCAACATCACCATCGGGCCAGTAGTGGTCAAGAGCCTGCGCAAGGTGACCCGGCTGCCGCTCGACTGCCACCTGATGATCGAGAACCCAGACGCATTCATTCCCGCCTTTGCCGAGGCCGGGGCCGACTGGGTGAGCGTCCACTACGAGACCTGCCGCCACCTGCACCGCTCGCTCGAGCTGATTGCCTGCCACGGCATGAAGCCGGGGGTGGTGGTGAATCCCGCTACCCGCGTCGATCTGCTGGTGGAGATTCTGCCCATGGTCCACCATGTGCTGGTGATGAGCGTGAATCCCGGCTTCGGCGGGCAGAAATTCATTGAATTCTCGCTGGATAAGATCAGGCGGCTGGCTCAATTGCGCCAGGAGTTGGGGCTGGCGTTTAGAATCGAAGTGGACGGCGGCGTGACTTGCGAAACGGTAGCCCGCATCGTCCGTGCGGGAGCCGACCTGCTGGTGGCCGGCAACGCCATTTTTGGCGCAGGGCGGCCGGAAGAGGATGCGCGCGCGCTGCTGGCCTTGGCCCGCCAGGCCGCGGGCGAATAGCCGGGTCGAGCGAATCGAATGGCCGGATTGAGCAAGTCAAGCAGCCGGGCAGAACGAGTCGAGCCGCCGGGTCGAGCGAGTTAAGATTCGAGAGTAGAAGGAAATAGACTTGTGCCCGGCCGACGGGCCGCAAGCCGCAATGAGGGGTTATGAACCGGTTGTCCAGGAAGATTGTCGCGGTCGCTTTGGCGGTTCTGGTGCTGGGCGCAGTCTCGGCTCAGGCCAGGGAAAAGAAGCCCAAGCAGAAGAAGAATCATGATCTGAGCGCCAACCCGCTGGCCAAAGTGAACTCCCGGCAGCCCGACAAGGAGCTCTACGACAAGGCCATGACCGCCATGAAGAAGGGCCGTTACGACGTGGCGCGGCTTGATTTGCAGACCATGCTCAACACCTATCCCGACTCCGAGTACCGGATGCGCGCCAAGCTGGCCGTGGGCGACACCTGGTTCAAGGAGGGCGGCACGGCAGCCTTCGCTCAGGCCGAGTCCGAGTACAAGGACTTCATCACCTTCTTCCCCAACGCTCCCGAGGCCGCCGAGGCGCAGATGAAGGTGGNNACATCTACTACCAGCAGATGGAAAAGCCCGACCGCGATTACACCAACGCCCTGCGCGCCGAGCAGGAGTACCGGACGATGATCAACCAGTTTCCGGACTCGAACCTGGTGCCTCGCGCCAAGCAGAAACTGCGCGACGTGCAGGAGGTTCTGGCCGAGCGCGAGACCCAGATCGGCCTCTATTATGTGAGCCAGGAAGATTACACCGCCGCCATTGCCCGCCTGCAGACCGTAGTCGACACCTACCCGCTCTACTCGAAGAGCGACCTGGCGCTGCTGGCCATCGGCGATTCCTATGCCGGCGAAGCCCGTTCGATCCAGGCTGCGCCCCGCCTTACCGCCGCGGTCAGGGAGCGGATGCGCGCCGAGTATCAGAACAAGGCCGCCGAAGCCTACGCCAAGGTCATCACCCGCTATCCGATGGCCCCCCACGTGGACGATGCCCGCGACCGGCTGGTGGCCATGAACCGCCCCATCCCCGAGCCCACCCAGGAAGCAGTGGCCGAGAGTGACGCCGAGGAGCGCAGCCGTCAGCCCCTGCGCTTCACCGATAAAACCTTCGACATCATCAAGCACGGACCCTTGGTGGTTGAGGCCGTGCACGTGGGCGAACCCAGCCTGCAAGACCCGCAGCGCGTCACCGCGCCCGAGGTGACAAAGCAGAATGTGACGCTCTTCAACGCCGCCGTCAATGCCGGCAAGCCCTCCACCGGGGCCGTGGTGCTGACGCCTTCTGGCGTCAATGAGCCGCCGCGCAGCGATCAGCCCTCGCAGGCGCCTCTGCAGACGGGAGGGCCCAAGGGCGGCACCGGCGTGGGCGTCCAGGTGGTGAGCACGCCGTCCAGCCCTGCCGCGGTCAGTACCGAAGCCGTCCTCAAGCCGGTAGGCCCTGACAACACCGTCATGCCCGCCGCGGAAAAACCGGCCGAGGCTCCCGACCAGGTCAATGACGTCAAGCCCGGCTCGGCTGCGGCCGCTGCGGCTGCAGCGAAGAAGAAACCCAAGGCCGACCTGAGCGACGAATCCTCCAGCAAGAAGAAAAAGAAGAAGGGGCTGTTCAAACTGAACCCGTTCTAAGCGCTGTCCAGGCTGAATCCGTTTTTCGAGGACAACCAATCCCAAATGAAGAAGCCGCGCCCCAACAGGGTGCGGCCTTTTCAATGGCGTGGGTCTCCGGCGCAGCATTTTGCCGCCAATCAAACCCTCCACCCCATCTGCTAGAGTTATGAGTAGCCTCCTCGCTTAAAACCTTCTTTTTTAGCGTTTTTTCGCAGATTACCGGGAGGCTCGTCCAAAAAAATATGCCCCACGACCTGCCCAAAGCCTACGACCCGACCGCCATTGAAGATCACTGGG
>PMPH01000095.1 GCA_003161045.1 Acidobacteriaceae bacterium
AATTCGCCGGTCATCATCCAGGCCAGCCGCGGCGCGCGCCAGTTTGCCCAGGACCGCTACCTCTACCACCTGATTCTGGCCGCCAGCGAACTGTATCCCGAGATTCCGCTGGCCATGCATCTGGATCACGGCAACAGCTTCGAGACCTGCAAGAGCGCTATCGAGCTGGGCTTTACCTCGGTGATGATGGACGGCTCGCTGAAGGCCGACGGCAAAACCCCGGCTAGCTTCGAAGAGAACGTCGCCGTCACCAAACAGGTGGTCGATTTCGCCCATGAGCGCGGCATCACCGTCGAGGGCGAGATTGGCGTGCTGGGCGGCGTCGAGGACGGCCATGGCGCGGGCGGCTCGGGCCTGGAGCACGTCACCGACCCCGATCAGGCGGTCGAATTTGCCGAAAAAACCGGCGTGGACGCCTTGGCCATCGCCATCGGAACCAGCCACGGGGCCTACAAATTCTCCAAAAAGCCCGACGGCTCGGTACTGAAGATGGACATTCTGCTGGCCATTCACAAGCGCCTGCCCAAGACCCACCTGGTGATGCACGGCAGCTCCTCTGTGCCCAAGGATTTACAGGACGTCATCAACCAGTACGGCGGCAAGCTGAAGGAGACCTGGGGCGTGCCGGTCGAGGAGATTCAACTGGGCATCCGCAATGGCGTGCGCAAGATCAACGTGGACACCGACAACCGGCTGGCCATCACCGGCGCCATTCGCAAGGTTTTGTGGGAGACGCCGGAGAAGTTCGATCCGCGCGACTACCTGAAGCCGGCCCGCGAGGCGATGCAGAAGGTGGTGGCGCTGCGCATGACGCAGTTCGGACAGGCCGGCCACGCTGGCGACTATAAAGCCGTCTCGATCGCCGAGATCGCCAGGGGCTATAAGGACGGCTCGCTGAGCACCAAGCCACTGGTGGCCGACAAGTAGCTCCGGCCCAGGGAGCTACCGCTTCGATCAGCAAAACAGGGGCCACACCGCACCCGCGGAGTGGCCCTTTGCTGTCCGCTTCGGTTGTTAGAGCAAAATCAGCGAAGCGATTGATCCGGCCTTGAACAAATGAAGCGAAGCTGGTGGCTTCTGAAACAAAGCCGGGTGCCCCATCCTGGGCGCGTACTTGTTTTTGCGCCAAGGGTGGGAGGCGTGAATCCGCACATGGAGCGCCCATTGCGCCCTTCAGAAATCTCTCAGAACGGTTCGAAGGGACTACAGATTTACAGAACTCCAGAATTACAAAACTCCTGAACGCCGGGAGCTCTGGCCGCTTTACCGGGCTGCCGCGTGCCGGGCCGCAAACCCGCGCAGCTTGGCCAGCGTCGCCGCCGCTTGGCCGGAGTCGATGGCCTCGGCGCCCAGCCGGACGCCCTCCTTCAGATCGCCAGCCAATCCGGCGGCCACCAGCGCCGCCGCGGCGTTCAACAGAACAATGTCGCGCCGCGCGCCGGGCAGGCCAGTCAGCACGTCATAGAGCAGGGCCGCGTTGGTCTTCACATCGCCGCCGATGAACTGGTCCAGCGTGGCGCGCTTCAGCCCGGCCATCTCCGGCGTGATGCGGGCGGCCTTCAGCGCCGGCGCGCCGCCGGTCTTCGGCTCCCCTGTCCGCTCCCCAATCTGTTCCCCGGCCTGCTCTTCGACGCGCGCCACAATCGATTCGCCGGTGGTCGTCAGCTCGTCGATGCCGTCGCTGCCGTGCACCACGAAGGCCCGCCGGGCTCCCAGCATCGCCAGCGTACGGCCCACCAGCAGTACGCGGCTGGGCGCCAGCACCCCGATCACCTGCGCCCGCGCCCCGGCCGGGTTGGTCAAAGGGCCGCAGAGGTTGAAGATGGTCCGAAAGCCCAGCGCCCGCCGCAGCGGCCCCACGGCCTTCATCGCCGGGTGGTAGAGCGGCGCGTAGAGGAAGACGAAGCCGGTCTCACGCAGGCACTCGACGGCCAGCTCCGGCCCCAGTTCGATGGGAACGCCCAGCGCCTCGAGCACGTCGGCCGCGCCGCAGCGCGAGGTGACCGCCCGGTTGCCGTGCTTGGCCACCCTGGCTCCCGCGGCCGCCGCCACCAGCGCCGCGCCCGAGGAGATGTTGAAGGTCAGCGGCCCTCCGCCGCCGGTGCCGACCACGTCCACCAGCTCGTCCCGCTCGGCGGCTGTCAGCGGCAGGGTTGTCGCCCGCTGGCGCATCACATCGATAAAGCCGGCCAGCTCCGGCACCTGTTCGCCGCGCGTGGCCAGGACCGTGAGCAGCGCCGCGGTCTCCACCTCCGGCACGCCGCCGGTCAAAATCTCTTCCAGCGCATGAGCCGCCTGCTCACGCGTCAGTGCCGCGCCGTCCTCGGCCAACGGTTTCAAAAGTTCCTTCAATGAGGCCATATTCTCTTATGATAGCGGCGGGATGCGGTCGCCGCGCGCGGCGCACGGCCGCATTTTCGCTCTTCCGCGCTGGCCGCGTTTGCCCCTCCTTTGGAGCGCAAGTTACTATTTCTATATCGCTGGCACGATCCCGCCGGCCTGGCGTTCGCCGGTCCGGTCCCGAATCCTCCTAGAACAGCGGACTGGACGGTTTTCTACCGACAATGAAGATTCACGAGTATCAGGCGAAAGAAATCCTGGCAAAGTACGGCGTGGCCGTGCCCAGGGGCGAAGTGGCCAACACTCTCGAAGAGGCCAATGCGGTGGCCCGCAAGCTCTTTGCCGAGGGCGCCTCGGGCATCGTCGTCAAGGCGCAGATTCACGCCGGAGGCCGCGGCAAGGGCGGCGGCGTCAAGCTGGCCCGCACCCGCGAGGAGGCCGAACTCCACGCCAAAAACATCCTCGGCATGACGCTGGTCACGCACCAGACCGGCCCACAGGGACAAAAAGTCCAGCGGCTGCTGATCGAGGAGGCCGCCTCGATTGATCGCGAGCTTTATCTCGGCATTGTGCTCGACCGGGCGAAAGGTGAGTTGGTGTTCATGGCCTCGCAGGCCGGCGGCATGGAGATCGAGGAGGTCGCGGCCAAGACTCCCGAGGCCATCTTCAAAGAAACCATCGACCCGGCCATCGGCTTTGGCTCCTGGCAGGCGCGCAAGCTGGCCTTCGCCCTGGGGTTGGGTCCCAGGCAGATCAACGCGGCCGTCGCCTTTTTTCAGGGCTTATACAAGGCCTTCATCGAGACCGACGCCTCGCTGGTGGAAATCAATCCCTTCATCACCACTACCGATGGCCAGCTCTTCGCCCTCGACGCCAAGATCAACTTTGACGACAATGCCCTCTTCCGCCACGCCGAAATCAAGGCGCTGCGCGACACCGCCGAGGAAGACCCGCTCGAGGTCGAGGCCTCGAAGTTCGCGCTCAACTACATCAAGCTCGATGGCTCGATCGCCTGCATGGTCAACGGCGCGGGCCTGGCCATGGCCACCATGGACATCATCCAGTACGCTGGCGGCAGCCCCGCCAACTTTCTCGACGTGGGCGGCGGCGCCACCCAGGAACAGATCGAACACGCCTTTGAAATCCTGCTCGCCGACAGCCATGTGAAGGCCATCTTCATCAACATCTTCGGCGGAATCCTGCGCGTGGACCGGCTGGCCGCGGGCGTGGTGGCCGCGGCGCGCAACTTGAATGTGAAGGTGCCGATCGTGCTGCGCCTGGAAGGAACGAACGTCGAAGAGGGCCGCAAGATTCTCGCCGCATCGGGCTTGAATTTCCGGGTGGGCGAAACCATGAAGGAAGCTGCTGAGCTGGCTGTAAAAGCAGCGATGCTTTAGCTCTTAGCTTTTAGCTATTAGCTTACGAATGACTCGACCGGCCTTGGAACAAGAAGGACAAAATGCCGCAGAACTTTCACGATTTAACGGTTTGGCAACGAGCGATCGATCTCACTGTATGTATCTACAAGTTAACTCAAAAGTTCCCGAAAGAAGAGACCTACGGACTTACTTCGCAATTGCGTCGCGCAAGCGTTTCGGTGGCGAGCAATATTGCCGAGGGGCGAGGAAGGCTTAATCCAGGGGAATTCAGGCAGTTTCTCGGAATTGCATTAGGATCGGCATTTGAAATCCAGACTCAGCTTCTGGTTGCCCGGAGACTTGAAATGGGAAATGAAAAGGCAATCAACGAAGCAACGGTATTATGCGATGAAATCTCAAAAATGCTAACGGCGTTCATCCAAAAACTGAGCTCAAAAGCTAAAAGCTAAAAGCTAAGAGCTAAGAGCTAAAAGCTAGGAGCTATTTCCAATGGCCGTACTCGTGAATAAAGAAACTCGACTTCTCGTTCAGGGGCTTACCGGCAAAGAGGGCACCTTTCACGCCCTGGGCTGCGCCGAATACGGCACCAACGTCGTAGGCGGAGTCACCCCCGGCAAGGGCGGAATGACGCACGAGGGCTGGCCGGTCTTCAACACCGTCACCGAGGCCGTCGAAAAGACCGGCGCCAACGCGACCATGATCTTCGTTCCGCCGCCCTTTGCCGCCGACGCCATTCTCGA
>PMPH01000120.1 GCA_003161045.1 Acidobacteriaceae bacterium
TCTCCAGTTGCTGTAGAGGGAAGCTGCTGCCGCTCAGTGGCTTACACGGTTTTCGGAACTCCACATTCACGGGAGAACCGCTCTATCACGGCGCACGGAAGACGCAGACTCGATGGCCAGAATTACGCAGAAGCAGAAGCTCTTCAACGGACGGGATTACTCCTGGATGCAGTTCAACCGGCGTGTGCTCGAAGAGGCTGAGGACGCGACCAATCCGCTGCTGGAGCGGGTCAAATTTCTGGCCATTACCGCCTCGAATCTCGACGAGTACGTCGAAATCCGCCAGGCCGGCCTGATGCAGCGCATTGAAGACGGCTACCGTGAGCCGGGCTACGACGGCCTTCGCCCCGAAGAGTCGCTGGCCGTGCTGAATGCCGAAATCCACAGCTTTGTGGACGCGCAGTACCAGTGCTGGAACGAGCACCTGCTGCCCGAACTGCGTCAACAGGGCGTCCGGCTGCTGGAGTGGGAGGAGCTGGACGAAAAGGCCCGCGCCTTTGCCCAGAATTACTTTCAGCAGGAGGTTGACCCTCTGCTGACGCCCATTTCGATCGATCCCGCCCATCCCTTTCCGCGCGTGCTGAACAAGGCTCTCTGCCTGGCTCTGCTGCTCAGGCTCAAGCGGCGCAGCTCCGGCCCGCAAGTTCTGGGAGTGGTCACGGTGCCCAGGGCGCTGCCGCGTTTTGTCCGCCTGCCCTCGGCCGAGGGAGCCTTCGATTACCTGCTGCTGCAGGACCTGATCGCGCAGAACCTGACTAGCATGTACCGCGGCTATGAGGTGCTGGCCCGCACCGCCTTTCGCGTCACCCGCAACTCCAACCTCTACTTCGAGGAGGAAGAGACCCGTTCGCTGCTGGAGATCATTCGCACCGAACTGCACAACCGCCGCAAGGGCGATGCCGTGCGCCTGGAGATCGAGACCGGCGCCGACGCGGAGATCGTCGAACGGCTCAAGGTCAACTTCGAACTGGACGAGGATCAGATCATCCGCTGCGACGGTCCGGTAAACCTCTCCCGCCTGATCTTTTTTTATGGCGACGTCGCGCGGCCCGACCTGAAGTTCCCCTCCTTCACGCCCCGGTCACTGAAATTGAGCCGCAGGTCCGTCAACATTTTCAGTGAGCTGCAAAAGCACGACATTCTGCTCCACCACCCCTACGACTCCTACGACCCGGTGGTCAATTTCATTCAGCAGGGCGCCGAAGACCCCTCGGTGGTCAGCATCAAGCAGACCCTGTATCGCACCAGCCAAGACTCGCCCGTCTTCCGGGCGCTGATCGAGGCCGCGGCCACCAAGGAGGCCACGCTGGTCGTCGAGCTGATGGCCAGCTTTGACGAGGCCTCGAACATCCGCTGGGCACGCTCGATGGAGGACGCCGGCGTGCAGGTCTTCCACGGCATCGTCGGCCTGAAGACGCACTGCAAGCTGGCCATGCTGGTGCGCCGCGACGAAGACGGCGTCACCCGCCGTTACTGCCACCTGGGCACCGGCAACTACAACCCCGTCACCGCCCGCTTTTACACTGATCTGAGCCTGTTGACCAGCGATCCGCGGATTACCGAGCGGGTCCACATGGTCTTCAACTACCTGACCGCCCACGCCGAAATCGACGATTACCGGCCGCTGCTGGTGGCGCCTCTGACCATGGCCGAGAGCTTCCTGGGGCTGATCCGCCGCGAGAGTGAGCACGCCCAGGCCGGACGCCCCGCCCACATCGTGGCCAAGATGAACGCGCTGCTTGAGCCCTCGGTCATCGAGGCTCTTTACCAGGCATCGCAGGCAGGCGTCGAGATCGACCTGATTGTCCGCGGCCTTTCGATCCTGCGCCCCGGCGTCAAGGACCTGTCGGAGAGAATCAGCGTCCGCTCCATCGTCGGCCGCTTCCTCGAACACTCGCGCATCTTCCATTTTGCCAACGGCGGCAACGACGAAATCTATCTCGGTTCGGCCGACTGGATGCCGCGCAACCTCTTCGAACGCTGCGAGGTAGTCTTCCCGGTCCGCGACCCGGCCGCCCTGGCCCGCATCCGCGACGAAATCCTGCCCGCTTACCTAGCCGACACCGTCAAGACCCGCCTGCAACAGCCCGACGGCAACTACCTGCACGCTAGCAAGCTGCTCGGGGAGGCTCAGCCCTTCTCCAGCCAGGAGTTTCTCATCCAGTTGGCCGAGGGCAAGACGGACCTGGACGCCATTCCCAAGCCCTTGGCCGTCAAGCCGCTCCTGGCCGCCAAGACGCCGGCAAAAACCAGGGCGAGGAAGGCCGTTGCCGCCAATTGACCGCCGGGATGGTCTTCAGCACAGATTGAGCACAAAGGAAACCACTGTGGAACAGAGTCTGCCCCTCGTCTTTGCCGGCATCACGCCCGGACAATTTGCCAAGCTGACGGCCAGGGCGCAGGCCGCTGGCATCAACCTCGGCGGCAACTGCGGCAGAGCGTCGAAGTTCGGCGTGGAGATCGAGTGGAACTACTCGGCTGAAACCGGGGAATTGACCCTCCATTGCCTCGACACACCCCTCTTTGTGAAGCCCGAGGCGGTCAACGCAAAGATTCTGGCGCTGGTCAAAGAGAGCGTGGGCTGAAGAGGCCGCGGGAAGCTTATTCGCCGTCGCGCACGCAGCGGAATCCTATGCCGCCGGAGCGGTCATAGCCAGGCGCCATCAGCAGCACCTTGCCGTGCTCGTCGTTGCGCCAGGCCGGGGGAAAGTACCAGATCGAGCCCCGCGGCTGATAGTACTCGCCGCCGCGCACAATGGCCGCGCGGGTGTGCTCGTCGGTGAACTCATCAGTCCATTGCCAGACGTTGCCCACCAGGTCCATCACGCCGTAAGGGCTGGCGCCATCGGGGTGAGCGTCGACCGGATCGGGGCCTCGCATGGAGCGGGGCGCGGTCTGGCCCCAGTCGGGCAGGGGAATCTTGTCCGGCTCCCACTCGTCACCCCAGGGGAAAATGCGGCCGTCCGTGCCCTGGGCGGCCAACTGCCACTCCCACTCGTGAGGCAGCCGTTTGCCGGCCCACTGGGCGTAGGCCCGCGCATCTTCCAGAGAAACCCAGGTGACCGGATGGCGCTCCCAGCCCTTCGGGAAGCTGCCGTTCTTCCAGTCGCGCAGAAAATTCAGCGCATCATGCGGCGCATAGTGAGTTGCGTCGAGAAACTGCTTGAACTGCGCGTTGGTGACCGGAAACCGGTCGATGAAAAACGCGTGAACCTCGATGACCTTCTCATGGAAGCGGCGCGGCGAGTCTTCCCAGGGGTACTGCACATCGACGCCGGGGGATGCGCCGCCCTCGATCTCCGTACCCTGCACCTTGAAGTCAAACTTTCCGCCAGGAATCCGCACCATCTCCGCCGGAGCCTCGGAGGCGGGCAGGGTGGGAGTCATTTTGACGATGGTTTGCGGCAGTACTGTGGGCTCATGCGGCCAGGCGTTGAGCGGCTGGCCGGTCATGGCCTTCATGCGGCTCATCAGGGCCTTCATGGCCTCGCGGGGCTCTCCGGGAGTGGCCAGAATGGCGCCGTAGCCGCCGGCCTCCATCGCGAAGCTCAGCATGGCGGTCCGCCCTTCGCTTCCGGGCTTGGGCGCCGGCTTCAATTCCACGCCGTGATAGAGGTCAAAGTAGCGCATCCCCGGCGTGAGCGGCAGATTCATCTGCGGCCCATCGGTCCGATAATCCGCCCGGTTGACGATGGTCCACACCGTCTCGCCCCCCAGCGGCCAGCGGCTGGCGTAGACGCCGTAGTTGTGCATGGGGTAGAGCGGCTCCCAGCCAGGGCTGACGAGAAACGGCGCCACGCCGCGTTCGATGGCCGCCACCCGGCGCGTGGCCTCGGCGTCGCGGGGGTTGATGCCGTTCCAGATGCCCCAGACGTTCTCCCAGCTCTCCCAGCCCACGCCGTTGAAGAAGGCGTACTGCAGATCATCGGTTTTGTCCTGAGCCCAGCGGTCGCTGATGTTGACCATATGGCGCGTCTCCAGCCATTTGAAGCGGTCCACCATGGGCACGAAGAGGAAGTTGTACTGCCCCCAGTTCATCACATTCCAACTGAGCGCCTCGTCGCTGGGGCTGGCCTCGGGCTCGAAGGCGAGCGGGTGGCCGGTCTTCTCCGCGGCCAGCGAGTAGCCCAGCGGCACGCCGTCCTGGGTGTCGCCGTTGACGCCGTCGGCGCCGATCTGCTTCATCAGCGCGGCTACTGCCTCTGGCCAGGACTGGCCGGGCTGGTGCGTGCCCTGGTCCCACATCATCATGGGAAAGAGCACGCGCACGCCCCGGCGGTGAAAGTCCGCGACCATCTGGCGAACTCCATCGATGCCGCCGGGCATGGACTCAACCATTTCGAGCTGATTGCGGTCATCGATTCCCAGGTTTGGGTAGGTGGCCCACACCAGCACCGCGTCTACGCCGCCGTAGCGCTTGTCGAGGTCGTCCAGGTAGCGGTCCACCGTGTAGCGGCCGGCCACCGGATCGTAGAAATAGCGGTCCTGCACCATCAACTGCGGCTGCATGAAGCTGGATTGAGTCCAGAGCAGGGCAGGCAGCTCATAGCGTGAGGGGTCGTAGGCGATGCGAATACGGCGCTCCATGCGCCAGTGCTCGAGGTCGCGCAGCCAGTGCAGGTGCTCCCTGATCGAGCAGGGAACCTGAAGCGGACCCTCCCAGGCAAAGTGCAGGTTCATGCAATCGGGAGGGGGAATCTGCTGTCTTTCGGCCGGATACTGGGTGTCCTGCGCCGCTGCCGGGAGGGCCATTGCCGCCGCTAAGGCCATTGCCGCCGCTAAAGTGAGAAGACGGATTGGGCTTCGCATTCCGCGCCTCTTCTTTCGATGGGCTCATCGGCCCTGGAACGCAGTAATTAGATCAATCAAACCTTGTGCTGGACCAGAAAGTCATCTACCTCCTCCCTGGACGGCATCGAAGCCTGCGCGCCCCGGCGGGTGACCGAAATGGCCGCCGCCGCCGAAGCAAAACGCGCCGCCGTCCACGGGTCGCGACCTTCGAGCAGCGCCACGGCAAAAGCGCCGTTGAAGCAGTCGCCCGCGCCTACCGTGTCGATGCCCTTGACGGAAAAAGGCCGCACCCACTCCGCTTTGCCGCCCGCGACGGCCACGTAAGCTCCTTCGCCGCCGCGCTTCAGTACCACACCGAGCAAGCCACGCTCCAGCAAGCGCTTCGCGGCCTCCTCTGGTTCCGATTTCTTGCCCAGATAGAAGGCCGCCTCGGTCTCGTTGGGAGTAAACCACGCCACCTGGTTCCAAATTCTGTCCGGCAGCGGCGCGGCCGGGGCGGGATCGAGCATCACCGGAACGCCAGCCCCGGCGCAGATGGCGAGCACGCGGCTCACCGTCTCCAAGGGCAGTTCCAGTTGGCAGAGCACCATGCCGGCCGAACGAATGAGCGCGGCCTGACGGTCAACGGCCGCGCAATCGACCTTGCCGTTGGCGCCGGGAATGACGACGATCAAGTTTTCGCCGTTATCGGCGACCAGAATCGGCGCCACGCCGGAGGGACCGGCCGCCCGCTCGACGGCTGCCGTTCCCACGCCCGACGCGGCGAGATTGTCGAGCAGGGCCTGGCCGAAGACGTCCTGACCGGCCTCGCTGTGCGGACTGGCCTCGCCGGACGGATTGGCCTGGCAGGACGCGCCGCCCACCATGCCCACCATTTCGACCGGATAGCCGAGCCGGGCCGCGGCGACGGCCTGGTTGGCTCCCTTGCCGCCGGGAGTGGTGGCGAAGTCCGTTCCAATCAGCGTCTGTCCAGCCAGCGGAATCCGCGGTGTGCGGGCCACCAGGTCCATGTTGATGCTGCCGACGACGACGATGGGCTTGCGAATGGCGTTCATGGCGAGAACCTCAAGCTGGGTAAAGGGGAGCCAGCGCCACCGCGCCAAGTCCCAGGACAAAAAAGACGAACATCAGCAGCAATAACAGCTTGGCCGCGCGGGGCGCGCCGGCAAACTCGCGCCAGACGAATACGCCCCAGCAGGCCGAGACCATGGTGGCTCCCTGGCCGATCGAGTAGGAGACGGCCGGGCCGACAAAATGAGCGCCCGAAGCGACAAAGTTGGCGATGGTGCCCGTGCACCAGACGGCTCCACCCAGCAGGCCCGCCAGGTGCCAGCCCAGCGAAGCGCGACCGTAGCCGGAGCCGTCCACGGGAGGCTTGCCGTCCAGCGGACGGGCCATCAGCAGCAGGTTCACTGGAACCGTGGAGACGAGCACTCCGAGCGCGAAGAAAAGCGCAGTGGCGTAGGGGCCGGGACCGGGCAAGCCGTCCGTGCCGCTCATCGCGCGGGCGACGAGTGGATAGAAGCAGCCCATCAGCACGCCGGCCGCCAGGCTCAGCACAATGCCCCGCGTGGTGGTGGCGTTCCTTCCACCGGTCTTGACCGAGCCCTCGCGCCGGCGATAGGCGGCGGCGTCCAGCACAATGGCCACCATGACCAGCGCGACTCCGCCAAAAAGCAGCAGGGGATTGGCGGCTGGCCGGACCAGGTAG
The DNA here is from genome assembly GCA_003161045.1 of Acidobacteriaceae bacterium. Lineage (GTDB taxonomy): Bacteria > Acidobacteriota > Terriglobia > Terriglobales > Acidobacteriaceae > Telmatobacter. The sequence continues at coordinate 6,503 of PMPH01000120.1, forward strand.
CTGGAGATCGCGCCCACAATCAGCGCCAGGCCAATGCCCACCGGGAAGGCCACCGCCAGGCCGGCCACGTCGATGGCGGCAACCAATAAAAGATTGGCCACATTGAAGACCACGCCGCCCGCGGCCGCCAGCAGAATGGGGCCTGTCCGGGTGCGCGCCACGTCAGCCAAAAATGCGGGTCCGGCGTGGCCCAGGCTGCCCGCGGTGAATCCCAGGAGAAGGGCCGCGGCTCCGAGGCCCAGCACATAATCCCAATAAAAGAGCTGAAAGCGATAGCCGGGGCAGAGCTTGAGCGTGTTGGCCCACGATCCCCAGCACAACATGCTCAAAATCATCAAAAACAGCGCGGCCTGATAAGTCTCGGGAAGAAGCATTTTCATTGCCCTCCGTCGGTGCGTGTTTTTGCGCGGCGAACAGGCAACATTAGCGCCTGAGGCCACTTGGGCGCAAATGCTCTGGAATTTCAGCGCCCGGTCAGCCTGGGTCGCGCCGCTCAGACTGTGCGTTTTTGGCAAATTGACGAAGTGGAGGATGGCATTCTCGTCCAGCGCAACGGCATTCGATAGACTTATAGGAACGACAAACCACTCCGGAGCCCACTTGCCCGCATCCACGGAAGAACGCATTATTCGCCCGGCGCAGAATGTTCGTGGCAGCCTGCGCCTGCCCGGCGATAAGTCCATCAGCCACCGCTACGGAATGTTGGCCGCCTTTGCCGAAGGCGTTTCGCGCTTTCGCAACTTTTCGACCGGCGCCGATTGCGCCTCGACGCTGGCCTGCATGGAGGCTTTGGGCGCGCAGGTGCGCAAACTCGACGACGGCTCGGTGGAAATCGCGGGCGTGGGCGGGCGCGTGAGGCCGGCTGAGGCTCCGTTGGATTGCGGCAACTCCGGCTCGACAATGCGCATGATCGCGGGCCTGCTGGCGCCGCAAGAGGGCCGCTTCACGCTGGTCGGCGACGAATCGCTTTCGCGCCGGCCGATGGAGCGCATTCTGAAGCCATTGGCCGCGATGGGCGCGCGGCTGACGCTCACTGAGGGCCACGCGCCGCTGATGATCGACGGCGGCCCGCTGAAGGCTATCGACTACACCACGCCGGTTCCCAGCGCCCAGGTGAAGACCTGCATTCTGCTGGCCGGATTGCAGACCGAGGGCACGACCACGGTGCGCGAGGCCGTCCGCACCCGCGACCACAGCGAACTGGCCTTGCAGGCCTTCGGTGCGAAGCTGACGCGCACCCTCGATGCGGTTTCGATTGCCGGTTCGCAGAAACTCCACGCCATCGAGGCCGCCGTGCCGGGCGACATTTCTTCAGCAGCCTTCTTCCTCTGTGCGGCGGCTTTGTTTCCCGGCTCCAACCTCGTACTCGACTTCCTCGGGCTGAACCCCACCCGCGCCGCGCTGCTGGACGTGCTGACGGCGCTGGGCGCGCAGATCAGCGTCCTCAACCTGGAGGAGAAGAACGCCGAGTTGGTGGGCACGGTACAGGTTTCGGCGCCGGCCGAAGGGTTGGGGGCGACAGAGATTTCGGGGGCGCTGGCGGCGCAACTGATTGACGAGCTGCCGGTGCTGGCCGCCATCGGGCCGTACACCGCGGGCGGCATTCGCATTCGCGACGCCAAGGAGCTGCGCGTGAAGGAGTCCGACCGGATCGCTCTGGTGGCGAAGAATCTGCGCGCCATGGGCGCCGAGGTCACCGAGTTCGAGGACGGCCTGGATGTGCCCGGCGGGCAGAAGCTGCACGGCGCGACGATTGACTCCGGCAGCGACCATCGCATCGCCATGGCCTTCAGCGTGGCCGCGTTGAAGGCCGAGGGCCAGACGCTGATTCAGGGGGCCGAATCGGCCGCCATCAGTTTCCCGGAGTTCTTCGACCTGCTCGACCTGGTGGCCGAGCGGTAGAGAAGCCCGCTGTGATTGCAGTCTGGGTGCCCCACCCTCGCCGCGTTCTTGTTTTTGCGGCTAGGGTGGGTGACCGACGAGCCCCCGGTTTACCGCACTTTTAGCGGAAATAGCGGGAAAACACGAGCCTTGATCGGCCTTAATCGAAAAGACAGGGCCAGTTTCCTGAGGAAACTGGCCCTGTCTTTTCTGCGTGGCTGGAAAGCAGCCTTACTGCGCAGCCGCCGGAGCCGTCGAGGGCTCGGCGGTCTCCTTGGCGGTGGTGACTCCGGAAATGACTGGCGTGGTTTTCACGTCGCCCGAGGCCGCTTCAGTCAGGTTGATGCCGTAGTGCTGCAAGGTGCTCGCCAGCGTCTGGTAGAGGCCGGCGCGGTCCTTGGCGTAGGCGGCGTTGGCCGCAATCAGAGTGTCCTCGGCCGTAGCCAGGCCGCGTTCCTGGAGCAGGACATTGGCCGTGGTTGAAGCGCCCAGATGCAGCTTCTTGATCTCGGCGTCGACGCTCTGCTGATTGAAGTCTCTGGCGGCCGTGGAAGCCTGCACTTGCGCCCGGTCGTTAATCAGCGCGAACTGCGCATTGACCACCTGCATGCGAATCTGCGTGTAGAGCTGCTCCAGCCGCAATTCGGCCTGGCGGTACTCCATCAGCGACCGCGCCTGCACCGACTGCGCGTACTTGTTGCCGAGAGGAATCGTCAGGCTGAAGCCAATGCCCTTGTCGGGGGCCGAGTTGTTGAAGGCGTTGTTGATCGCCGTTCCATAGCCGGTGGGCGCCGGGCAAACGCTGCTGGGATAGTCGGAGCAGGGCAAAATCTTGTTGCGTGAGCCGCCGACGCCTTGTCCGGCCAGGTAGCCGAAGATGTCGAATACCGGCAGCAGCGCATTGCGTGCGCCCTTCAGAGTGATCTCGTCGTTGCGCAGCGTCAGCACAGCCTGCTCCAGCTCCGGTCGCTGCTGAAAGGCCTCCTGCACCAGTTCCTCGACGGGCTGCCTCTCCTCGGGGACCTCCTCGACGCTCACGCGGTCGGTGGGAATCACCGGGGCCACCGAGAGAGCCGGATCGTTCAGGTTGCGGGCAATCGCCTGCTTGATGATCTGCTGCTGATAGTTCAGCGAACTCTGTGCAATGATGAGGGCCTGCTTGTCGCTGGCCACGGTCGAGTCGTCCTGCACCACTTGCAACCGGGCCACGGTGCCGATCTCCAACTGCTTGCGGTCATCGCTGTCCAGCTTGGTGCTCTGCGCGAGGGCGCGCTCTTTGGCCTGTACGTCCTCATAGGCCTGCACCAGCCCCCAGTAGATGGTCTCCACCTGGTTGACGGTGTAGAGAATCTGCTGGCGGAAGGAGGAGTCGGTAATGCGCCGGTTGTTTTGCGCCTGGTAGATGAAGCGCTTGTTGACCCAGATGCCGGCTCCCTGCAGCAGGTGTTGGGTCACCGTCGCCTTGAAGTCCGAGCTCAACTCCGGGCTGTAGAGCGTTGAGCTGTTGGTGGTGGTGGCGTAGGAGTTATTGAAGGCAAACTGGAAGGCCGTACCGGTGACGAAGCCCTGGTTGTAGGCAAAGTCGTAGGTGTTGGTGGTGCTGGTGCCGCCGGTGTAGATGCTGGTCGATGGATTGTGCGCGCGATCGAACTGAATGGCCGCCGAGAAGGAAGGCTCCAGCGCCTCCGGCGTAGGGCCTGCGCCTGCCGTGGTCAGCGTCAATCCGCTGACGCCGGAGCCGGCGCCGCCGGAGCCGACCGTCGTTCCGCCCGGGCCGCCGCCGGTGGTCAGAATCGAGGCCGAACCGCCCAGTGTGCCGGTAATCAGCCCGGAGGGGGCGCCCAGCGGCGCTGCTCCGGTGCGCGTCCGCAGAATATCGGTGTCGGCAATGTCCAGGTCGTAGCGGGCAATGGCGATGTCGTAGTTGTTCTCAATGGCCAGCGCGAGGGCGTCGGAGAGGCTGAGGTAAATCTTGCCGTTCTTCACCAGGTCGGTGAGCCGCACGGAGTTGGCAAAGTTAGCCTTGGAAATGGTTGTTGGCCGGTACATATTGATCGGATTGCCCCAAAGACGGCCAGACGGATGCGAAAAATTGCGCTCCGACGGACGCAAATCCAGCGGCTCGGTCAGCGCCACCGCCGGAGCCGTGGGCAGCTCGGAGGCCGCCTTGTCGGGAGCCTTCTCTCCCGCTCCCAGCACTTGCTGGGCAAATCCGGCGGGCATCATCGCCGCCGCACTGGCCAGCACGAGCGCCGCTATCGCGCACCGCCATTTGCCTGCCCGGCCAAGACCTGCCCTATCGTGCCTTGTTTCTTCTTTGCGACCTGTCTGTCCGCTTGCCTCTTGCACTGTTTCCTCCTGCCCATCAAACGCATTCCAACCGAACAACTGTATTGTATGGTTTCCGGCCTTATCGTATGGTTCCCAGCCTTCAACCCGCGCCCGGCCACGTCAATCCGCATTCGGCCTGGCTGCCGACAGTAGCTTTCAGGGCGTTCTTCTTCAGGACGTATGGCGAGCCTCTCCAGACGCAAATTTCCGCTCTTTCCACACGATTATCGCTTGCCGGCTGGCGTGCAACCTTTCGCTTCCCGGTCAATACACGCGCGGCTGCCGGTTCGTCCCCCGGACTCGTCTCAGGATACGTTCAAAAACTATGCGATTGAAGGGGACGGGTCCTCAGCTCGGCCGTTGAGCGCTTGGTTGAACTCCCGGCTTGAGCCGCTGACGGAATGCAAATCTCAGCAAAAACCTCCCTCGGAGGCTTATGCCCAACCCTGTTTCTCCCTGAGATGTACGGGTTTTACAGGCTGCGGAACAACTCGTACGGTGTGAATCCTTGCTGGTTGTGAATCTCTTTTTCAGTAACCTGTAAAGCCCGCACTCTTCGCCCCAACCGGCAGCGCGGTCGGCTACCCTATTGTCAATGCCCGTCACCGTGAACGAATCGGCCCCATCCGCGCCCCCGCTCCAGACCTGGAAGCTGACCCTGGCCTACGACGGCACAAATTTCCGTGGCTGGCAGGTGCAGCCGGACGAACGCACCGTCCAGGGCGAGCTGCAGTCCGCGCTGGGACGGATTACCGGCGAGTCGCCGCTGCCGCAAGGCTCCGGGCGCACCGACGCCGGCGTCCACGCGCTCGGCCAGGTGGCCAGCTTTGCGCTTGCGGCCCCCATCCCGGCAGAAAACCTGCAACGCGCCCTCAACCGGACCCTCCCCCGGGCGATTCGAATCCTGGAAGCGAGAACCGTGCGAAGCACATTCCATGCGCGGCACTCGGCGGTGGCCAAAACCTACGAGTATCGGGTTTTCAGCGAGGCGATCTGCCCGCCTTTTCTGGCTCCCTACGTCTACGCCTGCCCTTGGCCGATGGACGTGGCGGCATTGCGGCGCGCCGCACAGCTCTTTGAGGGTGAACACGATTTTCTGAGCTTCGCCGCCACCGATCCCGATCTGGCCAGCCGCGCCCTCGGCCTGGATGCGAAGCCAATCCAGAAACTGATTCAGGAGCCAGCCCAGAAACCAATCCCCCGAGCGTCCTTTCAGCTTGAAGCTCCCACTGCGGCGGCCACGGTGCGCAGAATCTTTTCCTCGGCCTGGGAAGAGCGGAGCACCGAAACCGGCCCCTTGCTGGTCTATCGCGTCCGGGGCAGCGGCTTTCTGCACCACATGGTCCGCAACCTCGTGGGAACCATGGTGGAGGTGGGCCGCGGACGTCTGCATGGCGAGCAGATCCTCGCAATTCTCGCCGCCCGCAACCGTTCTGTCGCCGGACCGACGGCACCGGCGCGGGGGCTGTTTCTGCATTCGGTGGAGTACGAAGAGCAAGAGTCGAACCCAGAGGCCGAATAAAATCTTTCGATGGACGAAACCCAAATGCTGCTCAAGGTTCTGGCGCTAGCTGGCAAGGAGATTGAGGCCGGAGAGACGATCCCCATCGAGAAGGCCAAACGGTCTCCATCGAAGAGGTCATGGCAGAGTTTGGCGTGGAAGCCGTGATCGCCGATGGGAGGCGCGACACGGCTTCGCTGTTGGCAAGGCGATTGCCGGGATCGTGCAATGAGTTCTAAAGTTACCGGGTCAGCAAATTGCGCCGGTCACCGGGATTCCATGCAATCTGCATCGGTGCCAGCCTGCTACGCTGAAGCCACTCCATGTCGCTCACCCCTACCATCTCGGCCTTCTCGCGCGTGACGGCGCTGGCCAGCCAGCGGCCGGTGCACGCCGCCTTTGCCTGGCTGCACGGCAATCCCAAGACGATCATGGATTGGCAGGCGGAGGTGACGGCCATTCCCGCGCCGCCCTTTGGCGAGCAGGCGCGCTCGGAGTGGATGGCGGCCCGCTTTGCCGAGGCCGGCCTCAGCCGGGTGGAAACCGACGCTCTCGGCAACGTCTGCGGCTGGCTACTCGCCGCCAATCTGCCGCCCGAGAGCACCGGCCCGGTGGTGGTGCTTTCGGCGCATCTGGACACGGTCTTCCCGGCCGGGACACCGCTCCATCCAGTGGTCGACGGCGACCGCATCCAGGCTCCCGGAGCCTGCGACAACGGCGCGGGATTGGCGGGAATGCTGGCCATCGCCCACGCGCTGATTCAATCTCAGATCGAATTGGCTGCGCCGCTCCTCTTCCTTGGCAATGTGGGCGAAGAGGGCGAAGGCGACCTGCGCGGCGTGCGCCACTTTTACCGGCAGAGCGCGCTGGCCAGCCGCATTGCCGCCCACATTGTGCTGGATGGAGCGGGCGCGGACTCGGCCATCACTCAGGCTGTGGGCAGCCGCCGCTTCCGGGTCACCATCACCGGCCCCGGCGGGCACAGCTTTACCGATGCGGGAACGCCGAACCCCATCGCCGCGCTGGCTGCGGCGCTCACGGCCGTGGCCGAGACCCCGCTGCCGCAAGAGCCGCGCACTACGCTCAATTTCGGAACGATTCACGGCGGCACCAGCGTGAATTCCATCCCCGAGAGCGCGCAAGCCTCGATCGATTTCCGCTCCGCCAGCGCGGACGTGTTCCCGCGCCTCGAAGCCGCCCTGCAGCGCGCCGTGGAAGAGGCCGTGGAGCGCTGCAATGCGCGGGCGAAATCCCTTGCCGCCAGTGGCCAGGGCCTGCTGGCCTTCAAAATCGAGAAGATCGGCGACCGGCCCGCCGCGCAACTCGCCGCCGACGCGCCGCTGCTTGAAACTCTGCGCGCCGTGGATCGTCATCTGGGCCTGCCCACCAACCTGCAACTGGGCTCGACTGACGCGAACATCCCGCTTTCGCTGGGGATTCAGGCTCTGTCCATGGGGGCGGGCGGCGAAGGCGGGGGCGCACACACCCTGGCGGAGTGGTACTCGGCCAAGGGCAGGGAAGCGGGACTGAAGCGGATTCTGCTGCTTGTTCTGGCCATGACCGAATGGGCCGCCGGGCAATAACCGTAAATCAGCAGTCAGTAGCAGGGAATTGGAGTTAATCGCAGGGAAGTCGAGTCTGATTTGCTCTTTTCCCGCGCACTTCCCCTGTTCTGTCCGCCACAGCTCTGGCCGCTGTCGCTTTCTGCCCCACGCAGACCGGTTCAGCGCATAAGTCGCCCCATCCGCCAAGGCCATCCTGCTCGAAAAGCTCAAGAAAATGCGCAGCCAGGAATTACACTGGGTTTGTGAAAACCTCTTCCAATCCCGTCCAGCCCAGCCGTAAAGAGTTTCTGGAGCTCGCCAAAGAGCACACGCTCGTTCCCGTCTGCCGCACCCTGCCGGCCGACCTGGAGACGCCGGTCTCGGCGTTTCTGCGCGCGGCCTGGCCGGAGCGGGAGTGTTTTCTGCTCGAGTCGGTCGAGAATGGCGAGCAGGTGGGCCGCTACACCTTCATCGGTCTGGCGCCGTTCAAGCGGATCGTGGCGCGGGGCCGCGAGATTACCATCACCGAAGGCAAAAAAATCGTCCAGATCGAGGACGACATCTTCGCCGTTCTGCGGCGGGCGCTGGGTGGCCACAAACCGGCGCGGCTGCCGGGGCTGCCGCCGTTTACCGCCGGGGCGGTGGGATTTTTTTCCTACGATGCGGTGCGCCAGATCGAGCGGCTGCCCGCGCTGGCCAAAGACGAACTGGGTGTTCCTGACGCCTGCCTGCTGTTTTTTGACGAGGTGCTGGCCTTCGACCATGTGCGCAAGGAGATCTGGCTGGTGGTGACGGCCGACCTGACGCGTGGCAAGGCGGCCGGCGCCTATGAAAATGCCGTCGCCCGGCTCGATAAGCTCGAAAAGCAGCTCGCCCAGCCGCTGCCCCACCTGGCCGAATACAAAGGCAAGAGCCAGCTCAAGGTGCGCCACCGCACGGCCAAAAAAGATTTCCTGGCCTCCGTTGACCGCATCAAGGAGTACATCGCGGCCGGCGACGTTTTTCAGACCGTGCTCTCGCAGCGCTTCGACGTGGAGCCGGAGATCGACAGTTTCCAGATTTACCGCGCACTGCGCACCGTCAATCCCAGCCCTTATATGTACTTTTTGCGCTTTGCTCCAGATGGTCCGCTGGGTGGCGCGCCGGACAAGCCAAAGGGCTTGTTCAAGAAGCTGAAAACGCCCAAGACGCGGACCATCGAGCTGGCGGGCTCCTCGCCGGAGCTGCTGGTGCGCGTGCATCAGGACAAGGTCGAGTACCGGCCCATCGCCGGAACGCGTCCGCGCGGCGCCACCGAGAAGATCGACCAGGCGCTGGCTGAGGAGATGCTCCACGACGAAAAGGAGCGCACCGAGCACGTGATGCTGGTGGACCTGGGCCGCAACGACGTGGGCCGCGTGAGCCAGTTCGGCTCGGTC
>PMPH01000160.1 GCA_003161045.1 Acidobacteriaceae bacterium
TGCGGTAGAGCTTCTCCATCTCGCCGGAGCGGCCGATCATCGCGCCCAAGCCCTGCGAGAGCCGCAGCCGCTCGCGCAACTGGCGGGTGGCCGTATCGGTGACCAGCGAGGAGGAGGCGCGCTCGAGAACCGTCGATAGTTCGTCCATGGCGAAGGGTTTGGTCAGATAATCGGTGGCCCCGCAGCGCATCGCCTCGACGGCGGCGTTGACCGAGCCCGAGGCGGTCATGGCGATGACCGCGGTCTGGGGGTAGAGGAGCTTGACCTCGCTGACCAGCTCCAGGCCCTGGTTCGAGCCCGCCGGCAGGTTGACCAGCAGAATGTCGGCGGTGCTGCCGCGCAGCATACTGCGCGCTTGCGTCAGGTCGCCGGTGCTCTCGACCGCATAGCCCAGGCTGGCGGCGATCTCGGCGCAGGCCGAGCGAACCGCCGTGTCGGCATCGACCACCAGCAGGTGCAGGCGCACCGGCGGCTCCGCGAGTTGGGGGATATACTCCATGTTTCTTGAGTTCAGGACTGTGGCTCTTGCGTTTAGAACTGTTTCGAGCATTGTATTCGCCTCACGCGCAAATGGGTAAACTGGATTTTCTGTCGCCTCGCCCCGCGAGCTTTTCCTTCAACGGGGCGCGGAGTTTTTAGAGCATTTTCGGAAGGTACACAAGTCCTTTTGAGTGCATTGAATGTGGCTTTTACTTCCACCCCAGCGACGAAGAGCTGTCGCCGGGGACCCCATAAAAGAAAAAGCCACTTGAGGGTGAGATTTCGGTCTACAGCAATTCCGAAAATGCTATAGTCCGGCGCTCAGGGCAATCTCAGCTCGGGCGGATGGGCAGTTCAATCTCGAAGCAGGCTCCGGCCGGAAGGCGGTTGGCGGCATGAATGCGGCCGCCGGCGGCCTCGACGATGGAGCGGGTGATCGACAGGCCCAGCCCATGATGGGAGGCCGGCCAGACGCCGTGGCTGGATCCGCTGGTAGAGTGTGTGGTGTAGCCGGATTCGAAGATTTTTTCCAGCACCTTGCGGGGAATGCCGGGCCCGGTGTCTTCTACCGTCAACACCAGCCAGGATGCAGCCTGGTCTCCGGCATGAAACTCGTGCAGGCCGAGCGCGATTTGCCCTCCCGAGGTCATGGCTTCGGCGGCGTTTTTCACCAGGTTGACCAGAATCCGGGTCAGATCCTCGCCGGTCAGATGCACCGGCAGGGCGCCGCCCTCAACCTCCATCACCAGGGCAATCGAGGGTCCGGCCAGAGCCGAGAGCAGATTGCGGCTGGCCATGAGTTCCCCGGCCAGGTCGTCGATCGGCTGGGCGGGCATCAGATCCCACCTATGGGAGCGATCCCGCCGGCCGGCGGTCGTTGGCTCAGCTCCGGACTCGGCTCCGGGCTGGGTCTCGCCGGAGCCGGTTGCCCCGGATTTGGTTGTTCTGAAGCCGGTGGTCTCCGAGAGGCTGTCCCGTTGGCGGAGATCAAGGGCCAGCAGCTTTTCCACCAGCCGCCGGCTGGCCGTGGCCACCAGGCGCAGTTCGTTGGCGTAGTGCCGGTGCGTAGGATTGAGCACCCCCGGCTCCTCTAACAGGTCGCAGTAAAGTCCCAGTGCCGTGACCATGTTCCGGGTGTCATGCGCCACCTCGGCCAGGCTCTCGCCCTTGCCTTGCAGGTTGGCCAGCGTCTCGACGACCGCCTCGACCCGCTTGCGCTCGGCTTCGGCCGCTCCGCTTCCGTTCCAGCCCGCGGCGGGCCGGCCCACCGCGGGCAAGCCCCCTGCTGTAAGCTCGTTTTCAACCAGCCCCGCTGCCGCCGGCCCGGTGGCCTTGCCTTCCGCTGTCTCTACTGTCTGCCGCATCGCCCGTTTCCTTTCCTCTCCAGGGGGCAGGGGGCAGTTTCTAATTCTCACGACTCCTGCCTGATCCCTGATCCCTGATCCCTGTTTTGCCCTTCCCATTCCAGTCCCTGGAGTGGGCGGCTGTCCCCTTCTATTACACGTAGTGTGCCAAACTAGAACAGTTCAGGTAAGCTCCTGATAAGGGAAGGGTTCAGCCTTCAATCCCCGGCCAATCCTGTCTGCGCTGGAAGGGCGTAATTTCCTGAAATGGGAAAGAGGCGCTGCGCGGTGTTGGGGCAAGACTTGTAATTTCAATGAGTTGCAACTGAATTCCTGTTTTGGGCTGCGAAATCAGCGATTTCCCGTCCTGGAACCGGGAGTTTTTTTGAAGAGGCGGCGGCGTTACAGCGCTTCTCCAACGGCTCTCCTCGGAACCGCTTGCCGTACACCGAAACCGCGCCGTTCCAGTGGCTTTTCCCTTTCCGGCTCTCCGGAAAGGAGCTTCATCGCTGAGCTGAAAGTCAAAGCCGCTTTGCACGGCTGGGGCGAGGGCGCGTGAACAAGGGCGCGTGAATGGGAGAACCGCGCCGGGGGCGGCTCCCGTACAATCTCTCCATGCACGGCTCAGCCTCACCTTCCTTCTTTCGTCCTGGCAGCAGACTTGCCGCCCAGCTTCGCCCACTCACCCTCACCCCCGGTTTTGTTCAGACCGCCGAAGGTTCCGTTCTGGTCTCGCTGGGCAACACCCGCGTTCTCACCTGCGCCACCGTCGAGCAGGGCGTTCCCGGCTGGCTGCGCAACGCGGGCCGCGGCTGGGTGACGGCCGAGTATTCGATGCTGCCGCGCGCGACAGTGACCCGGACCCCGCGAGAGAGTGAACGGGGCAAGATCGGCGGCCGGACCCACGAGATTCAGCGCCTCATCGGCCGGAGCCTGCGCTCGGTGGTGGACATGAAGGCCCTGGGCGAACGGACGGTGATTCTGGACTGCGACGTGATCCAGGCCGACGGCGGCACGCGCACGGCGGCCATCACCGGCGCGGCGGTGGCGCTGGCCCTGGCCCTGAATGCTCTGGTCGAGGCCGGCACGCTCAAACAGTCGCCGCTGAAGCAGCTGGTGGCCGCCACCTCGGTGGGCATCGTCGGCGGAGAGCGACTGCTCGATCTCTGCTATGAGGAGGATTCGCAGGCCGAGGTGGACATGAACGTGGTGATGACCGCCGACGGCGGCCTGATCGAGACCCAGGCCACGGCCGAAAAGGGCAGCTTCTCCCGCGCTCAGCTCAACGAACTGGTCGATCTGGCCGAAGCGGGGATGAAGGAGATCTTCGCCGCGCAAAGGGCGGTGCTGGGGCTGTAAGGCCTACGGCTATGCGGTTGACTGATTATTTCCGGATGCAGACAAACCACCGGAACTTGCAGGAGAAGACCGATACAGCATTTTCACTTCTGCTCTTTACAGAAGGCACGCAGCCAAGTGGATTTTTCCTTAAGAAAAATCCACTTCGCACGCCGATGCAATGGCAGCATTTGAAGTGAAAATGCCCTAGTCTCTCGCTGGGCGCTACTGCCTGTCATCCGCCGTAGAAAGAATCAGTAGAATTTCGCTCCCCTATTGCGCCATCGCCTGCACGTACACAGCCACAGAGGCGCTCACGAAATCCGAGGGCGGGAAGACCGGCTTATTCCCCTTTTGCGTCGGCGGCATCTTCACCCCCGGCTTAAGTTCGATAGCGAGTAAGTTGTGCTTCCCGGCTGCGATCTGCGGCATGGTAAAACTCGCCTGGAAGTTCCCCAACGGACCCACCGGCGCGGTCCCCGCCTTCGTCCCCTGAACGCTGTCCACCCAAATCCAAACTGACTGGCCTGGCTCGAACTTTGAGCCGCGCAGCACCACCGGGTTCCCTGCCTCGACGACCGAGCCCGGCGGATAAAGGGTGTTGTTGGAGGTATTCACCAACGCGACACTCGGCCCGCAGCCGCCGGGCTGGCAGACCTGGATGGTGGCGCTTGCCGGCGGGCTGCCGGGCACCCCGGCATGAAGCAGGTGTGTGCCCGTCGTGGTCGCGGCCGGTATGGTGATGTTGGTCTCAAACTGGTTGCCGCTCGTGCTCACAACATTGCTTCCCAGCTTTTGCGTGGTGTTGTTGTCGAGCCAGAAGGTGACGTCGTTACTCCCCGCCGCCTCGGTGGCCGTCGTCAATACTTCACTCAACGGCGCGCAGGTCAACCCGTCGCATTCGTGCACCACGAAGCCGTACGACGTGGCCGGTTTCAGATTGGTCGCATCGAAGGTGAGCGCGGGTGTCGTGATCGTCACCTTCGGCGGTCCCCAGGTGAGCGCCGATTTGGCTGCGCCCAGCACCGTCTTGTTCCAGGCGATATTCAGCGTGTTCACATAGGCGCCGCGGAAAAAAGAAGCGGTGACGGGAATAGCCTGGCCGGCGACGACCTCGGGCTGCGAGACCGCGATGGTAGGCGAGAAGAGGCTGCCCTTGTTGGCGGCGGCGGTGGTGTTCTGGAGCTGCGGTTTGGCGGGGAGCGGATAGACGAGCCCGAAATCGAAATCGAGCTGTGGGCTGATGGCCACCACGAACGGCTTCAACCCGCCCAGATAGGCCATGTAAAGATTCTGGAAGAGCGCGCTGAAATCGGCATTGATGTTTTGCGCATTGGCGCCCAGCGTCGGCGATCCGACGAAGCCAATGATCCATGCCGAAACCTGGTCGCGCAAATGCTGATCGGTGACGGCCGCAATGGCAGCGCCCAGGCCTTTCACCGCGACATTGACGGCCTCGGCGGCGAAGGCCGCGGCGGCTTCAGGCACGGAGGCGCCGCCGCTGGCCACGATGCTGGCGGCTTCGCCCACCATCTGCTGCGTCCATTGCACTGTGGCAGCCACAAGCTGGCCCGTTACATCGCCGCCAATCACGTCTTCAATGTCGACACTCGTCGTGGACGTGCAGGCCACGGGCAGCGTGAAGCTGGTGGCGTTGGGCTGGGAGGAGGTGCAGGTGATCATGATCGCGGTGGTGAAGACCACCGTGTAGACGGGGTCCTGCGGCTCAGTCGGGCAGTTGTCGCCGTGATGGCAGGTGTGCGGCGAGGTGACCCAGAAGGTGACTCCATTCAGCGGGGTGATATATCTGAAGTTGATCCGCCGCCCGGTCACGTTCTGCATCGAATCGTCCTCCCAACTTTCCTGGAAGTTGGCCGTCAGGTAGCCCTTGGGATTCATCACGCAGGGCTGCATATCATAGGCCGTGTTGGGGCTGTGGTTGACGAGCTGGAGGATGCGCTGCTGCACGTCGTTGCAGACGCCGGCCTTCATCGCGCTCCAGAGCGCGTCGAAGTGGCCGGCCTGGAGGAGGTCGGAGTTCTTCGCCTGCACGAGTCCGCCCGGCAGGCCGTCGAGCTGAGCCGGTTGCAGAGACGAGACCACCGCGACACGCGGCGTGCCGCTCTGATCGACGAAGCCGAGATTGAGGCGAAGTGGTCCGGCAATCAGGAAATCCGACCCCGAAGGCCTCCACGGATCGATTTCAGTGGCGGTTGGGGCGGCGGCGGCGCGCGCGGCCAGGACGGCGAGAAGAACGGCGATCGCGGCTTTCAGCGCGCGGGGAGGGAAATGCGTAGGTCTGGGGAGTGGGGAATGCATAGGCTCAACCTCCTTGGAATAAGAAGCCTAAACAGAGCCCAAGTATATCGCGAGAAAAACAAACTGGAATCCCCTTTTTTGCGCGGTTTCCTTGGAATTGCACCGCTCATGAGGCAAATTGCAAGACCGGGACAACTTTTCTGGCCTAAAAACCAGGCGGATCCGTGCCGGCGTGAACTCGTTCATTGACCTGGCCGAGACGGGGTTGAAAGAGATTTTTTTGCGGCGCAGCGGGCGGTGCTGGGGCTCTAAGGCTTTCGGCGCATTTTCCTGTTCTCGCGGCACAAGCTCCAATAGCAGCGTTGTTTCCGTTCCAGCTATTGAGGCAAGCCTCTCCCGCGCCGTCCTGGAAGGTCTGACGCCGAGGCCGATGTGCTCGAAACCGGATCGGGAGGCGGACCTCCCGTTTTGGTCTGCGGAAACAGCGCAGGCAACCTGCATTCAGGCGTATGCTTTTGCTGCGCGCCTCTCTGCTAGGATTAGGGGCGATTGCGGTTCCTGCCGCCCGCGCGGGCTGACAAGCCAGCTCTGAAGCGTTCGGGTGCGGAGGTGGCCGGAACCAACCCAACCTTGCCGGTTGAACCGGCGAACAGGAGAGTTTCTAATGCCCCTAGTCTCCATGCGGCAGTTGCTCGACGAGGCCGCCAAGGGCGGTTACGGCGTCGGCGCATTCAACGTCAACGATATGGAACAGATTCAGGCCATCATG
>PMPH01000077.1 GCA_003161045.1 Acidobacteriaceae bacterium
TGCGCAGGTTTTTCTCTTCCAGTGCCACGCGGAAGGCCTGCATGTAGAGCCAGTCGCCGGCCAGCACGCATTTTTCATTGCCCCAGGTGGTGTTCGCCGAGGGCCGGCCGCGGCGGGTGTCGGCGCCGTCGATGATGTCGTCGTGGACCAGCGTGGCGGTGTGCACCATCTCGACCACCGCGCCCAGGCGGATGGCCCCCAGGCCCGAGTAGCCCAGCGTGTGCGCGGACAACAGCAGCAGCGTGGGCCGGATGCGCTTGCCGCCGCCCCCGCGCAGGTACTCGGCAATCTCGGTGATGGTGCTGACGCCGGAGGCCGAATCGCGGCCCAGCTCCTGCTCAACCGCCGCAAGGTCATCCCGCAGCAGATCGAAGACCTCTTTTGCCGTCGCTATCGCCAATGTGCTCAAAGCTCTCCGGTTCTTCTGCTTTATCCTACAGTGCGGCTGCTGCTGGCGGCTCGATAAGCCTTTGGAAAGGCTGCCCCACCGCAGGTGGTCAGTTGGTGCGGTAGTTGGTGAACTGCAACTCCACGCCCAGCTCTTTGCCGCGCAAGAGGGCGATGATCGACTGCAACTCGTCGCGGTCCTTGCTCGATATTCTGACCGTGTCGCCCTGGATGCTGGCCTGGACCTTCTTTTTCGAGTCCTTGACCAGGCGCACGATCTCCTTGGCTTTTTCGATGGGAATGCCCTGCTGCAAGCTGATCTTCTGGCGCACGCTCTGCCCGGCGGCCTGCTCCAGCTTTTCGTATGTCAGATTCTTCAAGGAGACGCCCCGCTTGACCAGCTTCTGGCCAAGAATCTCCTTGATGGCTTCGAGCTTGTACTCGCCCGCCGAGGCCAACTGAATCTCCTTGTCGCCCTCCACCAGCGTGATCTCCGAGTGGGAATCCTTCAGGTCGAAGCGCTGGCGAATCTCCTTGAGCGCCTGATCGATGGCGTTGCGGACCTCTTGAATCTCCACCTTGCTGACGATGTCGAACGAATTTTCCTGGGCCATGACTTTCCTCAACTCAATCTGCCGGAGTTCCTTGTCCGGCCTCAATCGCCGGCGGATTTCGCCGGTGCAACTCTATCAGTCTCCCACGTTTACCCCAAGGCGAAACAGCCTGAGGAAGTTTTTCGTGGTTGCCAAGGCAATTTCTTCCTCCGTGACACCGCGAATCCCGGCCAGGGTCTGAGCGACGGAGGCCACCCAGGCCGGTTCGTTGCGCTGGCCGCGATGAGCCGCCGGAGCCAGCCAGGGGGCGTCGGTTTCGACCAAAAGCCCGTCCAAAGGCAGACGGGCGGCCACATCGCGCAGCGGCTGGGCCTTGGGATAAGTCAGATTGCCGGCGAATGAGACCAGAAAACCCAGGTCGAGTGAGCGCTGCGCCTGCTCCCAGCCGCCGCCGAAGCAGTGCATCACGCCGCCCAGGCCGGTGGGCCGCCAGTGCGCCTCCAGAATCTCGAAAAGGTGCTCCCAGGCGTCCCCAGAATCGAGTCCAGCCCCGTCCTTTGGCCGACAATGGATCAGAATCGGCCGCTGGCGCGCGGCGGCAATCTCCAGTTGGCGAATCAGCCCCTCGCGCTGCGCGGCATGAGGCGCGCCTTCGTGGTAGTAGTCCAGGCCGATCTCGCCGCAGGCGATCACCTCCGGCTCGGCCAGCAGGCTGTCGAGCCGGGCGAGAACGGCGTCGTCGATCTCCCGTGTGTTGTGCGGATAAACTCCGGCGCTGGCGAAGAGGCGCGGCAGACCGGCTCCGGGTCTGAATTCATTCGGCCTGAATTCATTTTCGGGGGACTGGCCGTTGAACTGGCGGCAAATCTCCAGAGCGCGGCCCATTCCAGAAGCGTGCTCGCCGATGCCGATAGCCAGCACCGCGCCCACGCCCGCCTCCCCGGCGCGGCGCAGCATCAATTCACGGTCGCCGTCGTAGCGCTCGCTGTCCAGGTGGGCGTGGGAATCAATCAGCAATCGGGGAACCTCCGACGAAAGTGGGGCGGATGGTCTTCCTGCTCTATTTGGCGCTCGCCTCTCGGCCCATTTCCTCAGAGTGCAGCCGCGCCACCAAGCGCAATGCCGCTTCCACGGCAGCCTGTGGAGTTGCGGTTCCAGCGGCCTTCATTGCCTGCTTCATCAACCTGTCACATTGATGATGAACCGCAAGGGCTGTGCCGCCCGATTGCCTGAAGAGCCCTGCCTGACGCAGAGGAGGAGTGAGCCGAAGGCCTCTGCCCCACCGCAGGTGGCTACTTCAGCCGCGCGCCCAGCGGAACATCTTCCAGGAATCCGGCCAGCACCGGCGAGCCGCCTTCGAGCGAGGCGGCCAGCAGCATTCCGTTCGACTCCAGGCCGCGCATTTTGCGCGGAGCCAAGTTGGCCACGATCACGATCTTCCGGCCAACGAGTTTCTCCGGCTCGTAGTACTGCGCGATGCCGGCCAGAATCTGCCGCTTTTCGTAGCCCAGATCGACCTCCAGGCGCAGCAGCTTGTCGGCCTTGGGGACGCGCTCGGCCACCAGAATCTGCGCCACGCGCAGATCGACCTTGACGACGTCGTCGATGGTGATCTGCGCCTCCTGCGGTGGGGCTGGCGATTGAACTGCGGCGGGAACAGGAGCCGAAGACAATGCCACCGTTTCGTAGGCCAGGGCTTCATCCGCCGCATCAATGCCAACAGAATCAACGGGGGCATTGTCCCAGGAGGTTTGCATTTCGGAAATTTCACTCACGATAGCCCCTTTTTCTGCAGTCTTTGCCGCTGGAGCCGAAGTTGCTGTCTCACCTTTTGCGGCGAAGCCGCTACTGGCCGCACCGCAGGTGCTGGCGGAGCCGCTGCTGGCCTCACCAGAGGCGCTTGCGGGCGCCGAATTGGCCGTACCGTTGGTGGCGGCTTCAATGACGCTGCTGCTGTTTTGCTCTTCAATCTTTTGCATGCGTTCGATGGCGTCCTTTTCGGCGCGGGGAAACAGCGGCGCAGGCTCGCCCAACTTTGTTCCGGCATTCAATCCGCCCCACGCGAGTTCTGTCAAAAACGATTTCTTGGCCGCATCGGCGATCTCGCCCTGGCCCAGTTGCAGCCAGACCTTGGCGGCCGCGTCGGGCAGGATGGGATAAACCAGCGCGGTGATGATGCGAATGGCCTCGGCGGCCGTGGCCAGCACGCGAGCCTGGAGCGCGACGTGTTCCGCCTCCGGGCGGTCGGCGGGCCGCTTCCAGGGCGCGTTGGCGGTCAGGTAGCCGTCGGTCTCGGCCACCAGAACCCACAGCGCCTTCAAGGCTTCGGAGAAGTTCAGCTCGTCGAAGGCGGGTCCGAAGGCGGCGATGGCGCCCACGGCAGTCTCGCGCAGAGCGGCCTCGGCCGCGGTCTCAGGCCCAGCCTCCGGCACAATCCCGCCGAAGTACTTGTGGACCATGCTGACGACGCGGCTGACCAGGTTGCCATAGCCGTTGGCCAGGTCGCCGTTGTAGCGCTGGACGAGAGCGTCGAAGGAAAAACTGCCGTCCTGGCCGAAGGGAATCTCCCTGAGCAGGAAGTAGCGCAGAGCGTCGGCTCCCAGAACCTCGTGAACGGTTTCGGCGCGGACGATGTTGCCCTTGGACTTGGACATTTTCCCCTGGTCGAAGAGCAGCCAGCCGTTGGCACGGACCGAGCGCGGCAGCGGAATCCCGGCGGCCATCAGAAAGGCCGGCCAGTAGACGCAGTGGAAGCGGCTGATCTCCTTGCCGATCAGGTGCATGTCCGCCGGCCAGAATTTGGCAAAGCGGGCCTGGTCCACTGGATCGTCGGAGCCGTAGCCCAGCGCGGTGATGTAGTTGGCCAGCGCGTCCAGCCAGACGTAGATCACGTGCTTTTCGTCGCCGGGAACGGGAATGCCCCAGGAAAAACTGGTGCGGCTGACCGACAAATCCTTCAAGCCCCCACGCACAAAGGCGATGACCTCGCGCCGCGTGGACTCCGGGCCCATAAAGCCAGGATTGGCCTCGTAAAAATCCAGCAGCTTGCGCTCGAAGGCCGAGAGCTTGAAGAAGTAGTTCTCCTCGCTCACCGTCTCGGTGGGGCGGCCGCAATCGGGGCAGACGGTGCCCGGAGGGCCGTCCACATAAAGCTCATCGCTCACGCAGTACTGGCCGGTGTAGGAGCCTTTGTAGATGAAGCCCTTGTCGCGCAGCGTGGCGAACAATTGCTGCGTCCCGCGCTGGTGGCGCTCTTCTGTGGTGCGGATGAAGTCGTCGTAGCTCAGCCCCAGACGGTCCCACAGGCCGCGAAACTCGGCGGAGATGGCGGCGGCGAAGTCTTCGGGGGTGCGCCCGGCAAGCTGAGCGGAGCGCTCGATCTTCTGCCCGTGCTCGTCCGTGCCGGTCAGAAACCAGGTCTCGATGCCCAGCGCCCGCTTGCGCCGCGCAATGGCGTCGCAGACGATGGTCGAGTAGGCGTGGCCCAGGTGCGGGCGGGCATTCACGTAGTAGATGGGCGTGGTCAGGTAAAAGCGGGTTGAACTGGATGCGGAATTCGTCATAGGCGGGGCGCTGCGCTCAATTCTCCCCGTCGGCTGGCGGGATATTCAGAGCAATCTACTCACCATCTTACGGCATTTTGATTCATTTGCCTTGCTGGCAGCTCAGCTAGGGGGCCCCACCCTTGCGACGTTCTTGCTTTTTTGTCGCAAGGGTGGGGACGACACGCCCCAATTCGCCCTCCTCCGGCTGCACCAAGTCTGCCCCACCGCAGGTGGTCTGTTAAAATCACCTTGAAAATCAAGGATTTCTGAGGCAAAACGACGTGTACCTGGAATTGCAAAAAAGGCTTGAGGGCCATCTTCGCGCGGTCCTGGCGGCAAAGTACGATCTTCAGCTTGCAACCATTCCTCTGGAGATTCCGCCGGAGCTGAAGTTTGGCGAACTGGCCACGCCCATCGCGTTTGAGTTGGCGCGCAAGCTGCGCAAGGCCCCTAAAATCATTGCGCAGGAGATTGTGGCCGCGCTCACTGGACTCGAAGGCTTCTCTGGTTTTGAGGTCGCCGGGGCGGGTTACATCAACGCGCGCCTCGACCGCACGGCCGGGGTGCGCGACGTCGCTTTACAATCGACGGAAATCATAAAAAAGTTGAGCGAAACCGGCGTGCAAATCCATTCCCTGGTCGAGCACACCAGCATCAATCCCAACAAGGCCGCGCACGTCGGCCACCTGCGCAACGCCATTCTGGGCGACACCTTCGTCCGCCTGCTGCGCGCCGCCGGACAAAAGATCGATGTGCAGAACTATATCGACAACACCGGCGTGCAGGTGGCCGATGTGGTGGTGGGATTCCTGCACCTGGAAGGCAAATCCGTCGCCGAGGTGCGTGCGCTCATCGAGGAATGCGAAAGCCGCACAGCCAACGCCAAGGACAAGGCTGGCGCCTTCGATTACTACTGCTGGAAGCTCTATGCGAAGACCTCGCAGTGGTACGCGAGCGGCACGGATGAAGAAAATGAGGCGCGCAAGAAGCTGCGCTACGCCACGCTGCACGAGATCGAGCACGGCGGCAACGAAACGGCCGCGATTGCCGAGCTGATTTCGACCGCGGTCCTGCGGCGGCACCTGGAAACCATGCTGCGCCTGGGCATAGAGTACGATTTTCTGCCCCGCGAGAGCGA
>PMPH01000055.1 GCA_003161045.1 Acidobacteriaceae bacterium
TCCCTGGTACGAAGTGGTTCTCGTCGAAGGCCGCAACCGCGAATTGCGCAAAATGTTCGAGGAGATCGGTCATTTTGTCGAAAAAATCCGCCGTGTCGGCTACGGTCCGCTGGTCCTCGACCAGGAGCCGGGCAACCTGCGCGAATTACAACCGGAGGAGCTGGAGCGGCTGCGCCTGGCCGCCGAGGGCAAGCTGCGCACTCCCAAATCAAAGGAACTCCGCCGCCGCAATGCCGCCGATGCCGGCCGTTTGCCGACGGTTCTTCCCAAGCCCAGCGGCCGTCCGCGCTTGCCCAATCAGCCTTTCGCCGCGGCCCCAACGAACGCTGCCCGCTTCGGCGACGATCGTCCGAAAAAGGTCTTTGGCGCGGAGCGCCCCAGCCGCGGCGCAGGTCAATTTGCCAAGAGTGGCGGCAAGCCCTCCCGTCCGGCGCGGCCCGGCGAAGAGGGATTCCGCCCCGCCGCCGGCCGGACCTCCGCCCCCAATCCTGTTCGGAGCTTTTCCCACGAGGAGGGTGACCGTTCTCCGCGGACAGGAGCCGGCGATTCGGCCCCCTTTGGCTCCGCCCGGCCAGCTGGCCGCAGCTTTGACCGAGCGTATGACCGGCCCGGTGGGCCTCCCGCTTCGCGTCCATCCGCGCGCCCAGAAGGACGCGCAGCCTGGAAGAAGGATGAAGAACGCCCCGCGCGTCCAACAGAGCGATTTGCCGCTGGCGCAACCGGCGCCGGCCGGCCCTTCAAGGCCAAACCCACCTGGAAGAAGCCTGAAGGCCAGGAGCGAACCGGCCGGCCAGCCTTCAAGAGCCCTGCTCCACCCCGCCGCGAAGCCCGAGACTTCGACGAAGATCTTGGCCCGGTGCGGCCGCCCAATCTTCACATTGAGGAAATTCAGGCCGATCGGCCGAGCCAAACGCATCCCGGCACGAGGCCTTCGAGCGCTCCTCGCTTCAATGCAACCGGCTCCGGCTCAAGCCGCTCCACTTCCAGCCGTCCTGGTTCGTCCCGGCCGTACTCCGACCGGCCCCGTCCCAGCCGTTCCACCTCCGAGGTTCCAGATTCCGCGCCCCGGTCCGGCGCAGCCAAGCCCTTCCGCGGCGAAGGCGGACTGACGCGCCCCTTCACCACCAGCAGCGGTAAACCCCGCGCGGGCGGCGCGCGTCCCAGCAGCAAGCCAGGCAGGCCGGCCAAGCCCGGTGCGGGCCGCTCCTATGGATCGTCCTCGGACAGATCCACTTCGAGCAGGCCAGCTTCAGGCCGGCCTGCTTCTAGCGCACGGCCCGGCTCCGGCCCTCGCACGTCAGGCCCTCACCCATCCAGTTCGTCCAGTTCGCCTAGGCCCTACACGCCGCGCACCGAGGGCGCATCCGACTATCGCCCCACCAAGGCGAAGCCCTATCCCAGTTCCACTTCGCGCGCCGAAAGAAAAGCCGGTCCTGGCTGGAAGCCCAAGCCCAGCTTCGGCGGGGCTGGCAAGCCCGCCTCCGGTTCGCGAGCCGGCTCCAAAGCTGGTGGGCCCAAGCCGGGCGGCTTCTCCAAGTCCGGCTATAAAGCCAAGTCCGCTGGCTCGGGAGCCAAACGCACCAGCCCTCGTCCCGGCGGAAAACGCCCCGGCGGTGCGTCGGGAGGAAAGAAGCGCGGCTAGCAAAAACCCGGGCCTGAAGGCCCCGCTTATTCGCTAGCTTTCAGGGGGCTAAAGCCCCCTGCTCC
Organism: Acidobacteriaceae bacterium; assembly: GCA_003161045.1. GTDB lineage: Bacteria > Acidobacteriota > Terriglobia > Terriglobales > Acidobacteriaceae > Telmatobacter. The sequence continues at coordinate 1,708 of PMPH01000055.1, forward strand.
CTCCAGAATCTTCGATTTCAACTGTAGTACTAAGAATCTGCTCTAAAACTAGCTTTTGCGGCGGCAGATTCTGCGCGCGTTGCAAGCGGGAAGCTTTTTTCTGCCCGCTCGCAATGCTGAGATGAGGCAACGCAGCCAGCTCAATTGAAGCCGGATTTCACAATTTACCGGCGTCAGCCCCGCCTCTGCCCCGCTGGCGCATTGAATTTCCCAGGATTTCGCCGTATGATAACGATGCAGACGAGTTTGTCCGCCAGAGTTGTCGTGGGTATGCCGGCTGGCGGAGAGATGAGTGGGCTTACAGCCCACTTTTTATTTGCGGCAAAGGCTTGGGTTCAGGGCTGGTTTTGGGGGCCCGGAGCCGGGAAGATGAGCCGGGAACAAGGCCATCCGATGGACGGCCAAGGGAACGATGGCAATCAGACTGGACGCAATTCGATCGGCGGCTTCGCGAGTGGCTGCTTCACATGGGCTGGAGGTAGTGGACATTGAGTTCATCGGCCCGTCGAAGGAGCGTACCCTGCGCGTTTATCTTGAGAAAAACGCTGAGCAGCGGGCGCGGTTGAAGGCGGCGATTGCGGTCCGCGCGGCTGAAGAGGCCAAGACTGAGGACGCCGGAGAGGGAAACGAGACTCTGCTGGAGCGGCTCGTTCAGCAACTCCGGGAAGGCGCGCTGAGTCCCGACCGTCTGGAGCAGCTTTCGGGGATTACCCACGAGGATTGTGCCGCTTTCAGCCGTGATTTTGGAGTTTTGCTGGACGTGGAAGATCTGATTCCGGGCGCCGAGTACACGCTCGAAGCCAGTTCTCCGGGGCTGGACCGCAAGCTGACCAGGCCGGAGGATTTTCAACGGTTTGCGGGCAGCCTGGTGAAGGTGCAGACCTTCGAGCCGGTCCGCAACAACCGGCACTGGCAGGGACGATTGACGGCTGGAACGGGAACAGGAGCCGGCGCGGCGATTACGCTTGACCTGAATGCGGTCAAGCAGAACAGCAAGAGCCGGAAGGCCTGCGTGAGTGTGGTGGAGATTGCGCTGGAGAACATCGAGAAGGCGCAACTGGTGCCGGAGATTTGAGGGAATTGTGGTTTCCCGCCCTAGCCGCAAGATCAAGAACGCGGTGAGAGCCTGCCCGGAGCGCAGTCCAAGAAGTGGGCACCCTGGGTAAGGTGAAAGTGCATCGAATAGATGCAGTAAGGTGGACGGCTGCTACTGGTTGAAGGGCCGGGTTTTGGGTCGGCCAGCATTTTGAAGCCCGTCCCCTTCAATGCAACCAACTGAACCGGCGCGGGCCCAAAGGGCCTCCGCCGTAAGCGAAGTACCGAGAGAGCAAGCAAAGTATGGCCAGCGTTTTGTACCAGAGCATCGAGCTCTTGAGTCAGGAAAAGGGCATCGATCCGGAGATCGTCGTGGGAGCCGTCGAGGAGGCCATCGCCTTGGCCACGCGCAAGTTCTACAAGACCCAGGAGAATATGCGCGGCGAGCTGAACAAGGAGACCGGCGAGATCACGGCCTACATTTATAAGACCGTTGTGGCCGACGATGAGACCATCGAGGATCCGCTGAACCAGATCACGCTCACCGAGGCCAAGGAACTGGCGCCGGACGTGGAGGTCGGCAGCGAGATCCGGCTCTATCGCGACACCAGCCCACTGGGCCGCATTGCCGCGCAACTGGCCAAGCAGGTGATCTTCCAGAAGGTGCGCGAGGCCGAGCGCGACACGGTCTTCAACGAGTACGCTCACCGCGAGAAGGAAGTGCTGAACGCCACCGTCAAGCGGATCGAGGGCCAGGACGTGATCTACGACCTGGGCAAGGCCGAGGCGCGCTGCCCCAAGAGAGAGCAGTCGCGGCTGGAGCAGTTCTCCATTGGCGAACGGGTTCGCGTGGTTCTTTTGAAGGTGGACCGCGCCGCCAAGGGGCCGCAGGTGATCGTCTCGCGGGCCGCACCGGAACTGGTGTCGAATCTCTTTCAATCCGAAGTCCCGGAGATCTACGACAACACCGTGACCATCAAAGCCATTGCACGCGAGGCCGGCGAGCGCACCAAGATTGCCGTGCAAAGCCGCGACAAGGACGTGGACCCGGTGGGCGCCTGCGTGGGCATGAAGGGCATGAGGGTGCAGTCGATCATCCGCGAACTGCGCGGGGAAAAGATCGACATCATCGAGTATTCCGACGAGATTACGACCTTTGCCGAGAAGGCTTTGCAGCCGGCCAAGGTCAGCCGCGTTTCGATTGCCGACCTGACCGACAAGCAGTTGGAAGTGATCGTCGACGACACGCAGCTCTCGCTGGCCATCGGCAAGAAGGGGCAGAATGTGCGCCTGGCGGCTAAGCTGCTGGGCTGGAAGATCGACATCAAGAGCGAAGAGGAGAAGCGCCAGGAGGTCGAGCAGCAGATGCAGGACCTCACCGGCGGACCCTCGACGCCCATCGAGCAGGTTTCCGAGCTGGGCGACGCGATCATCCAAAAGCTGGTCGCCGCCGGCATTACCACCGTCGAGGCGCTGGCCGACATGACGCCCGAGCAGCTCGAAGAGATTCCCGGCATCGGCGAGAAGACGCTGGAACGCATCAGCGTGGCCGTGCGCCACTACTTCGGCCGCTTTGAAGAGGGCGAGGAAGGCCACATGCCCGAGGGAGCGGAGGCGGAAACCGCGGAAGCGGAGACCACTGAAGCCGAAGGCGCCGAGACGGCCGTCAGCGAGGAAGATCGCGAAGCGGTGCTGGAGACGGATGCGGCGGAGGCGGAAAACGACGCCGCGGTCATCACCGAAGCGGAGAACGTACGCGCCGCCGAAGACGAGAATGCCGGCTCTGTCGAAAATGACGGCGCTGCCGAAGAGGATGCGGAAGAATACCGAAACCTGGCCGAAGAGGCCATCGAGGACATTCCTACCGCCGATGAGGCGGAAGTGGAAACTTTGGAAGACCGTCCGGCGGAGTCGCTTGAGGAAGACGCTCAAAGCGCGGAAGAGCCGCTGCTGGAAGAGAACGAAACCGAAAGCACTACCAAGGACGAGCAGGCGGCCGAAGAGGATCAGGCGTAAGATGCGCCGCGACCTTCCAGGCCAATCAGGCAACCAGGGAAGTTTCAAGAGCAGCCAATGCCATGAGGTAGCTATGAGCGACTAAGGGCTTTGGGTGGCAGAATTTGAAAAGAGGCGGATGAGTAAGGTTCGAATCAACGATCTCGCACGCGAGATGGAAGTCAAGAGTCGGCGGATTCTTGACGTATTGGCAGAGCTCGGCCTGGCCACCGGCAAGACCCATTCCAGTTCGCTGGAGGCCGACGAAGCGGAGAAGGTGCGTGCGCATTTTGAGCGTGGCTCGCGGAGCGCGAAGAGCGCCAGCACACAGCCCTCCCGCGCCCCTCAGGGCATTGCGCCCAAGATTGATCTCTCGCATATATCCCAGCCTGGCGATGTGCTGAAGGCTGTATTGGCCAAGAAACAGGAACAGAATCCCGAGGTGCGGCACACTCCCTCACCGGTGAAGCCGCCTGCGGCGGCTCCGGCCGTTGCCGCCGCCACGCCGGCCCGTCCGGAGCCGCGCAGGATCGTTCCTCAGCCTCGCTCCGCGCCTCCCATTATTTCTGTTGCGCCGCCTCCGCCGCCCGCTATTGCCTCCCATCCGCCGGTCAATCCGGTGGTCGCCAAGGCTCCGGCAGGCGCAGTGGTTGCGCAGCGCCCGGCCGTCGCCGTTGCGCCGCCCGCGGTGACAGTGGTGGTCAAGCCGCCGGCCGTTTCGGCCTCTGTGGTCCGCGAAGAGCCTCAGCGCGCCAGCGAACCGGCTGCCGCCGTCAAGCCGCCGGCCGAGCCTGTTGCCGCTTCCCCGGTTGAGCCTGCCGCGCCGCCCGTTGCAACTCCAGAACGGGTTGCGCCCGCCGCCGTCGCCACGCCTCCTGAAGTTGCCGTGACGCCGGTTACGGCAGTCCCGGCTGCTGCAACTCCGGAGGTCGCGGCCGCTGAGCCAACCGCCAAGCCTGCCCTGATTGCCGCCCCGTCGGCTGCCGGAGCCGCCGCGGCTGCGCCTGCGCAGGAAGCCACGGCTTCCGCCGCTGCCGTGCCCACACCGGCCGCAACTGCCGCCACAGCGGCGACTTCCGCCGCCCCGGCGCAGCAACTCACCCCGGCGCAGCAAGCCGCGCAACGCACAAGAGGGCACACGCATATTGCATCGCCCACCGCGGCGCTTCCCGCCCGGCGCATGGTGATGCCGCAAACCGGCCCCCGTCCGGTTTACAAGGCGCCCCCAGTGGTCGCCGCGCCCCCTCCGGCGCCGAATACCGGAACGGCTGCGGGCATTCAGCGTGGCCGGCCGATTTACGACCGCAGGCCCTCCGGCGGACCAGGCGGCTATCCTCAGCGCACACCGGGAGGCGCTCCGGGCGTTGGCGGCCAGTACCCTGGCGGTCCGCGGCCCAAGCACCCCACCCGCACCACGCCTGGCGGTTATGCCGGGCCAGGCGGAACCGGAGCTCCGGGTGCGCCAGGCGCCCGTCCCGGCTTTGGCGCTCGCCCCGGCGGCGGACCACCCCGTCCGGGTTTTGGAGCTCGTCCCGGCGCGGGTGGCGCACCGCCCACCGGCGAAGCGCCTCGTCCGCAGCGTGCCCCGGCCAGAGGCCGCGGCGGCCGCCAGCAGTATCCCAAGACCAAGGAAGGCCCGATGAAGGGCTTTGTGCCGCCGCCACGTTATGGCGGAGTGCACTACGGCACTGAGCCGCTGCCCATCACCCGCGAAGTCACCGTCACCGAGGGCATCAGCGTCAAGGATTTGGCCGAAAAGCTCGAAGTCCGCGCCAAGGATTTGATCGCCACGCTGCTGATGAGCGGCATCTTCGTCGCCGTCAACCAGTCCCTCGACGCCGAGATGGTCAAGGACGTGGCCGCCAAGTTCGGCGCCGCGGCCACCGTCATCACCTACGAAGAGG
>PMPH01000068.1 GCA_003161045.1 Acidobacteriaceae bacterium
CGCGCACATCGGCGTCCACCTGGGCGCTCTTGTCGCTCAACTGGGCCTTCGCTGTGTCCAGATGAGCCTGGGCCACCTGGGCTTCGCCACGCAGGGCAAACTCTTTGAACAACGGGACGCTCAGCGTGCCGGCGGCGTCGCCGGTGCCGTGCGAGTTCATCACATTCACGCCGATGTCGCCGTAATCACCGTCAAATTTGAGGGTGGGCAGCCGGTCGGCGGTGGCCGCCTTGCGCTGCTCCTGGGCCGCTTTGGCCTGCTCGGCCATGGCCGCCAGGTCTTTGCGATTGGTGTGGGCTTCGCGAATGGCCTTCTCCACGTCGATTTGATCGAAGGCCGCGTAAGGCGCCTTGTTGGTGAGCGTAAAGCTCTGCGCCAGGGGCAGGCCAATGGTACGCGCCAGGGCCAATTTGTCCTTTTCCAGAGCGTTTTGGGCCACGATCAACTGCTGCTGCTGCGATTGATAGTCCACGCGGGCGCGCAGCTCATCGAGCAGCGGCGCGGTTCCGGCCTGGTGGTTGGCCACCGCCTGATCGAGCGAAACCTTGGCTGTGGCCACCTGCGCTTCCACGCTGGCGACGAGGGTTTCGTCGGCCAAAACCAGCAGGTAGGCGTTGCCCACCGACAGCACCACCATCTCGCGCGCGTCCTGGGCCGTCAATGCGGCGGCGGTGAAGTTGTGGCGCGCGGCCAGGTAGTTGCGCAGCGAAGCCACATCCACCAGCGACCAACTGAGCGAAGCCCGCAGATCGGTAAATCCATAAGGCCCGATGATGGCGGGGAAGCCGGGAATGCGCAACCCCTCGGCGGGCAGGTCGGCCTCCATCACGCTTTCCTTGGCGTTGAAGTCCACCGAGGGCAGCAGCGCCTGCAACTGGCTGAGCCTTTCGCCGCGCGCCGCGGCCGTCTGCGTGCCGCTCAGGATGACGCCCAGGTTGGCCCTCAACCCTCGCTGCATGGCCTCGTCCAGCGAGAGGCCAATGGGCTGCGGCGAGACTTCACCCTGGGTCACACTGCCCTGAAAGGGCGACACTGTCTGCGCCCCCAGCCCGGCCGTGGACAAAGCCGCCGCCAGCGCCGCCAAGCCCAGGCGCAGGGCACAGGCATGGCGACAGATCGATCTGTTGCTAAAAATGAATGAAGACATCAAGCCCGTTCGACTTTCAACGAATAACTGTAGCCCCACCCTGCCCGCTGCTGAATGGATGCAACGAGCAGCCAACAGATTCCGTACATTTAGTGTATCGAACAAACGGGAAGGACGGCTGAAGCAGGAAGCGCGGCTGAACTCCAGCGCGAACGCTTGACCTCGATCAGAAGCCAGAAAGCGGTTTCATGAAAGCCGGAAAGCGGTTTCCAGCCAGCAAGAGAGAGCGGAGAATGGCCAGAGCCATTACGCTTCGGCCGAGGCGTGAATCAGTTGCGAGGCCAGTGAGCAGAGCCCCTGGCGGAAGACCTCGCGCGCCAGCTCCGGGGTCCATGCGGCGGCTTGCGGTCCGCCGTGCTGCCGCGCCTGCGTGGCCGTCTCCGCGGCCGTGAGGCTGCCCACCGCGCGCAACACAAAGACCGTGCGCATCGCTATGGACAGGCTTGCCAACCAGTTCCGCACCTGGTTACGCTCCTCTCCGCCGAGCATCTTCTTCAATTCCTCGCTCGAAATCCCCGCCAAGGCCAGGTCGTCGTCCTCGATGCAGGTTGTGGCCGGCTCCAGTCCCTCCGGCGCGGCCAGGCAATTGGGGCTGCGCTTGTCCCGCAGATCCAGGGCCGCGGCGCCCAGCGCCCACAAGCTGCTCTGGCGCGCCTTGGCGGGATCGCAACAGACCGAGACCTCCGCCGCGGCCACCGCCGTCTCCACCAGCCGCACCCTCTCTTCGCCTTCGCCCAGCAGCATCGAGGCCACGCTGTAGAGCCCGGCGGCCATCCGCCCGATCAGATCGTCTATGCTTTCAAAGGCCTTGGCGGCTTCCGCATTGCCTGAAATCTGGCCCTCCGGCAAGCCGTGCGGCTGCTCCGCGCGGGCTTCAGTTGCGGCGGCAACCGGCGCGGACGGCGTCTGGCCGTTGTTCGGAGAATTGAATTCCTGGGGCATGAAGACGGCTCCTCTCAGGCTCCAGGCAAGTTCGCTCAATTCGGCTGGAATATGGACTCGGTGCGCGCTGAAGCACTCTGAGCGGCGCCGGTCTCTTGATCGGAGACTGGGCGCCGCAGATACATCCATAGGTAGAAAATGCCCATCACCAGCAAGATTAACGAGGCAGGCCGATTCAGCACAACTGTCAGCATCTGTTCGAAAATCCCCGCCGTGCCCACATGCAGCTTTATCGAGAGAATATTGAGAATGGCCAAAGGAACATCTCCGGTCAGGACAAGCCCCGCGGCATTCACCCACAGCGCAATCTTCCCGACAGCCCCACCCCTGGCCCAGAGCATGGCGCAGGCGGGAACGGTCAGCAGCAGCAGCTTCGCATCCCACGGCCGATGATAGGTCACCAGCATGGTAAGAGGCACGACGGCCGCCAGCGCGAGCCAGGCTCCCGCAGGCGAACTGCGCAACCTGAGCGTGCGCACCGACCATACCAACAGAAGCGCGCCGCAGACCAGGTAGCTGATCAGGTTGTAAACGCGCGGATCGTTCCGAAAAACACTCACGGCCGCCTGCAGATCGATGACCATGGCGGCGGAACGACCAGTTAGAGAATCGGGACTCGGTTCATTAATACCGCCATGCGCCGAAATGGCCGTAAGATTGGCGTTCCAGTCCTCCGTCCAATGCGGCGCAACGTGAGAGACCCACAAAAAGGCCGACAGGCACAGAACGGCGGTAATCAGCAGGGTTTGCAGCGCGCGCTTTCTGCAGACCCCGCCCGCCAGCAGGAAATAGAGCCAGACCAGACCCGCGTCATGGGGTTTGATGGCCAGGCTGGCCGCCAGGCACAAAATGCCAACCGGCACAAAGCGCTCCCGCAGAAAGCACCAGACGGCCACCGCGCAAAGGCTGACCACGAGACCGGCCGCATTGCCAGCACAAAAAATCTCCTCGCAGTTGGCCGCAAGCAGACAAACCAGAAACAGTGAGAGCTTGGGCGCATAGCTCGCTCCGAGATCCCACATCAGGTAAGCGGCCAGGATGAAAACTCCAGCGGTGAGGCTGAGCCACAACCAGTGCGCAAGCCCCCACGGCAGCATCGCAAAAGGCGCGACGAAGATGAAGGTAGTGGGCACGTTGACGTACAGCGTCACCGCCTGGCGGGCCTGGATGGTTTCCGACGCGCGTTCTCCGCCCTCGGCCCGGTAAACAGCCTCCAACTCGCTCACGCTGTATGGATTGTGGTGCTGCAGCAGGCATCGCGTGCCATAGTAAACTGCACGGAAATCCACCCAGCCATTCGACGTCTGCCCCATGTCGAATCCCCACCAGATGGAAATTGCGCTGCTCAGCAAGATCCAAACCAGGGCAATCCGCCGCATCCTTGTCATCTTCATCCTCTCTTCCACTTTGAAACGGCGCGATAGCCCGGAGTTACACTGCCGGGCGGACTTCTCAGACATGAATCGGATTAAGCCGGCGTGGACGCAAGTTGCTTTTCTCCCGGCTCTCCAACCTCAGTCAATGGAGGTTGGGCAGGATCGCGCCGCACATAAATCCACAAATAGAAAATGCCCGTCACCAGCAAGATGAGCGGGGTTGGTTCCATCAGCAGGACTGTTCGTATCTGTCCGGACAGCCCCGCTGTGGAGATGTGCATATTCTTGGTGAGAATTAGGAGAATAGTCAACGGGATGTCCGAAGTGGAGACAATCCCCGCGGAAGTTACCAGGAGCGCAAGCCACCGAATCGGCCCGCCCTCGGCCCAAAGCATGACGCAGGCCGGAACGGTAAGCAGCAGGAGCTTCGCATCGTAGGGCCGATGATAGCTCACGAGCATGGTAAGAGTCGCCGCTACAGCCAGTCCCAGCCAGGCACTTCGCGGCGAAAAGAGCGACCGGAGTGTGTGAATTGCCCATACCAGCAGGAGCGCTCCGCATACCACATAACTAACCGGATTGTAGATGCGTGGATCGTCTCGAAAGACGCTTAGGATGGATTGAAGATCGATGATCATACACGGCCCAATCCTGACGGCTGAACTAAGTCCTGGGTTGTTGGGTCCGCAAGCTGCCAGAATGTTGGAGTGCAGTT
>PMPH01000037.1 GCA_003161045.1 Acidobacteriaceae bacterium
ACGAATTCCGCCATCCTCCGGTTCCTGGGCCCGCACACGACGAATACCGCGAGGGCTTCCGCCGCGGCTACGATATGGCCTTTTCTCACTTCCGCGAAGACCACGATCGCCACTAGAACGAATCCAGGGGTAATGTGGCGTTGCGAATATCCTGGCAGGTGGCTTCTTCTTGAGGAAGGAGCCGCTTGAGTTCATCGACCCCCACGACAGCAACCATGAAACTGCTATAAATTCCCAGATTCACAACATGGCGTTCCGGGTCTCGTGCTTGAGATCTGGGAAGCCATGTTCCTTTCCTGGCCCCGGCTGGCTTGCCCTACCTCGTACAATGGAAGAGGAAGCCGAACCCCGCCCGACCGATGGCCGAAGAAGAAAAGAAGAAATCCAAAAAGCCGGATGAAGACCCCGTCGGCAAGATCTACGACTCCCGGCTCATGCGCCGGCTCGGACGCTACCTGCGCCCCTACTGGATTCAGGCCACCATCTCGACGCTGGCCGTCAGCCTCAAATCCCTGAGCGATGTCGCCGGCCCCTACCTGGTCATGGTGGCCATCGACCGCTACCTCTCGCCCGGCTTGAACCCCCACCACTCCATCAGCCTGCTGTCCCGCTGGCTGGGCCGGAACAGCAGCTTCGGCCGCCTGCTTTCCGACGATCCCGTGCAGGGCATTACCCGCCTGGCCGCGCTCTACCTGGCCGCGCTGCTGCTGGCCTACCTCTTTGAGTTCATTCAGACCTACCTGATGCAGTGGACCGGCCAGAAGCTGATGTTCGACCTGCGCCGCGAGATCTTCCGCCACATGCAGCGCATGCACATCGGCTTCTTCGACACCCACGCCGTGGGCCGCCTGGTCACCCGCATCACCTCCGACGTGGACGCCATCAACGAGATGTTCACCGCGGGCGTTTTGGCCATCGTGGACGACTTCTTCAACCTCACCGTGATGGCCATCGTGATGCTCGCCATCAACTGGTGGCTGGCCCTTTTGGCCTTCGCCGTCCTGCCGCTGATCCTCGTCGTCACGCGCCTCTTCCGCGACCACGTCCGCGAGAGCTACCGCCGCGTCCGCGCCGCCATCGGCCGCATCAACAGCTTCACCCAGGAGCACATCTCCGGCATGAGCGTGGTGCAGTTGTTCAACCGCGAGCAGCGCGCCTTCGACGACTTTGAAGACGTCAACAGCCAGTACATGATCGCCTTCAAGGACACCATCTTCGCCTACGCCCTTTACTACCCAGCCGTCGAGCTGCTCTCGTCCATCGCCATCGCGCTGGTCATCTGGCGCGGAGGCTTCGGCGTGCTGAATGGCGCGGTCTCCATCGGTGTGCTGGCCATGTTCATCCAGTACTCGCAACGCTTCTGGCGGCCCATCCAGGACATGAGCGACAAGTACAACATCCTGCAATCGGCGATGGCCGCCAGCGAGCGCATCTTCAAGCTGCTGGACACACCCGCCGAGATCGTCGGCCCCGCCCTCCCCTTGGCTGGCGACGGCAGCAACCGCATCGAATTCCGCCACGTCTGGTTCACCTACCAAAAACTGACTGAGCAACAGCAGGCCGCCGTCGCCCAAGCCACGGGCGAATTCACTCCGGCGAAAGGCGAAGGCCCGGCAAATCAAGGCCTGACGGGTCATGGGCTGGCAAGTCACGAGCTGGCGGGTCAGGGTTTTAGCCCCGGCAATCATCAAGCTGCATTGACTGGGGATTTCCAGCCAGCGGAAGAAGACTTGCCGGTGAAGGGTGCGGGCTTTAGCCCGTGCATCAACCCGGCCCCGGAAGCGGAGGCCCCAGAAGCGGAGGCTCAGAGGAAAGGGGTTTTAGCACCCGAGGAAAAGCTCATGCGAGCGACTAGCGAGCGATTGGCCGCACCGCAGGTGCTCGACGGCATCGAGTGGGTTCTGAAGGACGTCTCCTTCACCATCGAACCCGGCCAGACGGTGGCCATCGTGGGCCACACCGGCGCCGGCAAGACCACCCTCATCAGCCTGATGATGCGCTTCTACGACGTGACCGCCGGTCAGATTCTGATCGACGGCATCGATCTGCGCCAGCACGATCTCACCAAGCTCCGCCAGCACTTCGCCGTCGTCCTCCAGGACCCGTTCCTGTTCACCGGCACGCTCGGGGGAAACATTCGCTTCGGCAACGAGGCCATCACCGAGGCCGGCCTGCGCCAGGCCGCCCGCGACGTCAATGTGCTGGATTTCATCGAGAGCCTCCCCAACCAATTCGACGAGCCGGTGCAGGAGCGCGGCAACTCGCTCTCTACCGGCCAGAAGCAGCTCATCAACTTTGCCCGCGCGCTGGCCTTCAATCCCCGCATCCTCATCCTCGACGAAGCCACTTCGAGCGTCGATACCGACACCGAACTGCGCATCCGCGGCGCATTGGAGCGCATGGTCGAGGGCCGCACCAGCGTTTTGATCGCCCACCGCCTCTCGACCGTGCAGCGCGCCGATACCATTTTGGTGATGCACAAGGCCCAGTTGCGCGAGATGGGCTCCCACCAGCAACTGCTGGCGCAGCGCGGCCTCTACTGGAAGCTCTACCAGTTGCAGTACAAGGACCAGGAGCTCGTTGCCTGAACCCCGGAATCACGGAATCCGCCACCCCTTCGCGCTAAAATTCATGTATGTCTGCCGCCGCGCTATCGCCTGAAGTCCTGGCCAAGTACGAGCCCGTCATCGGACTCGAGGTCCACGTGCAACTGCTCACCGCCTCCAAGGCCTTCTGCGGTTGCGCCAACCATTTCGGTTCGGCTCCCAACAGCAACGTCTGCCCCGTATGCCTGGCGCTGCCCGGAGCCTTGCCGGTGCTCAACGCGAAGGCCGTCGAGTTCGCCACCCTGGCCGCCCTGGCCATCAACTGCCAGGTGCGCGAGCGCTCCATCTTCGCCCGCAAGAACTACTTCTATCCCGACCTGCCCAAGGGCTACCAGATCTCGCAATTCGACAAGCCCCTGGCCGAGCACGGCTGGATCGACGTGCCCACGGCCGACGGAACAACCAAGCGCATCGGCATTACCCGCCTGCACATGGAAGAAGACGCCGGCAAGAGCATCCACGACGGCTTCGTGGACTCCGCCAACCACACGTCTCTGGATTTGAATCGTTGCGGCACGCCGCTGGCCGAGATCGTCTCCGAACCCGACATCCGCACCCCCGACGAGGCCTTCGAATACCTCGTCCGTCTCAAGGAAATCCTGCTCTACTGCGGCGTCTCAGATTGCAACATGGAGGAGGGCTCGCTTCGTTGTGATGCCAACGTCAGCGTCCGTCCAAAGGGCCAGGAAAAGTTCGGCACCAAGGCCGAGGTCAAAAACGTCAATAGTTTTCGATTTGTCCGCGCCGCTCTCGAGTACGAGATCGAACGCCAGATCGAGGTCATCGAGTCCGGCGGCCGCGTCACACAGGAGAGCCGTTTGTGGAATGCCGCCGAGGGCCGCACCTACTCGATGAGGTCCAAGGAGCAGGCCCACGATTACCGCTACTTCCCCGAACCGGACCTTCCGCCGCTGCTCATTTCGCCGGAATTTCTGGCCGAAACCAGAAAAAAGCTCCCCGAGCTGCCCGAGACGCGCCGCGCCCGCATGATCGCCGAGTACGAGCTGACCAGCCGGGACGCCTTCGCGCTGACCGCCACGCGCGAGTTCGCCGATCGCTTCGAGGCCGCCGCCAAAACCGCCAAAAATCCCCACCGCGTGGCCAATCTGCTGCTCAGCGAACTGGGCGGACGGCTCAAGGCTCTGGGCCTCGAACAGGAGCAGTCGCCGGTCTCGATGGCCGGCATTGTGCTGGCCGCCGATCTGCTCGACGAGGGCAAGATCAGCTCCAAGCAGCTCAAGCAGTTGTTCGATCTCTGCTTTGAAAAGAACGAGGACTTCGCTGCCGTCTATGAGCGCGAGAAGCCCGAGCAGATCACCGACTCCTCGGCCATTGAAGCGCTGATCGACCAGGTCATCGAGGCCAACCCCAAGCAAGTGGAGCAGTACCGCGCGGGCAAGAAGACCGTGGCGGGCTTCTTTGTCGGCCAGGTGATGAAGGCCTCAAAGGGCCAGGCCAACCCGGCGCTGCTCAATGAGCTGGTGACGAAAAAGCTGGAGGGGTAAAAAATAGCTGCGGCATTCCTGCAATGCCGTGGGCCTTCATCTTACTTCAGCCTCAGCTCGGCCTCGAACTCCTTGTGCGTGTCCCAGGAGCTGACCGTCTTGACGGCGGACTTTTTGCCGTCTTTTTCCGCCCAGAGTTCGTGATCCTCGGCCATATTCACCTGGCCAAAGCGGAATCGGCCTTTCTCGGTGGTTGTATAGCTGCGAATGGACTTGGATTTCAGGTCCTTGAGAAAAACCGTGGCGCCGACCACCGGCGCGGCGTTCGGGTCCACCACTATGCCCATGACCGCGCGCTCGCCCAAGTTCTGCGCCTGGGCCGCAAACGGCCCAAAAACAGAGCCATTCCAGCCTCCCCGTGCCGCCAAGGGAATAAAACCCGCCGCCAGGAGGGCAAAGGCCACCCCGGCCGTCAAACTTGCGCGGTTCAACCTCACTCGTCCTCCTCTTCATCGTCGACGATGTCCTCGTCGTCCTCATCCAGACCGTCGTCTACCCGCACCAGCTCCAGCGGCTCGACGCCGACCACCTCGTACTCGGTTCCGCACTCGTCGCAGACGACCACGTCGCCTTCTTCCACTTCGTCCATTTCAATGTCAAGCTCATTCTCGCATTCAGGGCAGCTCGGCATGGCAGCCTCCTCTCTCTCCAAGGCATTTTATATTGCAGGATGACGGCGCGTTGCGATACGACTCCGCTATTTTTGAGTGAAAACCGGCCTCAGGTCAAGAGGCTTGAGCCCAGGCCGCAAGCGGAACTCCCAGAACGGAGAATACACTATGAATATTCACTCTTCCTGTGACCTGGGCGGCTGAATTCGACCTCCAGAAACGGTTCCGTATTGGGACTATGCTGGAATTCAAGCTGTGCCGCACAGAAATTTGGGGGGCGCACGAGCCGCCGGCCCATCCTGCCCCATGACACTCGCCTGCTCCACGGTTTACCCTGAGACTGACGATGCCCAGGTTTGGCTCCACTCCGTTCTCCTTCCCCGAGTTCCGCGGCGCCACGCGCCGCCTGGTTCTCTGGAACCTCGCCGCCTACTTTGCCCTGGCGCTGGCGCAGATGGTGGTTCCGGCCACGGCCGTGCAGCTTGCGCTCTCTTTCGCATTTGTTCCCGGCGCCTTCCTGCATGGCGCTCTCTGGCAGCCCCTCACCTACAGCCTGGTGCATCCTGTGCTGCTCAACACACTCTTTGAACTGCTCTCCCTCTGGTTTCTGGCCGGTTTTCTGGAGAGCACCCGCAGCGCAAGCTGGGTCACCGGCCTTTACGCGATCTCCGTGCTGGGAACCGCGGCTGCCGCCGCCGCAATTTATGCGTGCAGCCGCCCGCTGAGCTTTTCCCTGGCCGAGATTCCCATCACCGGCTGCATCGGCGGCATCTTCGGCCTGCTGGTGGCCATCGGCACGCTGGCCGGCGACGTCGAGTTCCTGCTGTTTTTCACCATCGGCATCAAGGCCCGCTACATCGCGGTCATCTACGCGCTGGTGGCCATCGCCATGCTCTTTGGTGCTCAGCGCATGTACGCCTTCGCCCAGTTGGGAGGCGCCCTGGCCGGTCTCGCCTTCATCCGTCTGGCCCCGCGCCGCGGCTTCTCGCTGGGCCTCAGCGAGCGGTGGTACGCCGTGCGCAACCGCTATTACCGCTGGAAGCGCCGCCGCGCCGCCCGCAAGTTCGAGGTCTATATGCGCTCCCAGGGCCGCACCGTGCACCTGGACGGCCAGGGCCGCCAGATCGACGAAGAGCACGACGACAAGAAGCGCTGGAACTGAGACCTGCTGAGCGGAGCGAAGCGAAGTCGAAGGATCCGCGGTTTCACTGTTCCATGCCCCGCCCTTTCTATCATTCCGAGCGAAGAGCTGAGCAGTCGCCGCACCCTCCCGGAGGGAGGCGTCGAAAATAGCCCAGGGTGGAGCGCAACGGAACCCTGGGTAGAATGCGGAGAAAACAGGACTCGCCCCGTAGGGGCGAATCGAATCCTGATAATGAGCGGAGCGCCGCTGATGCGATTGCCCTGATTCCACTCCACGAACAGCTCTTCCGTCCTGGGACGTAATTTACAATCCTTTCTGAATGTCCACTAAAATCGCTTTTCTCTTTCCGGGGCAGGGTTCGCAGGCTGTTGGCATGGGCCGCGATCTTGCCGAACATTTCCCCGTTGCCGCCCAGACCTTCGCCGAAGCCGACGAAGCCCTCGGCTTTCCGCTCTCAAAATTGATCTTCGAGGGGCCCGAGGAAGCGCTCAAGCTGACGGAAAACACCCAGCCCGCCATTCTCACGGTGAGCGTCGCCGCCTGGCGCGTACTGGCCGCGCACGGGGTCGAGCCCGCGCTCGCCGCCGGTCACTCCCTGGGCGAATGGTCGGCCCACGTGGCAGCTGGAACGCTCAGCTTTGCCGATGCGGTTCGCTCCGTCAAGGCGCGCGGACGGGCGATGCAACTGGCGGTTCCGGCCGGCGAGGGCGCCATGGCCGCCATCCTCTCGCTGGACCCGGCCCAGGTGGCCGAAGCCTGCCGTGAAGCCGCCCAGGAGACCGGCCTCGCGGTCTCGGCCGCCAACTTCAACTCCCCCGGCCAGACGGTCATCTCCGGCGCGCTGGTTGCGGTCGAGAAGGCCGCCGCGCTGGCCAAGGCCAAGGGAGCCCGCCGCGCGGTGATGCTCCCGGTCAGCGCGCCCTTCCATTGCGCCCTGATGCAGCCGGCCCAGGAGGAAGTGGCGCGGGTGCTCGGCGCGCTTACCTTGTCCGATCCCCGCATCCCGGTGGCCGCCAACGTCACCGGCGGCCTGGTCTCGACCGCCAGCCAGGTTCGCGACGCCCTCACCCGCCAGGTGACCGGCGCGGTGCGCTGGGTGGAGTGCATGAAGACGCTGACCGGCGCGGGAGCGGAACTGTTTATTGAAGTCGGGCCAGGAAAGGTGCTCTGCGGCCTGCTCAAACAGATCGATCCGGCGCAGAAATCTCTGAATGTGGAAGACGCCGCCAGCCTGGAGAAGACGCTGGCCGAACTGAGGGCCGCGGACTCAGCCCTATAAAGCGGTTATTTCCTTGCTCTAGCCCAAAACCTCGACTGCGGAGTGGCTTTTTCTCAAAAAAAGCGCTCCGCAGCCAATTTTCAGTAAAGAGCAGGAGTAAAAATGCTCGATGCCGCCTCGCCAGAACCCACACCTACAACTGAATCTTCACCGGCCAGCTCTTCCAGATCTCCGCGCAGTAGTCGCGGATCGAGCGGTCGGAGGAGAACTTGCCGATCCTGGCCACATTTAGAATCGACATGCGCGTCCACGCCTCGCGGTCCTTGTAGGCCTCGCTGACCCGGTCCTGGCAATCGATGTAAGACTGGTAATCGGCCAGCAGCATATACTCGTCGGTGCTCAGCAGGGAGTTAATCAGCGGCTCGAAGAGCGTCCGGTCGCCGCGCGAAAATTCGCCGTCGGAAAGCGAGACGAGAACCTCCCGGAGCATCGAGTTGGCCTCGAAGATGGCGCGCGGATGGTAGCCCGCGAGCTTCTGCCTTTCAACTTCGGGGGTGGTCAGCCCGAATAGGAAGAAGTTCTCCTCGCCCACCTCCTCGCGGATCTCGATATTCGCCCCGTCCAGCGTGCCGATGGTCACTGCGCCGTTCATGGCGAACTTCATGTTGCCGGTTCCCGAGGCCTCCTTGCCGGCCAGCGAAATCTGCTCGCTCAGGTCCGCCGCCGGATAGACTCTCTGGCCCAGCTTCACGCTGTAATCGGGCAGGAAGACTACCTTCAGCCGCCCCCGCACCAGGGGGTCGGAGTTGATCGCCTCGCCCACCGAATGAATCAGCTTGATCATCAGCTTGGCCATGCGATAACCGGGCGCGGCCTTGCCTCCGAAGAGGAAGGTCCGGGGGACCACTTCCGCGTCGGGGTCGCGCTGGATGCGCTTGTAAAGAGTGAGAATGTGCAGAACCTGCAGGTGCTGGCGCTTGTACTCATGCAGCCGTTTGACCAGCACGTCGAAGATCGACTCCGGATCGGTCAAAATTCCCAGCTTGTCGTGAATATAAGCCGAAAGCTGGAGCTTGTTCTGCCGCTTGATGGCTCTCCACTGCTCGGCGAACTCCGGGTCGCCGGCCAGCGGCTCCAGCCGGCGCAGCTTTTCCAGGTCCCTTATCCAGCCCGAACCCAGCCGCGCCGTCAGCAGTTGCGCCAGCTTGGGATTGCTCAAAACCATCCAGCGGCGCGGCGTCACGCCGTTGGTCTTGTTGGAGAACTTCTCCGGCGTCAGCGCGTAGAAATCGCCCAGCACGTGGGTTTTCAGAAGCTCCGTATGCAGCGCGGCCACGCCGTTGACCGCATGGCTTCCCACGATGGCCAGGTGCGCCATGCGCACGAACTTTTCGCCACTTTCATCGATCAGCGAAAGCCGGGCGGCGCAGTCCTCGTCGCCGGGAAACTTGGCCCGCACATTTTCCAGATGACGGCGGTTGATCTCGTCGACGATCTCCAGGTGACGGGGCAGCAGTGTGCCGAACAAGCTGCGCGGCCACTGCTCCAGGGCCTCCGGCAAGAGCGTGTGGTTGGTGTAGGAGAGCGCGTGCTGCGTAACGTGCCAGGCCGCCTCCCACTCCATGCCGTGCTCGTCGATCAACAGGCGCATCAGCTCCGCCACCGCGATCGCCGGGTGCGTGTCGTTCATCTGAATGGCGAAGTTGCGGTGCAACTCGGCCAGTGGACGGTGCTGCGCGGCCTGAATCTTCAGAATGTGCTGCAAGCTGCACGAGACGAAGAAAAACTGCTGCGCCAGCCGCAACTGCTTGCCCTGGACGCCGTCGTCGTTGGGGTAAAGAATCTTGGAGATGTTCTCGCTCGAAACCTTGTTGGCCACCGCGCCGAAAAAATCCCCATGGTTGAAGGTCTCGAAGTCGAAGCTCTCGACGGCCTGCGCCGCCCACAGGCGCATGGTGTTGGCGGTGTTGGTTTTGTAGCCCAGAATGGGGGTGTCGTGCGGAACGCCGCGCACCACTCTTTGCGGAATCCAGGTGACGCAAGCCCGCCCCTTGGCGTCGGTATGGGTTTCCGTGCGTCCGCCCATCTTCACTTCAAAGGCGTCTTCAGGCCGCTCCAGAGCCCAGGGATTGCCCAGCCGCAGCCATTTGTCGGTCGATTCGACCTGCCATCCGTCGCGAATCTGCTGGTCGAAGATGCCGTATTCGTAGCGAATGCCGTAGCCGATAGCGGGAATGTCCAGCGTGGCCAGCGAATCCATGAAGCAGGCGGCCAGGCGGCCCAATCCACCGTTGCCTAGACCGGGCTCCTCCTCCTGTTCGATCAGCACATTCAGATCAAGGCCCAATTGCCGCATCGCCTGCTCGGTCTGGTCGTAAATCCCCAGGTTGATCAGGTTGTTGGCCAGGTGCGGCCCGGCCAGGAACTCGGCCGACAGGTAGCAGACCACGCGCACATCCTGCGCCTGGTAGTTTTTCACCGTTTGAATCCACCGCTCCACCAGCCGGTCCCGCACGGTGTGCGCCAGCGCCATGTAAAGGTCGTTGACCGTGGCCCGCTCCATCGCCCGGCCCTGCACGAAGAACAGATTGTCCAGAAACGATTGCGCCAGATCTTCGACGCGCAGCCCCGTTCTCTGGCCCATGGGCGACGGCGCTTGCGGCGGCGTTGCGATTGCAGTTTCGGTCATCGTATTCCTCATATCCCCGGCAGGCGGACAGTTCCCTGAAATTGAGAACATTGGCTCAACATAAGGCCGGGAGAGCCAGGAAACGACGGAAAATCGGCCAGGAACGCGGCGCGGAAGCGGGAGCGGTTCAATCTGAGAATGGCAATGCCATTTTGGGGCCGTGAAAAACGGGTGAAAATTCCACTCCGGGATGGTGTGCGATAAGCTGGTGACTCCACCAAGTGAGCAAGCAAACGGGAAGGAAGGACGCAAGCGAACGATGAATCTGGTTCTGGGAATCGACGGCGGAGGGACGCGCACCCGCGCCTCCATTGTGGCCGGTGAACGGGTTCTGGCCTGCGCCGAGAACGGTTCCATCAAGCGGCTGCGGGTGGGCGCCGAAACCGCCGAGGCCAATCTGCGCGCGCTGCTGAAAGAGGTCTACGCCCAGGCCGGCATCGCGGCGGTGCGGGCCGCCTCGGCGGGCGTGGCCTCGGCCTCCATGCCCGGCGTCACGGAGTGGGTTGCGACGGTTTTACGGGATTTTGGCGTGGAGCGTTCAGAGGTCGTCGGTGACGAGGTGATCGCCCTCGACGCCGCCTTCCGCGGGGGCCCCGGAATCCTGCAGATTGCCGGAACCGGATCGAACACCATCGGCCGCGCGCCCGACGGCAGCCGCGTGGTGGCCGGCGGCTGGAGTTCGCGGCTGGGCGACGAGGGCTCCGGCTACTGGATCGGGGTCAACAGTATTCGATGGGCCTTGCACGCCCACGACCGCGAGCAGCCGACGCAAATCCTCGAAAAAGTGGGCGAAATCTGGGGCACATCCAGCCTGGACGGGCTGGTCAACCTGGGCGATAGCTCCCCTGGACCGGACTTTGCCGCGCTGGCCCCGGCCATCAACGAACTGGCCCAGGCCGGCGACCCGGTCGCGGTGGCGGTTCTTCGCCAGGCCGCGGCCGATCTGGTCGAGTTTGTGCTCCTGGTGCGCGCCAAGCTGCGCCGCCAGCTCGCGCCTTCCATCGAGCCTCCGGTAGCCGAGTTCCCCGTAGCCTGGACCGGCGGCGTCATCGAGAAGATGGCGCTGGTGCGCGAGGCCTTTTTTGCCGGACTGAAAGCCGCCGCGCCGCGGATGCCGGTGGCGCGGGAGCCGGTAATTCCTCTGGAGGGCGCGCTGTGGCGGGCCAATC
Source organism: Acidobacteriaceae bacterium (assembly GCA_003161045.1). Taxonomy (GTDB): domain Bacteria; phylum Acidobacteriota; class Terriglobia; order Terriglobales; family Acidobacteriaceae; genus Telmatobacter. The sequence goes on from PMPH01000037.1 coordinate 10,944, forward strand.
GGCTGGCCGAAACTGGCGGTTGAGCTGAATCAGCCGGCCCGCTGCCCATTCACCACCGAGCCAACCAGCTTCCCTGCTCGATCCATGGCCACCAGGCTGGCTGGCTGGCCCACCACAACGGAACCGGCCCGATCGCCCAGGCCGGTCATCGCCGCCGGGTTCGCGGTGAGCAGCCGCAGAGCCTCTTCGAGCGGCGCGCCGGTAAACTCCATGAAATTCGTAAGGGCGCGGTCGAGCGTAAGCAGGCTGCCGGCCAGAACGCCTCCGGCCGTGGCCCTCCCGCCGGCCACTTCGACCGCGAATCCGTCGGCCTGCCCGCCCAACCAGTACTGGCCGTCGGGCATACCGGTGGCGCTGATCGCATCGGTGACCAGAATCGCCCGTTGCGGCCCCTTGGCCCGCCACCAGAGCTTGACCATCTCCGGCGCCACGTGAATGCCGTCCGAGATCAGTTCGGCAAAGAGAGAATCGTCAGTCAGTACCGTGCCCAGAATCCCCGGCTCGCGATGGTCGAGCAGGCGCATGGCGTTGAAGGTGTGCGTCGCGCTGACGGCTCCGGCGTCGATCACGGCGCGGGTCTCGGCGGCGGTGGCGTTCGAGTGACCCAGCGAGACCCGCACTCCGCGCGAGGTGGCGTGAGCGGCCAGTTCGATCGCGCCCGGCAGCTCGGGAGCCAGCGTCATCAGCCGGATGCGGCCCTCGGCGGCCTCGAAGAGCCGGTCGAAGAGGCCGATTTCAGGCGCGAGCAGGTGCGCTGCGGGGTGAACGCCCCGTTTCAGATGAGAGAGAAAGGGGCCTTCCAGATGAATGCCGATGGCCTGCGCCTGGCCCTCAACGGGCGGCTGCGCCAGCAATTTTGCCAGCCCGGCGAGCGAGCGCAGCGTCGCATCCAGCGGCGCGGTGACGGTGGTGGCCAGAAAGCTGCCCGTGCCGCGCGAAGCCAGGAAGCCGCCCATGGCGTCGAGCGCCTCCGGCGTAGCCTCCATTACGTCGTGGCCCTTGGCCCCGTGAATGTGCACGTCGAAAAACGCCGGGGACAGCATGGCGCCGGGAAAGTCCAGGATGCGCGCCTCGCCGGGCAGGTCGCGCTCGGCCCGCGTGAAAATCGAGGCGATCCGGCCATCTTCGGCCACCACCACGGGCAAGTCGAGCAGCCTCGCTCCATCCCAAAGCCGCTCCGCTGTGAGCACGGTTCGCATACTGCTGATTATTGCAGGAGCCGCCGCTCTAGTGAATCAGCGTGGTGTGGCCGGGCGGAAGTGTGCCGTCCTGCTCATGAACCGATTGGAAGGCCGCCTGCGCGGCCGCCAACTCGGCCCGGCAGGCGGTCAACTGCGCCGAAAGGTGGGCAAACTGCGACTCCAGATGCAGGCGCAGTCCCTCGATGGCGTTTTCCAGCCGGTCGTTGGCCGCGATCTGCTCGGCCTGACTCACCTGCACGGACTTCAGGTTGGGCAGAATCACGTCGGAAAGAAGCCGGTTTAGGGAATCAAAGAGCTCATTCATTAGAAGAGTCTAAGAGCAAACCGTAAAAAGCGCCTGATTACGACTGGCCAGCCATTGGTAATGGGCGGCGGCCACGCTCACCAAAACCATGAAAATGTTCTAATACGGGGTACCAAATTTCTGCAATCGATACAGGTAATACGACCCGCTGACATGGACGAGGTTGCCGCGCAGGTCGCCGCGTTCCCATGTGGTCAGGTAGTAGTCGGCACTGTACTGGTTGCGGATGGTTTCAATCTGCGCCAGGCTGAGCTGCGGGTAATTTTTGCGAAGCTCATCTCGAGCCGCCGAGCCGCGCGAATGAAACGCCCCTCCGTTCATGGCCGTCATGCGGCGATACCATTCCAAAAGGCGCACGTTGTGCGGCGGACGCTTGTAACTCACCACCTGAGCGCGTTCGGCCTCGAGCCAGAAATCAAACTCCCAGGGAGGAGCCATGATGATTGCCGACTTCGGCGTATTGTCGCGAATCCACTCCGTCATTTCCTGCCAGGAAGTTTTCGGGCCATAGATGTACTGTTGCCACTGCGCGACAAAAATCGGAAGATCGTGCGCAAGAACAGTATCAAGATCCCTCAGAAACCCGGCAAGAACCAGACATACCAAAGTGAATAACAAGGCCAGACGGCGCCATGCGCTCCTGGAACGTGGTCTGAAGCTATCCCCTCTGATCTGTTTCCACAGTTTTGCAATCAAACGTGCTACAAAGCACGGCAGAGCCAGCATAAAGAACAGAAAAACGAGAACGTCTGGAACGCGGAATGGAAAGCTCTTCAAAAACCAGAACTGATTCAGTTCCCACGCCAATAGCCCTGCCAGGAATTCCAGAATCAGCATGGCGAGGAAGGAGCTCAGCAGCTTCGCCTGCGATCGAGCGGTTACTTTGAAGAATAACCACGCCGCGCCGACGGCGAGGACAAAAGCCACTGCAAGTACCTGCCAGCCGCCGAAGTAGGAAGGATCGATGTGGAACGGATCGGAAAATGATACAGCCAGGCGGTTGGAGGCCTGGCGCTCTGCCGGAGTGCCCGGTACAGCGTAGTGAACAGCGATCATTGCAATCGGTATGCTTAGACCGGCAACAAGAGCCATAAATTGCCCAATCCGTCGCCAGCCATAGTCGCGATAACATAACAGCAAAGCGCCACCCAACGCCATGCTCCCCCAGGCGCCTACAAGAACATGACAACAGATGGCCAGTCCACAGCACATGCCCGCCCTCAAAAGTTTTTTTCGCAGGGCCGCATCCATGGCGAGCAGGAGAAGCGCGTAGGCCAGGCATTTGGCCTCCGCGCTCCCGAAAATCCACTCCCCGGCACCTAGATTTTGGTCATTGCAAATCCAGACGCCGAGACTGCAGGATAGCGCGTACCACTCAATGGTCAGCGTGCGAGACAGCTTGACAAGAGCGGCCAGCAGAATCCCCCAACAGAGAAGACGAGCGGCCAGCGCAACCAGAATACTATTCCGCAGCCATAGCCAAAAGGGCGCGATCAGCACGGCAAACACAAGATCAAAGACATTGTCGCCACAACCTCGAGCCACAGCCCAGTCGTGGCTCAGGAAGGACGGGTCGAAAACCTGGCGCACACTGACCAGTTTTCCGGCCTCGTTATGTTGCAACTCAGGAAGAAAAAACTTGATGATGAGAACCAAAAACACGGGCAGGATGGCGATCCCATAGCAACTTATGGTCTTCAGCGTCCGGGATTTTATGGAAGACGGGAGTAAGCGAGATACTTCTATCGTCATTTTGCAATGGCCGCCGGAATATTGGGAATTATCCTATCGCGATAATTCTACTCCGTAGTCCAGGTGCTTCGCAATTTCAAGGTTGCTGTCATATCAGATTTTTGTCGCTGGGGTGGAAGAAAAGGCCACTTGAGTGTGTGGCTTCGGTCTACAGCAATTCGGGAAATGCTCAACCCTGCGCTGGAAAGGCCACATGTATTGGAGAACCACTCTAAACTGTTTGCATGACAGTGCGCATCGGCATTCATCTGGGCACCACGGGCGGAATCTCCAACTCCATCGAGCGGGCGCGGGAGATTGGCGCCAACACCTTGCAGATTTTTTCCACGAGTCCGCGCATGTGGCGCGCGGCCAAGGTGGACCCAAAGCAGGCCGCCCGGACGCGCGAGTTGCGCGCCGCGCTCGACGTTGGCCCGCTGGTGGTTCATACCAGCTACCTGGTCAACGTCTGCAGCCAGACCGAGGAGGTGCGCGAGAAGAGCGTCCTGGCCTTTCGCGGCGAGATCGAGCGGGCTCTGGCGCTGGGGGCCGAGTTTCTGGTGCTGCATCCCGGCTCATGGAAGGGGCTGACGCGCGATGAGGGCCTGAAGCTGGCCGCGGCGTCAATCAGCCGCGCCATCGACGGTCTGCCCTGGCAGGAGGCCAACTTCCGCATCCTCATTGAAAACACCGCCGGGTCGGAGTTCTCGCTGGGCGGCAGCTTCGATCAGGTGGCCGAGCTGGTCCAGCGGCTGAAGGCCTCGGCTCCGGTTGGCGTCTGCCTGGACACTTGCCACGCCCACGTCGCCGGCTACGACCTGGTGACCGCCGAGGGCTATGAGCAGACCATGGCCCAGGCGGCGGCAACAGTCGGCTTCGAAGCGGTGCGCGTCTGGCACATGAACGACGCCAAGGCCGCGCGCGGCTCCAAGCTCGACCGCCATGAGCACATCGGCAAGGGCACGATGGGGCTTGAACCCTTCCGCCGCCTGCTGAACGACCCGCGCTTCGCCCACGCCGCCTTCNNCGGTGGACGCGCCCGGCGACGAAGAGCGCAATGTGCGAGCGCTCAAGAGCCTGGTGAAGTAACGGGCCTGGTGGAGTAATGGCCTGCACCCTGCTCCACTTGCAATCAAACGGCTTGAAATCCTGTCTTTGGGGGCCGTAGTCGAGAACGGCGGTTACAGTTTCTAGAGCATTTTCAGCGTTCCTATAAGGCGTGCTTTGTGCTATCCCACCCTAGCCGCAACAACAAAGACGCGGCGAGGATGGGGCACCGAGACCTTACACCATCAGTGAAAATGCTCTAAAACCCTCGCCCATGCAGGTAGAAAACCACCATGGATGCAAGCACGCAGTAGATGCCGAACAGATACCAGCGCCCGGTTTCCAGACAACTGCTGAGCCACTTCAACGCGATCAATCCGGCAAAGAACGAGAACACCATGCCGAGCAGACTCGAAAAGAGCGCAGCGTGGAGGTCGATGGGCGTACCGGCTGCGGCTGCGGCATGCGCAGCCTTGAGCAGACGCGCCAATTCGATTGCGACCACTGGCGGCGTCAACACCACTGCCATCGCGAAACTGAACCGCTCCGCGGCTTGCTTGGCCGCACCGGCCAACATGCCGATGGAAATGGTCGATCCGGATCGGGAGAATCCGCGAAACGGCAACGCTAGACCTTGTAGAATCCCCATCCATCCAGCTTGGCTCGCGGTCACGAGGCCCTCAGAGTGCTCCGGCATCCGGCCCAAACCGATGCCACGAGTGGAATTCTTCATTTGACGCCGTTCCGCCAGTCCTGCGATCAGGATGAGCAGGCCGGCTGCCGCCAGAGCGGGCGCTATCATTTCAAGATGACTGAATAGCTGCTCGATCTCGGCCTTTGCCGCACCACGAAACAGGGTCTTCTCGATGATTATTTTGATCGTTTCGCCCACAATTGCGGTGAGCAAGGTAGCCCAAATCACCAGCACCGCAAATTGTTTGAAAGCCTGGCCGCTGGAAAAGTAGGCAGCTTTCCAGGTTTTCCAGAAATATGCAATCACTGCGAACATGGTCCCTGTGTGCAGCATCACCAAAAGCAGGGTCATCTGGGGCGAAGAAGGGTCAAGGCCCATCAGCTTCTCGGCAACGACGACATGGGCAGAACTGGAAATCGGCAAAAGTTCTGCAAAACCCTGAACGATCGCCAGGACGATCACTTTGAAAATCGACATGGTCCAAGTTTACCGGCTCACTCCCTACAGGACCAAAGCGGCTTTGATCTCTTCCATTCCTAGGAACTTGTTGAAA
>PMPH01000161.1 GCA_003161045.1 Acidobacteriaceae bacterium
AACTGCATCATGTCCTTGTCGCCACTGACGATGAAGACCTCGTGCTTCTGCTCGGCGGCCTCGCGGGCCAGGGGGCCGATCACGTCGGCGGCCTCGAAGCCCTCGGCTTCGATAATGGGAATGCGCAGGGCTTCGAGAGCGCGGCGGATGTAGGGAATCTGGCGGCGCAGATCCTCGGGCATCGTGCCTCGGTTGGCCTTGTAGCCCTCGTAGCCGGCATCTTCGAAGCCCTGCGTCTTGGCGTTCCACTTGCGCAGCGTGGTCAGCTCGCGCGACCGCCCGTCGCGGAAGACCTCTCCGCTGACGTCGAAGACGGCGGCAAAGTAGCGCGGGTCGAAATCCTGGCGCAGCTTTTTGATCATGTTCACAAAAACGTAGACGGCCGCCGTGGGCAGCCCCGCGCGTGTGCTCATGGGGCGCGCACGCTGCATCGCGTGGTAGGCGCGAAAGATGAACGACATGGTGTCGAGCAGGAATACGGGCGGCTTGGCTTGATCGGGCACGTTACAGAGTTTAACAGGGGCAAGAAAGAGCCGTAACCGGCGCAGGACCCAGAAGCAGAACTGCGGCGCCCGGAGGAGCGCTATGGCCAGTTCGTCAAAACTCCACTCATTCTTAAATTTCACTCATTCAAGACCGGTCTGCTGAAGGAATGCCTTCCGTTGCCGAAAAGGCTACTAGCAGGTATTTTCCCGGCTGCGGGCAATGCATTCTTCGCACCAGAGAGCGGCATCGGCTGCATTCGGGCGGTATAAACCGGCTGAATCCAGTCCGCTCGAATCAGCCGGATTCCACTGGCTCGAACCGGGTAAATTCAGCCAGCTTGAAGAGATTGTCGGAACGAAAGGAGGACGCCGATGTTGCTGGATAAAAAGCTGAAAAATGAGACGCCTGCTCCATCCTGGGCCTACCTCCGCCTTCCGCCCTTTCCTCAAGTTGCCCTTCAACTGCTGCAAATGGCCAACAATGAGAACGTGCAACTGCACCAGTTGAGCAATCTGATCTCGTCCGACCCGGCATTTGCCAGCGAAGTTCTCACCATTGCAAACTCGCTTTTGTATGCTCCGCGCTTTCCCGCCAGCAGCGTTCTGCAGGCCATCGCGGTGCTGGGCGCCAACAACCTCCAGGGCCTGTGCCTTACGGTGGGCGTGCGTGCGTACATGGGCAAGACGCTGCAGCAGCCTGCCATGCGGGCCATTTGGCGCCACAATCTGGCCTGTGCGCTGATCGCCGATCAACTGGCTTCGGTGGGCTTCATGGACAGGGACATTGCCTACACCTCGGGCGTCATGCACGACATCGGGCGGCTGGCGCTGGCCGTGATCCGCCCCACGGAGTACAGCCTGCTTCTGGTGACTCACAGCGGCCCCCCGGCGAACATCCTCGAGACCGAGCGGAAGATCTTCGGCTGGGATCATTGCGAGGCCGGCCGGCAACTGATCATCGACTGGAAGCTGCCCTCCGAATTTGAGGCCATCGTCTCGGAGCACCATGCACCACGGCAGAAGGACAGTTCCTGGAGCATGGCCGACCTGATCAACGTAAGCTGCCGCATGGCCGATACAACCGGCTTTCCGGCCTTTCCCGGCTGCGAGGCCACGCCGTTCCCCGATCTGCTGGAGGAGTTGCCCGCGCGCGAGCGCCGGCTCTTTCATACCGAAATTGAACCCCTGGCCCAGGAAATCGCCAGAAAGATCGATGCCGTCGAGTCGGTTTGACCGGGCCTGACCTGCCTGCTATTCCCTGATACCTGCCCCCTGATCCCTGATCCCTGTCGTACCATAGCTTCCATGCACGTTCTTTCCGCAGCCGAGATGCAGGCCTGCGACCGCTTGACGACCGAGCGGTTCGGGATTCCATCGCTTGATCTGATGCGGGCGGCCTCGGCAGCGGTGGCCGCCTTCGCGCAAGAGCAGTTTCCAGCAGCAAAGCGGGTGACGGTCCTCTGCGGCCGCGGCAACAACGGCGGCGACGGCCTGATGGCGGCGCGGCTGCTCGCCTTGGCCGGCCTGGAGGTGACCACGCTGCTCTTGGGCGCGCCCGATGGCCTCGCCGGCGACGCGGCCGAGGCCTGGCGCGAATTGAAGAGCCTGGAAGACGAGCCAAAATGCGGCACAGAATGCGGCCGCAGCCTCGTCCACGTCATCGAGACGGCCAAAGACCTGGCGCGGCACACGGAGGCTCTCGAAGCGGACCTGATTCTGGACGCCGTCGTCGGCACCGGCTTCAAGCCGCCGCTGAAAGGGCTGGCGCTGGCGGCGCTGGAATGGATAAAAGCCACTTCCACCCCAGTTCTCGCCCCCCCTGTTCTCGCACCCCCGATTCTCGCAGTTGACCTGCCCTCCGGCTGGCCGGCCGACGAAACCGCCGCAACCGTACCCGGGCCGGTCTTCCCCGCCGACGCGGTCATCACCTTCACCGCGCCCAAGCCGGCGCACGTCTTTGGCCACCTCACCCGGCACTGGGAGCAGCCCGTTGTGGTGGCGCCGATCGGTTCGCCCGATGAGGCGATGCTCACGACGCAGGGGTTGCACTGGGCCGGCTCGGCGCTCTCGCTCACCCAGGCGCGGCGGCCGGCAGCCGCCAACAAAGGCAGCTTCGGCCACGTGCTGGTGGTGGGCGGAACGCTGGGAACGGCGGGGGGCAAGTCCGGCGCTCCGGCCATCGCCGCTTTGGGTGCGCTGCGGGCCGGGGCAGGCCTGGTGACGGCGGCCATTCCCGCCCCGGCGCTGCCGCTGGTGGCCGCCATTGCGCCGGAGTTGATGACCTGGCCCCTGGCCGCGACCGCCGAAGGCTCAATCTCGGCGGAAAATCTCTCCCCAAAGTTTCTTTCCACACTCACCGCCGGAAAAACCGTGCTGGTAATCGGACCCGGCCTGGGCCAAGGCGCGGAGACGGCTGAATTAGTCGCCGGAGTGCTGCTGGCGACCAAAATTCCCGCGGTCCTCGACGCCGACGCGCTCAACATTCTGGCGGCCCGGCCGGAGTTGCTGGCAAAATTGAGCGAAATGGCCAAAGCAGGCCGCACACTGGTGCTCACGCCGCATCCGGGCGAGATGGCGCGGCTGACTGGCCTCACCGTCGCCGAGGTGCAGGCCAACCGGCTCGATGTGGCGCGCGGCTTTGCGCAACGCACCGGCTTCACGCTGGCGCTCAAGGGCGCGCGGACGCTCATCGCCCACCCCGACGGCCGCGTAGCCGTGAACACCACGGGCAATCCCGGCCTGGCCAAGGGCGGCACGGGCGATCTGCTGACCGGGATGATGGCTGGCCTGCTCGCGCAGCACCCAGGAGAGCAGGCGCGGGCGGTCGAGGCAGCGGTTTACCTGCACGGGCTGGCCGCCGATCTGGCCGTGCATCAGGCCGACGAGCACACCTTGCTGGCTACCGACAGTCTTCGTCAGTTGGCGCGAGCCTTCCGCTTTCAGGGTTTTTGCTTTCGCGCCAGTGGTCCCAACCGTTATCTTTGGTTGCAGGGACTGCCGCCAGCGGAGTCGTCGCCGGCCTCAGCCTACCGCGAGGCAGCAGAATGACCAACGCCGCACCTCCCGCTGAAGGCCGAACGCACGAGTTCACCACCAGGAGCGGGGCGGGCACCATCGAGGTGGGCCGCAAGCTGGCCCGCCTGCTCAAGCCGCCGCAACTGCTGCTCCTGCGCGGCGACCTGGGCACCGGCAAGACCACGCTGGTGAAGGGCATTGCCGAGGCCCTGGAGGCCGCCGAGGCGGACGAGGTGACCAGTCCCACCTTCACCCTTCTGCACGAGTACGACGGCACGCAGGACGGCCAGCCGGTGAAGCTCTTTCACCTGGACGTGTACCGGCTGGAGGGCGAGCGCCAACTGGAGACCCTCGGCCTGGACGAACTGCTGACTCCCGACGCGCTGGTGCTGGTCGAGTGGGGCGATAAGTTCAAGAGCCTCCGCAAAAAGGCCACCGGAGAGATTGCGATCAGCTCGACCGGCGGCGATGCGCGCAAGATTACCGTCACGCTGAAGCAGTAGTGGCGGCGGCTCCCCCCTGGAGCACGCCTTCAATTCCACTCCCGGTACAATGAAGATGTGAGCAAAAAATCCCCACCCGCGGCCCCTTCCGTGGGCTTTATCTCGTTGGGCTGCCCCAAAAACCTCGTCGATTCCGAGGTGATGATGGGCCTGCTGGCGCGCGCCGGCGCGCGCCTGACCTCCCATCCCGAAGAGGCCGAAATCCTCATCGTCAACACCTGCAGCTTTATCGACACGGCCAAGCAGGAGTCGGTGGATACGATTCTCGAGATGGCCCGCTACAAAACCTCCGGCTCAGCCAAAAAACTGATCGTCGCCGGCTGCCTGGTCGAGCGCTACCGCGACGAGATTCAGAAGAACATTCCCGAGGTGGACGCCGTGGTCGGCACCGGCGAGATCGAATCCATTCTCGAAGCGGCCGGCCTCAAAGCCGCCGCTCCTGCTGCCAGCGCGGCCTCGCCGTCCTCCTTCAACATTCTCAGCGGCCACGGCGAGGCGGACGCTCGTCCCGGCCAGGAATCTCTCTCCGGCACGCATCGCCCCGATTCCCCGGCGTCGGCTTCTGCCCGCCGGGATGAAAGGCCCGAAAAGACCACTTCCCGCGCCGAAGGCGAGCTGCACGAGCGCCAGGGCCGCTTCGGCCGCGACGGCTGGCAGGGCGCGGCGCGCGAGCTGCCCACCTACCTCTACGACGAAACGAGCCCCCGGCTCCTCACCACCCCCAAATCCTCGGCCTACATCAA
>PMPH01000139.1 GCA_003161045.1 Acidobacteriaceae bacterium
CCTTGAGCATTTCCGCCGTCTGCCTGAAAGCATCGGCATAGTCCTTCGGATTGTAGTGGTCCCCGCCAAGGACGAAATCGTGCTCGGCATCCGGGTAGACGATGAGTTTGAACGGTTTGCCGGCCGCCGTTGCCGCCGCCGCCAGTGTACTATCCAAACCGGCCATGCAGCAGCCATTGCGATAGTGGTCCCGTGCGCCGGCAAAAACCAAGAGCGGCACCTTCAATCTCTTCACGAAACCGGGCACGTCATGAATGAAGTTGTTTGTGGGGTACCAGAGCACGATGCCTGCGACCAGATCGGGCCATTGCGTACCGTAATAAAGAGACATCCCCCCGCCCATGCAGAAGCCGACCAGAGCCACCCTGCCGGGCAGCGCGTGGGGCATCTGCTGGGCCTGCAGGATGACCGTTTTCGCGCCATCCCCATGCGTTCCTTCCATCAGATTGCCATCAAACAGCACCACGTCGTAGCCCAGTTCGGCGATCTCGCGGGCGACCGTGGTGTAATGCGCCGGGCCGGAGAGGCCGGAGGCCAGCACGACCACGCGCCCTTTGCCCTGGGGAGGAGGGAACTCCTGTTGCGCGCCGGCGAAGGAGGCCGCCGTGAGAAGACAAACAATCGCCGCGAGACGCAGATAGACGTTCATGGAGCCTCCCCTTCCTTGTGCGTGGATTATATCAACCTGGAATTTCCTTTGAGCTCTGCTTGGTCCGAGGGTCTTATGGCATTGGACAGCCCCTCAGGTTGAAGTAAGAGCAACACCTGGCATCGCTAGATCCAGATACAGGACTGTCGCGAGCTTGACAGGTCACCGATCTGGCTTTAATCTACGGAGAATTGGTGAGTCGCCGGCGAATCGGCGCTCTGCCAGCAAAGGATTTCGATGGCCTATTTCTTCACTCCCGCGATGTGTATGTGCTGCTGTCAGGGCTGCGCTGCGCGGGCGTGTTCTCTGGGCTAGATTCCGAAGCAAGAATCTCGAGCCCCGACGACCCACCCGCCAGAAGGCGCGGTGGGTTTTTTAATTTTCAGCCGTCAGTTGACCGTAACCGGCCTTTGCCGGCCACGGTTAACTGTTTCCAAGGCGCCGGTGGCGAAGTGGCTAACGNNAGGTCTGCAAAACCTGTACTCGCGGGTTCAATTCCCGCCCGGCGCTCCAAGCTCAGATGCAAGCGTAGTTTTAGGCAGTCAGCGGTCAGGACTTACTGACTGCGGAAAGCGGCCTTACCAGCACCGGTGGCGAAGCGAGTAGCTGAATCCCTTATTGACGCCGACGGCGTCGTGAACGAAAGTACTGGTCTGATAGAGCGGAAAAAGAATCGAACTGGCGTGGGAATCCAGCGTTCGTCCGCCGTGAATGGCGATGGTGGAATCGTTCAGGTCGTGTGTGCTCAACGCAATCTCCTTTTTGGCTGGAAAATCAGCATCCAGAAACAACTAGGCCGCCAGGGGAATCCCAGGCGGCGCCAGAAAGGAGAGTGAGCCGGTGAACTCAAACTTCCGAAGTTGGCCTGCGACCGCCTGGGACGCGCATGGCCATGGACATTCGATAAGTTTGAATAACCGTCACTTGAAGATCTCCACAGTTGAAATGGATGCATGTAGCATAACGAGCCAGAGTTGCAATCGGCAAAACCCTGGCCGTAAAGCCCTTCTTCAACTCCTCCGGATCGAGCGCGGGAAGACCCGATGGAACGTGCCGTAAAAAGGGGCACCGTCTGGAAGCGAGTGGAAACTCTTGATCCACGCGCGCCTGGAATGAGCGCGGCCTTCGATCTTGTTCCACGCGAGGATTGCGCAGATCAGCAAAATGCTTCGGCGGACCTCAGCGACAGGAATCATGCACAGCCACAGGAGTGGCGAATCAGCAGCTTGTGCTTGAGTTCCACGTGGCGAATGGAGCGTTTGGGATCTTCGATCCGCATCAGCAGCAGCCCCGCCGCCGTGGCCCCTATCTCGTAGGTCGGCTGTTCGAGCACCGTGACCGAGGGCTTGACCAGAGAGGTCCAGGCAGCCTCGTCAAAGGTGGCGAACGATACCTCTTCGGGGCACTTCTTTCCGCTTTCCATCAAAGCCCGGTAGGCGCCCAGGGCAAGCAGGCCATTGCTGGTGAGAACCGCATCGGGGGCATCCGGCAGGGCGAGCATCTGGCAGACGGCCCGGTAGCCTTCTTCTTCACGCGGAGGAACGGAATGCACCAGTTCCCTTCTCTCTGTCAGTCCGTTTTTCTGTAATGCCAGCTGAAAGCCCTTTCGCCGCTCCTGCCCGGTGGAGCTATTAGCGCCGAAGACGCACGCAATCCGCCTCCGGCCATGAGAGATCAAGTGCTCGGTCAGATCGAATGCCGCTTCCGCATTGTCGATTACGACGGTGTCGGCCAATTCCTTTCCGATGGGACGGTCAATGACTACCAGCGGCATGGCCAAGCCGTTCAGCATCTGGAAATCGCGGGTCCGTCTGCCGGTGGGCGCAATAATGACACCCGCGACATTTTCATCCGCGAGATGGCGAAGGTAAAGGGCTTCCTTCTCGGGATCCTCGTCCGTGTTGCAGAGAAAGACGGCAAAACCCGCCTTGAGAGCCGCATCCTCGACCGCACGGCAGATGCTGGTAAAAAAAGGATTCTGGATATCGGAGACCACCAGTCCGATATTCGAGGATTGATTTGATCGCAGGTTGCGCGCCGCCCGGTTGGGCCGGTAATCCAGCCGTTGCGCTGCCTCGAGAACTTGTTTTCGCACCTCTTCGCGAACGTGTTGCTTTCCTGCCAGCGCTCGGGATACAGTAGCCGTGGAAACGCCACACTGCTCCGCAACGTCACGAATGCTCGCCATAGAATTCCTCTCATCAACCTTGAATCAACAGTGGCTTTCCAGAAAAAATCACGGATTCATGCAAACGATTACAGTGTATCCCTGTCTCGAATTTATCGCAAATAGAAACTGGGCAAATTGTATAAATAACCTATAAACAAAGACTTACATTGACATCTCTGGCCTGAGCGACTTCCGATCGCTTTGCCTGAATAATATTTTTCAGAAAATTATTGACTTCGAATCTGTAATCGGTTACTGTTTTTTCAGTTTAGCTGAGAGCAGGAGACAGAACGGTATGCTGGATTTTACGGTAGCGAGCGTACGCACGGGGGCGGTGGCGAAAACCAAAGAGGACGCTATCCGGCAGGTAAGCCAGTTGCTGGTGGAGAACGGCAATATCGATCCAGGATATGCGTCCAGCATGATGGAGCGGGAGGAGCTTGACAACACCTATTTAGGCAATGGCATCGCCATCCCCCACGGTCTACCCGCCGATCGCGGCCTGATCCGCAAGACGGGGATCGCGGTGGTGCAGTTTCCTGGCGGCGTGGAATGGCAGCCGTCCGAAATGGTTCGTCTGGCAGTGGGCATCGCGGCCAAAACCGACGAACACTTGGACCTGCTGGCGAAACTGACGGAGCTGCTGTCGGAGGAAGAACTGGTCGAGGCGCTGTCCAGCACGCCGGATGCCGAGCGGATTGTGGCGGCGCTGACGGCTACGCCCCCCGCTCCCGAAGCCCGCTCTTCGCAACTGGAAACGCTGAGCGCCAACGCCATCAGCATCGAGGCTTCGGTGGGCGCCGCGCATGGACTGCACGCGCGGCCGGCGACAAACTTTGCCACCAAGGCGCGCAGCTTCCAGTCCGCCATTCAAGTCCACACAGCATTGAAACGGGCCGATGGCAAGACGATGGCCTCGCTGCTTCTACTCGGCGCGGAGCACGGCACGGCAGTGCGGATTCTGGCCGATGGGCCGGATGCAGCGCGTGCGCTGGAAGAGTTGAAGGCCCTGATGGAAGCGGGGGAAGTCGAAGAAAAGCGCAAACCGGCGGTAGAAATCTCCTGGAAGCCGGCTCATGAGGGGAACAAAATTGCCGGAGTGAGCATCTCGCCAGGGCTGGCGATTGCCCGCATTCACCTGCTCCGTGCAAAGCAGGCGGTGCTCGCCTCGCCGACCAGCTACCCGGCAAAGGAAAAACAGCAGTTGCGCGCCGCGCTGGCCGCGGCGCATGAGGAGTTGCAGGCGCTTTATGAGAAGGTCAGCGCCCGCGGTTCCGAGCAGGCCGGGAAGATATTTCTGGCCCAGTCTGAGTTTTTAAGGGACGAAGCCCTGATTGCGCGGGCGGAAAAGCGCATCGACACCCTGCCCAGCGCCTCCTATGCCTGGCACGAGGAGATCGACGAAATGGCCTCTTCGCTGGCCAACTCGGGCAATGCGCTTATCTCCGCCCGCGCCGCCGACATTCGCGATATAGGGGAACGGGTTCTGCGCCATCTGTTGAAAGGCGGCAAATCGGAGGGAGAAGAGTTCGACTCTGCCGAGCCGGTGCTGCTGGTGGCTCAAGAACTGACTCCGTCGCAGACGGCGACCTTCGATGCGGCGAAGATTGCCGGCTTTTGTACGGTGACAGGGAGCGCAACTTCGCATGTGGCGATTCTGGCGCGTTCACTCAATATTCCGGCGATCACGGGAATCGGCGAGGCAATCGCGGAGCTGAAAGAAGGGCAGTTTGCCATTCTCGACGCCGTGCGGGGTGTGCTCTATCTGGACCCGGATCCGAAGGATATTGCCTCTGCCAAGCTGGTGCAACAGAGCCTGGAGGATGTGCGCGCGCGCCAGTATAAAGTGCGTTTTCAGCCCGCTCTGACCATCGACGATGCGCGCATCGAGGTGTGCGCCAACATCGGGCGCACCAATGAAGCCGCCCAGGCGCTGGAGGCGGGCGGAGAAGGCGTGGGCCTGCTGAGAACCGAGTTCCTGTTTTTCGACCGGGAACAGCCGCCTACCGAGGAGGAGCAGTACCTGGCTTACCGGGAGATGCTGGAAGTGCTTGGCGGCTTGCCCCTGATTCTGCGCACCCTGGACATCGGCGGCGACAAGAATATTCCCTATATTGACCAGCCGCACGAGGACAATCCCTTCCTCGGCGTGCGTGGCATTCGCCTCTGCCTGCGCCATCCGGAACTCTTCCAGACGCAGCTTCGCGCCGCCTATCGCGCCTCGGTGCACGGCAATTTGAAACTGATGTTCCCCATGATCGCCACGCCCGCCGAACTGAGGGCCGCCAAGGTAATCGCCGAGCAGGTTCGCGCCAGTCTGGGTGTGGCGCCGGTGGAGATCGGGACCATGATAGAGGTTCCCGCGGCCGTCATCATGGCGGATGAGCTGGCGCGTGAGGTTGACTTCTTCTCGATCGGCACCAACGACCTGACCCAGTATGTGCTGGCCATGGACCGGGGGAACGCCTCGCTGGCCAAAGAAGCGCAGGGTACGCACCCCGCCGTCCTGCGCATGATCGCCAAAACCGTGGAAGCGGCGGCGCGGTATGGAAAGAAGGTTGGGGTCTGCGGCGGATTAGCCGGCGAACCGGTAGGAGCCGCCATTCTGATCGGTCTGGGGGTAACGGAGCTGAGCATGGCCATTCCCAGCATCCCCGCCGTCAAAGCCGCGATTCGCACGCTTTCACTAGCCGAGGCGCAAGCGCTGGCGCAGCGGGCACTGGCCTGCGACAGCACGGAATCGGTGCTGGCCATCTATGAAGGCAGGAGGCTTGCATGAGCGATCTGGCAGCAGTGGTGACGGTAACCCTCAATCCGGCCATCGATCAGACCTTGCACATTCCCGGCTTTCATGCCGGCCAGGTCAATCGGGTGGAATCCAGCCGCGTGGACGCTGGCGGCAAGGGCATCAATGTGGCCTCGGTTCTGGCCGATCTCGGCGTTCCGGTGACCGCGACCGGATTTCTGGGCGAAGAGAATCCGGCTCTCTTTGAAAGCCATTTCCTACAGAAGAAGATCACCGATTGCTTTATTCGCATTCCTGGCGCCACGCGTACCGGCATCAAGATCGTGGATGCGGAGGCCGGTCAGACCACGGACATCAACTTTCCGGGATTGACGCCCAGCTCAGAGGAAATCGAGCGGTTGATCGGCGCGGTGCGGCAATGCACGGCTCCTGGGCGCTGGTTTGTGCTCTCGGGCAGCCTTCCGCCGGGCCTTTCTCCGGATCTGTATTCCCGGTTGATGACCGAGATTCGTGGCCAGGGCGGCCGCGTCGTTCTGGATACCAGCGGCGAGCCGCTGCGCCAGGCCATTCCGCACTCTCCAGAAATCGTGAAACCCAATCTGAGCGAGTTGGAGGAGCTGGCAGGCCACGCACTGCATACGCCACAGGCGGTGGTGGCGGCGGCGGCTTCGCTGGTGCGCAAGGGCGTGGAACTGGCTGTGGTCTCGATGGGGGCGCAAGGCGCAATCTTTGTCCGCCGCGAGGCCGCCGTGCTGGCCAGACCGCCCAAGGTTCAGGTCAAGAGCACGGTCGGTGCTGGTGACGCGATGGTGGCCGGCCTCGTCTATGCGCAACTGAAGGGACTCGGCCTGGAGGCAACCGCCCGGCTGGCGACCGCGCTGGGAGCCTATTCGGTCACCCGGTTCGGCGCTGGTGTGGACGTGGAGCAATTGCATAGCTTTGAGCAGCAGGTCCAAGTGGAGAATGCCGGCACGGAAGCCAGGCCGGCAGCAGCGGGAAATGGAGATTGATGATGGCCAAATTTATTGCAATTCTCGGTCCTGATTTGAGTGACGCCCACAGCCGGCTTGCCGCCGAAGCCCTCAAGGCCTGCGCCTTGCGTGGCGGGTACGACCTCACCGTGGAGACGCAGAATCCCTCGTCGCCAGCAACGGAGCGCTCCGCGCCCGGCGCCGTCGAGGCCGATGTGGTCCTGCTCGTGGGAAAGCAGACGCCCCCGGCCGAGCGCTTCAAAAACAGCAAGGTGGTTGCCGTTTCAGTGAGCGACCTGATTGCGCACACCAGCCAGATCTTGCGCGACGCAGCGGGCGCGGGCGCGGCTCCGGAGGCGCTGGCCGCGCCGCTGACTGAGCCGCTGCCCACGCTGGAAAAGAAGCCTGCCGCCAGGCTTGTGGCCATTACCTCCTGCCCCACCGGCATCGCGCACACCTTCATGGCGGCTGCGGCGCTGCGCAAGGCTGCCGAGGACCTGGGCTACGAGATCAAGGTTGAAACCCAGGGGTCGGTAGGGGCCAAGAACACCCTCACCGCGGAAGAGATTCGCCTGGCCGACGCCGCCATCATTGCCGCCGATACTCATGTGGACACCAGCAGATTTACAGGCGTGCGCCTTTTCACAACCAGCACCAAAGAGGCTATTCACGCCGGCAAGGAGGTCATCGCGCAGGCGCTGGCCCTGCCTCAGCCCACCTCCGCGCCACAAACCGCGGGCGAGGCGCGCAAGGAGGAGCAGCGGCAGCGCACTGGCCCATACAAACACCTCATGACCGGCGTCTCCTATATGCTGCCGATCATCATCGCCGGCGGCCTGCTGATCGCGCTGAGTTTTGCCGTTGGCGGCATTCATGCCGGCGACAATACGGGCACCCTGGGCTGGGCGCTGATGCAAATCGGAGGAGCCACGGCCTTCAAACTGTACGTTCCGGTGCTGGCCGCCTTCATCGCCTACTCGATCGCCGACCGGCCCGGCATCTGTCCTGGCCTGGTTGGGGGCATGCTCTCGGCAACCCTGGGGGCAGGCTTTCTGGGCGGCATCGCCGCGGGATTTCTGGCCGGCTACCTGACAAAATTTCTCAACGACTACATCAAACTGCCGAAAGAACTCTCCGGCCTCAAACCGGTTCTCGTGCTTCCTCTGCTTTCCACTCTCATCGTCGGCCTGACCATGATCTATGTGGTGGGAATGCCGGTCAAGGTGGCGCTCGGCTGGCTGACCGCATGGCTCAACGGCATGCAGCAGTCCAGCGCGCTGGTACTCGGACTTCTCCTGGGGGCCATGATGGCCTTCGACATGGGCGGCCCGGTGAACAAGGCGGCCTACACCTTCTCGCTCGGCATGCTGGCTTCAAATGTATATGGGCCTATGGCTGCCGTCATGGCGGCGGGCATGACGCCGCCGCTCGGAATCGCGCTGGCCACGGTGCTCTTCAAAAAACGCTTTAACGCGCTGGAGCGGGACGGGGGAAAAGCTACCGCGATTCTGGGCCTGTCGTTTATCACGGAAGGCGCCATTCCTTACGCAGCCGAAGATCCCTTCCGCGTGATTCCCTGCCTGATGGCCGGATCGGCCGTGACGGGCGCGATCTCCATGGCCACGGGTGTGCAGTTGATGGTTCCGCACGGAGGCGTCTTCGTTCTGTTCATCCCCAACGCCGTTCACGGGCTGCTGAGCTATGTTGGCGCCCTGCTGGCCGGGACAGTGATTACGGCCCTGGCGCTGGGCATCGTCAAGAAGTCGCAGCCGTTGCCGGAAGAATGAGCCCCAGCTCTGCGGCGGTTTTCCAAAAGATGAAAACCGATACCGCCGCACTCAAGAGTGTTGTCGTTGCGTTTGTGTGAATCTGAAAACGGATCGAACCGACTTGTTCGCATTCGATGCCTGGCTGGAACCGCTTCGCCCATGTCGTTCGGAGGAGTTCTCCGTCCTCGGAGTTATCGAGGCCGGCAAAGCACTCCCGACAAGGAGCCGTGGCGCATGAGGAGGAAAAAGATGAAAACCACATTGCTCAATCAAAGCTGGTTGCGACTTGTATTGATCTGCGCCGCCATGCAATTTATGGCTCTTGCCAGTTCATCAGCGCAGGCCAGTTTACCGGCCCAGTCCAGCGCATCGGTTCAGGCCGTCCCATCGGCTCTGAGCCAGATCGCCTTCACCGCTTCGATGGCGCCGGTTGCCACTTTGACCGCCGTGAAAAACTCCCCCGCAACGGCGCCGGCGGACGCCTCCGCGGCGGCTTCTCCGGCTCCGCGCCCTTCCTGGAAGGACGGGGACTACATCTCCGGCGACTGGGATGGCCTTCGTACGAGCCTCATGCGCCACGGGGTAAGTCCCTTCGTCTACTGGACGGGCCTCTCCTCGGGTAACCCGTTAGGCGGCGAACATCAGGGACATATGACCGCCGTGGATGATTTTTACATGGGCGTGAACATTGATCCCGGAAAGTTCAGCGGATGGCATAATGCCACCGTGACCATCAGCGGCGTCAATCGTGATGGACGCGGCCTGACCAATCAATATATCGCCCCTGGCCTTCCCACCGCATATAACTCCCAGCAATGCGTGGGAGGCCAAAGCCTGTTTTTCTATGAACTGGTTCTCAAGCAGCTGCTGGACGAAGGAAAGATAACCCTGAAAGCCGGGCGCTTTTCAGCCTCCGACGATCTGAACGCGTCGCCCATTTACAGCTACTATTTGAACAACGGCATCGACGGAGACATTCGCAACATACTCTTTGACACGCAGTCCTCGGCCTACCCCTTTTCCACCTGGGCCGGCCTGGCCAAGTTCAAGCCAAATGACAAGTTCCTGTTTCAGGCGGGAGTTTACCAGACCTGGGACAATATCTTCCAGTCCTACACGAATGGCACGGACTGGACCATCCACCCCGACGACGGCGTGATTTACATGGAGCAGGCGGCCTGGACGCCGATGCTCTTCAAAAAGAGCGTGGCTAGCCAGCCCGGGGGTGCGCAAACAGTGGGGCTTCCCGGCCATTACTGGCTGGGCAGCACCTATACTCCGTGGAAGGGATTCGAGACCTTCCGCGAACAGTTACACCTTTATTACAGGCCGCATGCCACGCCCGTCAAGGTGGGCGATTCGTACGGCTTCTATGCCCACGCCGACCAGATGGTGCATCAGAAGTACCCCGGCAGCACGCAGGGGCTCACGCTGTGGGCGGCTTCGGCTTATTATCCGCAGCAGAGCATCTCGGTAGTGCCGTTTCAGGTGAATACCGGCGCGATCTACAAGGGGCTCTGGCAAAAGCGCCCCGAGGACCGGACCATCTTCGGGCTGATTTATGGGAAATACAGCCGCGATTATGCGCATATGATCCGCCATGAGAACCATGGAAATCTCACAAAGGACAGATGGAATCCGCGCTATGAGCTGGTGCTGGAAGGCGGACACAGATTCCAGCTCTCGCGTTTCGCCTTCTTCCAGCCGGACATACAGTGGGATGTGAGACCGGGAGGAGTAGGAAGCATTCCCAATGCCATCGTCGCCGGCGCGGAAGCGGGAGTGACATTTTAGAGCGGTTCTCCAGTTAATGTGGAGTTCCAATGTGAATACAGAAATTATATTGCACTGGCGGTCTTCGGAGGGGTGCAGTGAGATTGTGCTGGATTGACGCAGGGAAGAGGGGCTTTTCCACAGCGGGCGGGCGGCGGAGCGATACAGGATTTATTTTGCACTAGTGGTGGCGAGTTGGGTTGGATTGCGCGCGTAAGTTGTTGATTTTCCGTCCAAGGCAATGCAAAATCCAACCCAACTGACCCAACTCGTTCTAAAGAGAACGGGCAGAGGCTGTGGAAAAGTGCCACTCACCCGCGTTTTTAAAGGCTAAAACACACGTTGAAATCCAACCCAACTGGCTCAAATCCTTACCTCTGATCCAAAATCCAACCCAACTATGAAAAACCATATATAGGTTAGGGACGGGCGGAAATTTGGGGCGGATACGGAGTCAAATCCAGGCCATAAACTAGCCAGAAAAGGCCGGTTTTTGACCTGGAAATAAGTCAGATTGTGAGTTAGAGAATAGAATAACTCAACCCTCTTAAACTTGTCTTATTTGTCATGAGAAAAACCGAGGGGTAAAGTAGCCTGATCAACGCGCAGATCGAACCACCGATGCAACGAAGATTTATTCAGGCGAAACCTAGGGAAGAAAATGAGCGTCTCGCTGTCCACCTGCGTCCAATCAATAAATCCCCCGCCGTCTTTCTGCCATTCAGGACTGTAGGGTTTTGCTGACTGTTCAACTATCTGAACGATGGTCCTGAAGCGCTTGCGAAGATATACAACAGCATCAAGTGCATCCATAGGGAGCCTATCCATATTCAGAATTTTCCGGAGGAGGCGCTTCTGTCCGGTTTTAGTCCTTTTGCGTCGGCCTCTTGAAACTTCACTCTTCGAGGTCTTAGAGAGAATAAAGGCAGATTCATCTTTCTGAATTGCACCGGCCACACGATTCCGAGAGGAAGCATATTTGGCGAGGAGGTCATCGACAATATCCTCTGAGTAAAAGTAAACGTCAGAAGTATCCAACCTTCCCCCTTTGGCATTTTTCACTCGCCACTCACGGGCAGCTTCCAATTCATCATTCACTGGCATATCTCCTCCTGAAGTGTGAATTTGGACAAAGATTCTATTTCTCAAAAACGCTGTTCGAGACCGTTACGCTGGTGGATCGACTCGATGTGAGCTACGAGCGAATCGTAATTGATGTGCCAGGGACTGTTTGGCTTATTGCGCACCTTATACGCCTTGAGGGTACCGTCTTCGATCATGCGAGTAACCGTCATCACGGAAACATCCAGAATCTCAGCGGCGCGCGACGAGGAGATAGTGTAGCGCGGGCTCCACGGCAAAAGCAATTGATCGGGGGAGCGGAAACTCATCACTTATCCCTTTCAGATGGAGTTAGATCGGGGGCTATACGCAAAGAGCGCAGAAAGTCGGCGTCGGAATCGGAAGCCAAGACCTGGTGGACGGGATCAGAAGACCCAGCCAGTACGAAGTCGACGCGGATAAAACGCAGCCCGGCATCCACCAAGAATTGCATTGCCGCCTGAGCAGCAGGATCGCTATCGAGAGTGTCGGTCAAAGCCATCAAGAGATTGTGAGCCGCTTCGTCGTTGGTCATGCAATTATCTCTCTTTCTTCGGGGCGCCGCGATCTTCCCACTTGCCCGCGAACTGTAACATCCCCTTCAAGGCCCAGCGAACGCGATTGGCGTCGGCCACCGTGACGATGACAGGAGCGGACTTATGTTTGAGCGGGGAGCGCGGCGAACGCAGCCAGGCGTCAAACTGCGCGCGGCCCCATCCCAGGCGGTCGTAATACGCCTGAATCGAGGCCAGGTCGGCCTCGCTGGCGAGCTGGGGAGTAGAGGCGAACTCCTGGCCATCCTTGCGGCCATCGACGCCCGCGCGGCGCGCCTGGGCGCGATCGGGCCGGTGCTTGGCAGGAGCCTTAATGCCCAGGCACTCCTGGATGCTATCAATCAGGAAACCGGCATCGGCTAAAGTGAGATCAGAAAAGCTCTTCACGGGCTTATGCAGGCACTCGGCAGCCCAGGCTAGCCGTGCTTCACGACTAACACCAACGCCGATCTCATGCCGGGCTAACTGGCTATAGAGAGTCTGAAGTCTTACGAGTTGTCGTTTTGAGAGCGGCATAAGTCCCCTTCTTCAAAAGTTTTTTGCAATGGTCACAGAGGATGGGAGGACGTAACCTGCGCATCTCGCGGCCATCGGCCTGGCGGCAGGCATCCGAACAAAACTTAGCCGTTCGGCGTTTTGGATCGATCAGGTTTTTACAGCCCATCCTTTGGCATTGGCGTTGATACTCATGGTCTGGCACTTGCACTCAGCCCTCCTTGCTGGCGACTTAGAACTTAGAATCATTTAGGACTTGGAAACTCTCACGCTCAAAACTTTCATTTGGGCCTCGCCATGCGGCGGAGAGGTTCCGGGTGAAGTTTGACGTGGCCGAGGTGCCAGCCCTTGCAGAAACGGCAACGATAGACCTGAATAGAGCCGGGCTTTTCATGGTAGCGAAGATTGGTTTTCCCGAGCGCGATGCACGCGCGGCGTTGTGTGGTATGACGCACTTTTCCGAGGCAGGAGCGCTCTTCGCTGGTCATGAGGCAAGCCTCCTCACCTCGTTAGGTGCGTCCATCATGCAAGCTGGAAGAATGCGCCGCGGCTGCGGTCCACGCTTGCGAGCCGTGAGAACCTTCACTCTCTCCAGCAGATAGGCCGCGCAATAATCCGCCGGCTTGATAAAAGCGCTGGCGTGAATGCCGATGGGTAACTGGCTCAGCTTGCCAGCAAGGACCAGCGAGGGCATCGCCTCGTCGATGGTGCGGGCTGAATCGATAAGGTTTTCAATGCCCGTAAAAGGCAGATGGCAAAGCAGCAGATGGTATTGCTCCTGAGAGAGCAAATCAAGGGCTTCCGCAGCGGAGAGACAGGCCGTAACAGCAAAGCGGCTGGTCTCCAGCATGAACTTGAGAATGGAAGCGCGATCCTCGGATGCGCTCACCAGGAGAATCTTCTTTCTTGGCCTCATAGCAGCCCTTCCTCGCGCAGGCAGTTACGCTGAATCTCGGTGAGCGCCTTACCCGCTTTAAAGCTACTTACGGTGCGTTCGAACCATACTTCGCCCATGAACTGGCGCGCGGTTTCTGTCGGCGCAGGCTCACTCCAGACTTTGCCGGGATAATTGGAGCCGGCCGACGCCTCCGCGTGGATCGGCTGCTTGGGCTGCTTGAAGCGATTGAGCGGCCCGCTAGCGTAGCGCAAGACATCTCCGATCCAGCGATGCACGCGCTCGGCCGAAGCATGATCCTCACTGTTCAGCCGATTGACCAGGCATTGCTCCACGACAAGAGGATTCAGCTTTGGATTGGCGCGCAGGAAGTGTGCCAGCGCGCCGGCGTCGGCCGCGCCCCAGGGGAGCGAAGGGATCGTGGGGTTTTCGCGCAGCCAGTATAAGTCCAGCATCGCCTTGATGAGCATGTGCCGCGAGTCAATATCTTTTTTGTCTCCCAACTTCATCGAGCGGAACCTTTCTTCGTCAGGAATTCCGCCAGCGAGGGAATCTCGTTGCGGAGCGTTTCAATCGCATCTTTGGGCGCCAGCTTGGGATCGGTGGCGATATAACCCCAGTCTGGCGTGATGATGAGGGTCAGCAGGGCATCGGATTCGCGCCGGATGCGCTCCATCTCTTGTTCAAACTTGCGTGTGTTGCGCATAGCGCCTCCCAGCCAGGGTTTATTTCCAGTTATGCGCCAAGACCAAACCGGCGATGACGATCAGGACGGAGACAGTTGAGGAGATAATCCCGGCAAGCACGACTTGGGGATCTGACTCGAAGAGCTTCATCGGCCCACCTCCAATTGCAACTGGCCAAGCAGTTCTAACGCGGCCTTGGGACCATCCACCGACTTCAGCACTTCCAGCTCCGCGCGGACCTGGTCCAGGACCTGGTGGCGGAGGATGGCATGGTCTTCCTCGGTCAGCATGATGAAGTAACCACCCTCATTCCCTTGCTTCGAGGAGCCGATCGGCAGGTGGAAGTTGATGCGCAGGGTACGCACCGCCTTTTTGATCTGCCGGTCGGTGAGCCGATCACAGGAAGTGCGCGCCTGCATCTCGCGGATCGTGATGGCGCGGGCCGCTCCCCGGTGATAGCGAACCGCGGCAAGGACCCATTTTTCGTCATCGCTGAGAGTGAGCAAGAGTGGACCGCCGGGCTTGCCGAAGAGCAGCAGCTCGATCTCCAGGTCAAGGATGCGCGCACTCTCCTCGGTGGAGGGCGCCGGGTCAGGGAATAGCGTTTGCTCGGTCAAGCGGCTTCTCCTTTCCTTCCTTCGATGGCCCTCTCGGCCTCGCAGCGCAAGAGCCCTATCCGTAAGGCGAGCTTGCAAGCGCATTCGCTGAGGGACTCGGCCAGGCGTAAAGCTGCATCAGGATCTACCGGGGCTTCAGGTTCCTGCTTCCACGCGTTGGCCAGGTCGTAGAGCTTGCGGCAGACGTTGGTATGGGCCGAACTGAGAGCGGTAGGTCTCATAGCACGCTTCCTTCAATACGGAAGCGATAATTGGCCGTGAACAGCGCGGCTTTATCATCCAAGCTCATGCTTTTCCACCAGGCATCCATCGTGCTTCCAATCACCGAGAGGTGTACGGTTGCCGCGCGCGGCATTGCGACGGCCGGCTCCGGCTCCCAATCCAGCTCTTCGGCTGCGGGCATGGGAACGGCGTGGAACTGGCGGCGAATGTTTAATACAGACTGATCCGATATGCCAAGTTCACGCGCCAATTGAGTGCTTGAAATCTTGGGATCGGCAGCCAGGACGGCGCGCCGAGTCTCAAGGTCGATACGCTTTCCACGTCCTCTTCCACTTCTTACACTTCGGACTGACATGGCATCCTTTCTTCCCGGCTCCGGAGCCGAAACGGCGAGTGGGGTTTCAGGTACAGACTCCGGTTTCTTTGGCATCGGCTGACCTTCAGGCGTGGGCGTATGATTTCCGTCGTCGCAAGCCGCGCAGAGCGCTTCACCATCCGTGACGATGACAGCGTCGCAGCAGAGGCAACGATCGCAACGCTTGCCGAGGGGAGCGGCGTTCGTCATCGGGCGCACCTCCCGTCGTTGCAGCAAGGTGGCCGCAAGAAATTCCGAATATCAAAGGCCTACGTCTCTTCCGCGAGCTCGACTTTGCCAAAGCGCGCCAGCGCGGCTACGGCGCGGCCGACAGCCTCGACGTGCGGATCCAGAGCCGCGGCCAGATCGATGGCCGCCTGGGGATGCTGCCGGGCGGCATCCGTCATGCTGGTGGAATAGCAACTGAGCAGGGCGAATATCTCCACCCGGAGGGTCTTGCTCGCGGAACCGAGATTGCTGGAATGGCTCATTCAATGCCTGCTTTCTTGGCCAGCTTGGCGGCCTTGCGCTCGGCTTTCTGCTGGGCTTCGGTTTCCTTCTGACGCAGAGCGGCGGCCAGATCAACGGAGAGAGCCGGAGCCTTGACGTTGACGTTGAGGCAGGAGGAATAGAGGGAGAGCAACCTGCTCTGCACTTCCAGTGCGAATCCGCCGATGGCCAGCTTGAGAGTGCCGGCGGCGTTCTTGCGCAGCGAGTGCTTCACCTTGCGGTCAAAAAGCTCGGCAAAAACCTTGGGCTTTTGGAGCCGGGAGAGTTCGCTTTGCAGCTCGGCCACGGATGCCTCAATCACCTCGACCGTGGAGGCTACCGTGGCGTCGGCGATGTAGAGCGAGCCTTCCAGTCGGGTGGTTTTCTCGGCGTGAGAGGGGGTGTAGCCGTAATCCTGCACGGCGGCCATCAATGCGACCTTGGCGGTGGAGAACTTCTGTTCGGCTTTGTCGACCGCGATCTTGGCCTGGTCGAATGCCAGGCAGAGATCGTCAATTTCAGCGGCGGTGGGCGCGGGCTTCTTTTCGGTGGTCATGTGGCGCTTTCCTCGATGCTTTCTGGTGCGGTTGTGGCGGCGGCTTTGAGGCTGTCCAGCCAGCGTTCGTGATGCTTGAGGCTGCAGCCCTGGCCGCAGATGTGCTCGTAGATGTATCCCGGGCGGCGCGGAAGTTCGACCGCGTCCGCGGGCATGTACAGGACACCTTGCATCTCAGGATGGTGAATGGCGACAAACCAGTTGTTTGTCTCCTGCTTTTGCCGGCCGCAGATGTTGCAGGCCACGGTGGTTAATTCCATCAGTTTCCCTGCCTTTCCCCCGGCTCGCCGTTACGCATGGCCATATCGAAAGCGGCCTGGGCCGGTCCCAGGTTGAGCAAAATAGCCTCGGCGACCGGCCGCGGAACCCCGCCGAAGACCAGGACGCAGTCGCGCATAAGCCGCAAATCGGAGCAGAGCGTGGCAATCGTCTCTTCGAACTCGGCGGGAATAGTGACCAGCGCCTTGGAGCTGATGCAGTGGACATCTCCATCCGGGCCGGTATAGACCAGGCGATCTTCGGTTTGAGCGCTCACCGCAGGCCTCCGAGCACGCGCTCAACCGCGCCCCCGGGAAGGAAGGCTGAGCCGATGCGAATGGAAAGATAGAGCACGCCCAGGATCACGGCCAGTTTGAAAATCCACTCGGAGGCACACGCCACCCGGACGAAGGCGCGAAAGACGCGATCGAATCTCGGCTCGGGGCGCGGCTCACTTTGGGGCTGGGTCCGCCTATCCTGGCCTTTACCGTCTTCCACCAGAATGCGGAGAGATACAGGAATAGAAAGGGGATTTGCTTTCATGCCACGGCCTCGATTCTTGCGGCGTCGGGATCCGCGACGGGCGCTTGCGCGGCCAGGCCCTCGCGGATCTCGCGTATCGCCGCCATCAGGCGTCCGATGCTGATGTAGCGCTGCGTCTTGCGCTGGACCCGGACAGTAATCGTAGCGAGCTCGATCTGCTGGCGTATGAGGGCCGAGTCCAGCGTGAGTCCGGCCAATTCAGATTTAAGGATGCCCGCGGCCTCGTCTGCGGAGACGGGCGGGAGGGTGACGCGGTCGGAGATGCGCCGCTCCAACTGTTCGAGAGTCCCGGCGAAACGGGCGAAGGTGCGGTCCAACTCATGCGATCCGGCAAAACAGAGCGAGAAGCGCGGATCTTCGTCCAATAATTCGCGGACGGATTCCAAGGCGTCGATGCTCAAGTGCTGCGCCTCATCCAGATAAATCACCACCCGCTTGCCGCGAAAATCCCAGCGCAAGTTGTGGATCACCCGGTCCGTCGATGTGCTGCTCTCGGTGCCGCAAGCCGCGGCCACCCGGCGCAAAAGGTCGCGGGGCGTGATCCGGGCGCGGCAGTAGACGCGGAATATGTACGTGGTCTGCTCGGCGCCGTGCTGCCGGTTATGCTCGGAGATCAAGTGCCGGGCGATGTCAGTCTTGCCGGAGCCCGGAGGCGCGTAGACCAGATAGACCTGGGGCCGTTCCAGGAGCCGGGCGAAGACGCCACGCATCATCGTCACGGCCTTCGTCTCGTACATCTGATGAGAGACCAGGCTATCGGTGGCCAGCGGATAGTTCTCGATGAAGCCGAGCACGGCCGCCATGATCTTGGATTGGTCTCCGACCATCTGGCCATATTTGCCGGTCAGGAAAAGATTCAGGGTCGAGTAAGCGAAACCGACTCGCCGGGCAAAATCCACGGGAGAAATCCCGCTGCGGTTGATATATTCGGTCGCGAGAGTGCGTACTCGCGCCGCGCTGTCCATGCTGTCTTTCATGCGTTCTGCCTCTCCAAAAAGATTCGCGCTGCCTCCGCCGGTGTCGTGGGCCGGCTGGAAGGGTTGTCGTTGGGGTTGAATTTGGATGGACGCTGGGTTACCACGTCCGCAAGATCGGTGCTGGCCGGGAACTGCAGCCGCTTGGCCATGGCTTCCAACGGAGTCAGGGCTCCATTCTGCCGCGCAACGAGACTGATGGTTTGCAACGCCTCGCGGGTCGTCTTTTCGAGATGCCGGCGCTGGCGCATACTTTCGGAGACTTGCGCCTTGGTGTGCGGGTCGCTGGGCGCGAAGCGGGCCATCTCCTCGGCCTGGAGCGCCGCGACAAAGTTCCCGTCCAGATCGAGCGCGGCGGCATCTTCCGGAGCGCCCGGCTCGTAAGCAATTAAAATTTCGCACTGGTTGAGATTGTGCAGAGCTTCCCAGCCGCAGGGATCAACCGGCACGTAGCGGCGATTATTCAAGCGGATCGCGCACTCTTGCACCATGCGGCGTTGGTGTTCTGCCATTAAAAGGGCCAGCGTGGCCGGGTCCGGCGTGGGCTTCTGGGCAGGATTGCGGTTCGCCTCGAAGACCTGGCGGGGCGTTAGGCCCTCGCAACCTTCACCGCTGTGTGGAGTATTTCCATACTCTTCGGCCCATCCCATGAAGGCCGCGATGATCTGCGAAACCCGCGGGTGGTGGGATTTTTCCAGGTGACCTTTCGCCAGGCACTTTCTGTGGTGAACCATCAAGGCGGTGGTGGCATCGGGGCGGGTGAAGGGGCTGCCGGAGGTGTACGTGGGCCAGCATTTGTCGAAGCGCTCATGCATCGTCCTGAAGAAACGCTCGATGGCCTTGGCTTGCGGATGGAAGGGGAGCGCGTGCTGGACGGCGATGCCGGCGCGGGCCAGGAATCCGGTAGACTCGATAGATTCGATCTCGGTCTTGCGCCAATCCTTGGGCGGCAGCGGCGAATCCACCAGGTAGCCAGGCTGCGCGCCTTTGGCGGCTTTCTTCTGGGCGGCTCCGTTATCTGTGTACCAAAAAACGGGAGGTCCGTACTTGCGAATGCCGCGAATCATCGTGGCGGCGACCGACCGGCTGCTTCCTTCCCAGCAGAAGCTGTAGCCTACGAGCAGGCGCGAACGGTAATCGAGATTGGCGTCGAGGCGGATGCGCAGCGGGGATCCGTACTCGACGTTCTCAAAGACATCGTTCGACGCTTCAATATCCATGATGGCTAAATCGCCCACCCAAACTTCATTGGCGTAGACGTCCGTGAAAGCCCGTTTCAAATACGGAGACATCTGATCGCGGTAAGCTTTGCGGCCCTTACGGGCGTACACCTGAAGCGAGGGCGGCATCGAGCGCAGCCATGCCCTCACTGTTTCGTAGGACGGCAATTCTTCTGGCGGAACTTCTATCAATTTGGCGTCGCGGACAATCGCTTCATGGCAGACCTTGCAGGAGCTTCGGCACTCCAAAAATAAGTACGCAATAAGCCAAGCTGCCCGTGGATACGCGGCAAAAAACCGGCTTTGGTTTTTATCCCGCCGCGTGCGATCTGCCAGATTGGCCAGGCCGCCGGTCTGATACCGCGCCAGCCAATACTTCAGCGTCCGTTCGCTGGTGCCGGTGGTCTCCGCGATGTAGGCCAGCATCCTGGTGGCGCTGCTCACTGGAGTTCCATCCAGGAGCCGCAGAGCTCCGAAGCGTTCCGGGTCACCGCGATAGTCGAAGAGAAGTTGCAAAACGCTGAGACGCTCGGTCGCGGTGGCCTGATCGCGGGGATCAGGCAGCAGAATGCGCTGGGGCGCGGGGACGGAGATGGGGAGGGGGAGAGATAAAGCCATTTGGGAAGCCACGCTACTGGCCTCCTTTGGCTGCAAGTTCCGCATCGACGCGGGCCATTTCGGCGCGGACGGCAATGACAGCTCGGTCAGAACGCCCCGTTCCGCGACACGCCGCACTCACAGTTCTTTTGTTTAAACCTAATTGCTGCGCCACACGGCGATAAAGGCCGTAATAGCGGCCGCCACGATGAAAAGCGACTTCCTCGGTTGCACTGAGTTGATCGTGAAATTTCTGAGGCGGCTTATACCCGAGTTGAATTTCCTCGATTATCGCCGCTATCACTCGCGCAGCGTGGCTCTTCCCGTCTACGACTTCTTTCACGTAACAGCCGCCAATGTTTAGCTTTCTGGCTATATGAGCCATCAGCCCGTAGAATTTTCCTCCCTGACTAAAATCGCTCCGATTCAGATGTGCCAGAGCTGGATTGATTGTGCGAATGGGAACACCTGCGCGGCGGGGAGTTTCTGCCTCGACCTCCTTCGGCGATGCCGATTCTCTGATCGATTCCATCCAGGAATGAACTTCGACGGGGGGTGCTTCAGGCACCACAGGGGTTTGTTTCTCGACACCAGCAGGTTTTTCCTGCATCAGATAGCGCTGTTCGCTTACGATCATGGCGATGATCGTCTGGATTGCATTCAACTGTTCGAGGAGCGTCGGAGTATCGCTCATGCCGCACGCTCGGTTTTTCTTTCAAAGCCCCGGACCTCGCGATCAACTCTCGCGTATTCCTTTTCCAGTGCAAGTTGGACTCGGCGGGAGCGCCGGTGCCCGTTGGCGACTTCGCAGACGTGGGAACGGCTGAGCCCAAGCTGCCGGGCCACTCGGCTTTGAATGTCGCGGGTGAGTTTTGTCCTGAAAGTGTTGATGTCCATC
Organism: Acidobacteriaceae bacterium; assembly: GCA_003161045.1. GTDB lineage: Bacteria > Acidobacteriota > Terriglobia > Terriglobales > Acidobacteriaceae > Telmatobacter. Next base: position 20,539 of record PMPH01000139.1, read on the forward strand.
GTGTATCCTCGGAACCGAGAGGGAACGGCGTTTCCCCTCGCAGAATCACAATATAACCGCAGGTATGAAATGTCAAAGGAAATAATACCTTCAGGCTTAAATATCTTCAGTGGGGAGAACCTCGCTCAGAAAATCCGGGATTTACGGAAATCCAGAGGGATGAGGCAAGCGGAGCTTGCCAAAATATGCGGAATCAGCCAAGTCTCTGTCTCTAAATGGGAAAGAGGGGAGAAATCAGCAACTCCAACTGCCAAAAGTCTCCTCAAACTCTCAGAACTGGCCCCGGAATCGGAGCGCCAATTCTGGCGCGACCTGGCAGCCGAGCAGGTGGGGTTCGACCTGGAGGCTAGTGATCTTTCCGGATTACCTGTGTTTTCCCAGAAGTTGCGAATTGTGCCACTAGTGAAAGAGGCCGCGAGGGTGGATGTACTAGGGGGGCTGTCTCCAAACGATATTGAGAAGAATCTACACTTGCCCGAGGAGTGGTTCATGGAAGGCGGAATTATTCGTGCGTTGCGGGTCCAGGGCGAAGGCGTCGCCAAAATGATCGTTGTCCTGGACATCAGCCGCAAGGACCCTGACCAACTGAAGGGGAGTCTCGTCGCGGTGCAAACCTCAAACGGCGTCGAGATTCGCTGGCTCAGCCGGCAGACAGATGGCGTCGATATGCTCTTACCCTTCCATCCGAATCAGCCCTGGAAAAAGCTGCAGAAGAGCGGAGAATATAGTCTCGTGGGCTTTGTGTGTTGTACTATGGGTGACTCGGCGGCTCTGCCGAGGCCGGAGAGCCGGATGCAGTAGCCGGACGGAAAGAAAGGGCAAAATGCAAATTTCAAAAAGTGGCAGATTGTTGGTCTTGTGCTCCATTCTGTTCGGCTCGATTGGGGTTGCGCAGCATCCGACGAAAATCCCTGCATGGAAAGGGGAGCCCAGTTCGTTTTTAGGAATTAAGCTGGGCTCTCCTCTCACTGAATCCATTCCGCTTTGTCCGCCATACTCCCAGTCATGGGTCGATTTTCAAAAGCCATGCGCAGAATCCATCGCTTATTTTTTTGCGATACACAATGTTCCCGACTTTTTCGATATAAATGTCGAGTTGGTGGACGGCAACGTGGGTTCAATCTTTGTGGCTTTCCATCAGGATTCTTTTGACCAAATTTCAGCTGCTCTTGTGGAAAAATATGGACCTCCCAGGTCTAGGACAGTTGAAGATGTTGTTTCTAAAATTGGAGTTCACTACAAGAATTACAAAGCCAGGTGGGTCGGTAGAAGATTATCTCTTCTTTGCGAATCTGTTGGGACCCAGGTAGATCAGGGTAGCATCCATATCTTTACTTCCGAATATCAGAATCAGATGCGATCCAAAGATGAAGATCGAACTGAGCAGCTAAAAAAACGGTTTTAGCCAACGACTGGCGTGGACTTTAGCCGTGCCCGTTTGTGCAGGCGTAACCACTGGCGTATCTTTGGGCTCATGAGTCGAGTCTGGTGCGAGCAAACGCATGGCGAACTGTAAAATCTGCGACAAGCCGGTGGGCATTGGGCTGAACGAGCATGTTTTTTGCCGCCAGGCGGCCGAGCTGCGCCGCGCTCCGGTTCGTGTGCGCCAGCCGCAAACGGCTCCTCTGGCGACCGCGCCGCCGCCGCTGTCCACTCGCGGCATCTTCTGGGCCGTCTTCTTCGGAGTCTCGGCCGCGCTGGCGGTCTTCCATTTCGCTGGCGCATTGTTCGCTTACCTGTTTAAAATGATTCGAGCATAACTCCCATGCCGTGCGGCAACGCTCTTCTTCGCCGTGCCGTATCTCATCTTCCCCTTATAAATCAGCTCTTCCGGATATCTCCCTCCGTTGCGTAGTAGCGCCCTATTCTGTCCACTGATGGCCCCCACTGTTGTTCCCCGAAAGGAGACCAGTGCGGTGCAGCCAGAGCAGAATCCGGCCGGGGAGCCCGCACGCTCCCTGCCCGGATTCGAACAAGGGAGCCGGGCAATGGAATTCAGCAAGGCCGGAATGGAGCTGCTCAAAACGTCGGAGGGCTTCCGGGGCAGAACCTATCTGGACTTGAATGGCCTGGCCACCATCGGTTTTGGCCATCGCCAGATGCATCCCAATAGCTTTCCGGACGGAGTCACCGAACCTCTGGCCGAGCACATCCTTTCTTGCGACGTGGACGACGCAGAAGGAGCGGTGGAGCGGCTGGTGAAAGTTCCGCTGACGCAGGGCCAGTTCGACGCCCTGGTGGACTTTGTCTTCAACCTGGGCGCGGGACGTTTGGAGTCTTCGACCCTGCTGAAAGATTTGAACTCTGGGCTCTATGAAGCGGCCGGGCGTCAACTGCTGACCTGGGACCACGCCGCCGGGCGTGAAATCGCTGCATTGAAGGCGCGGCGCGGGGCGGAATTTGATCTGTGGCGGGGAAGCGCCACATGAGCCTGGGCTCCTACATCCAAAGCCGGAGTTCGGAGTTTACGGCCATCGCCGGACTCCTCGCGGTGGCGGTTGTCGCCAATATGCCGCATCCGTCGAGTTTTGGAAACAACGTCTGGTACGCCTGGTTGTACAACAGCCTGCAAGCCTTTCTGGGAACGCGCCAGCCGCGCCCTTCGACGCCTGAGGTCGTCGCGCCGCCGGCCCCCACCTTTCAACCATCAACCGAGAATTGAGGAGAAACCCATGTCGAACAAAGTCATCACCTGGCTGGAAAAGATCGGGACCGACATCAAGAACGACTTTGCCAAGGCCGAGCCCGTCGCCGAGATTGTGGTGGAAGACGCCGGCAAAGCCGCCGAGCCGTTTATCGCAGCCTACGCTCCGTCGCTGCTGCCGGCTGTCCAGGCAACCCTCACCGCCATCGCCACGGCCCAGGCCGCGGGCGTCAACGCCGCCGCCGGTGCCTCGAACGGCGTGGCCAAGCTGGCTTCGGTGGTCGCGACGGTCGAGCCGATCCTGACTCCCCTGCTGGCCAAGGACGGCATCACCACCAGCACGGCCGGCGTGACCACCTTTGTCAACTCGATGGTGGCGGCTTTGAACGCTTTCACCCCGGCGGCCAGCACGAGCAAGGCAAGCGTCGGCACGAGCCCCGTCCCCGCCTAATATGCGGCAAACGGCTCAACCAAGCCGTTTGCCGCGGACGCAAAGTTCCCCACCCCCTGGCGGATGCTTTAACGGGGCATCCGCCCGCTTTTTGAGGCCGAGATGGACGAGGAAGAGCGAGTCAAGCGGGCATTCGCGAAGAGCTGGGAAAAGTATGGTGCGGTCGATCCCCACACGGGCTTTCTGTGGCGGCTGATTGAAGCCGCGAAGACGCATGAGGACTGGCAGAGCCTGGCTTATCGAATTCAAGCCGATGGAAGTTTGAGGCCATGATGAATCTGGACGTGAAAGCCCAAATCGCCGAGCGTATCGCCGGGGCAGTTTGCCTTTTGGCGGTTGCCGGCAGTGCTGCGTTTTTCGCTTGGGATTCTCACCAGACCCAAGTCACTACGAGGCAAACGGTTCTGGGCGTGACGGCCACGCTGGCCAACGTTAACCGGCCCTGTACGCCAATCAAAGGCCAGCTCCTTACCGTGGATAACGCAAAAGACTGCGGGCTGCTGGCTCAGTCTTCCATCACTCTGAATACGCTGCGCGGCACTTTGGGGCAGGTTGAGGCAGCAGCAAAGAAAAACGGCGCTGTCTCTACTGACTTGCACAACACACAGATTGCCTTGCAGGGGACAGTCAACTCGCTCGGAAAGACTTCCGACGCGCTCACAAGAACGGCCAACGCAGCCACAGAGACGCTCAACGCTGCCACCGACACCCTGGGCGAAGGGGAACGCGCCATCGCCGCCGCGCAACCGCTGCTGGCAGCCTACACGGCCAGTGGTTACGACCTGGACGCCCTGCTCAAGGACCAAAGCATTCACCGGACCATTAACAACGTGGACCGGCTGAGCCTGGCTTTGGCCGGGACCACGGAAAATATGCAGGGCATGACCGGCGACGGCAAGCGGGTGGCTGACGATTTGACCAAGCTGTACTTCACTCCCAAGCCGTGGTGGAGGAAGGCGGGGGCAACGATGTTTGACGGGACCAAGGTCGGCGTCTCGCTCGGCTGCCTTCTGTCCAGGGCTTGCTGATGGAGGGTCTGACGATGGGGAGAATTCGGAGATCGCAGCTTCTGCCCTGGCTCTGGCTGGCGCTGTTCTTCGCCCTGGCTGTCTGGCTGGCCAGTTGTGGAGGCCGGGGCGGCCGGAATCCCTGTTTCGCCTGGGCGGTTCTGGGCTCGTAAGGCGGAGAAAAGGCGAAGATGCGTTTTAAGGGCCTCTGGGGCGTCGCGGACGGCTGGAAGGCTCGGATGTACCTGGAAACGGAATCGGGGGCGTGTAGGGGCTTTATTCTTCCACGTCGGCCCGTTCAGGACTTGAGGCGAGAGGGCAGAGTGACGACATTGGACTTGAGCGGGGTTTCGGTGCCGAAAGTGGGAGTCGAGGCGGGGTTCCGGTTTGGCTGGCTCCGGCATATAGGCATCGTGATGGGCGGGGCCAGCGGGGCGGCTATCGTTCTGGGGGCCTACAACATCATGACCAGCCAGCCGGACCGGGCTTTCGCGCTGCTGCAAGGCTGGGGGCCGGCCTTTCTGATCGCCATCGTGGCCCTGTTTGTGGTCGGCAAGTTCCTGGAAGGCATGACCGCGACCGTCCGGGAGAGTTTCAGCCTGGTGGCCAGCGGGGTGCATTCGAGCGCCGAGGCGAGCGGGCGGACGGCGGATGCGCTGACCCGGCTGGCCGATCACGGCAGCCGCCAGGCCGAGCAGGTGGAGCGGCTGGCCATCTACGCGGCGCAGGAATTTCCGGGCATGTATGAGCGGTTTGATCGGCAGGATGAGACTTTGCAGGATTTGACGAGGTCAGTAAACGCTATCCGGATGAGTCTGGGCAGCGCCGATGGAGGAAGACGCGATGGAAGCGGATCGTAGGCTGATTCAGGCGAGGCGGCGCAGAGGCATCATCCTGAAGCTGGTGAGGGAGGGGCACGAAAACCAGCTTTCGCGGATGGATGACTTCGAGGTGTGGGCCGTGCTGCAGAAGATGGGGCAGACGCTGGGCCGCGACCAGGTGCTCACCCTGCTCCAGGATCTCGCGGTGCTCGATTACCTCGATTTCAAGCGGGCCACCAACGAATTCACCGGCCGCGTGGAGCTGAGCCAGCTCGCGCTCACGGCCACCGGGCTGCGCTTTGTCACCGCGGGCCGCTCCAACGACGACGTGCTTTTCAACTAGGCCCGAGAGACGATGACCAAACCCAGACCCAAAACCGGAGAAGCGCGGAAGTCCAAGCAGCCGCTCAAGATCGACCGCCTGCCGCAGTCTGCGCAGGATGCGATCAAGCAGCTCTATGACCGGGGACGGACCTGGGTGGAGATTTCGGAGCAATCGGCCAGGCCTTACAGCGCCGAATGGGAAAAAGACGGAGGGGGCTTCATCGACTGGGAGCTGGTGGATACCGGCAGCCTGGATCTCTTCCCGGATCTGCGCCTGGCCAAATCCACACTGCAGCGCTGGTTTGACCTGCGCGTGGCCCAGGTGCGAGCTCAAGTGCTGGCGGAAAGCGCCAAGGCTCGCGAATGGGCCGGGGCTTTCGCCGGGAATGATCTGCCCGAGTCCAACGCGGCCGTGATGAACGCCATGCGCGACCAGGTCTTCACGCTGATGCAGAAGGTAGGGCCGGGCGACCAGGCGAAGTTCCTGGAGGGCCTGAACCTGCTTTCGCTCACCATGTCGCGTTTGCAGAGAGTGGAGCTGCAAGCCAAGCGCGTGGAAGTGGATGCGCGCAAGCTGCGCGTGCTGGAAGAGCGCGAGACTCTCCAACGCCAGAAGCTGGAAGCCGAAACCGAGGGCGCGGCCAAGAAGCTGCAAAAGGGCGAACTGACCGTCGCCGACATCAACCGCCTGCGTGAGAGGGTCTTCGGGCTGCCGCCGGTCGAGAATCCGGCGGCTCCTCATGCCTGAAATCAAACTTCCTCCCGTCATTCAGCTTCGCCCTTACCAGCAGCGCTGGGTGGACGATCACACCCGCTTCAAGTGCGCCGTGAAATCGGCCCGCATCGGCTTCAGCTACGCCACCGGCCTGGAGGCGATCTTCGATTGCCTGGAACACGCCAACGCCACCTGGACGGTGCTCAGCGCCTCGAAGGCGCAGTCTACCGAGTTCATTGAGACCTGCCAGAAGAACCTGGAGCTGATGGGTGGCACGGCCCGGATGTACGCCGACGAAGACTTCATCGACGTTTTCGGGCGCATCGAGGGTATTCAGCAGCGCATCACCTTCCCCAATGGCAGCCGCATCATCGCTCTGCCCGCCAACCCGCGCACGGCGCGCGGCTACCCCGGCAACGCCATTCTTGACGAGTTCGCGCATCACGAAGACAGCTACGCGATCTTCGCGGCCGTCTTCCGCCAGGTGGCGCTGGGGCACAAACTGCGCGTGCTCTCGACGCCCAACGGCGAACAGGGCAAGTTCCACGACATCGCCCGCCAGCTCGGGCTCGACCTGGGCGTGGCGCCATCGCAATTGCCGGTGAAGGTGGACGGCTGGAGCGGCCATTGGGTGGATGTGCACCTGGCCGTGGCCGAGGGCTGTCCGATCAACATCGAGGAGATGCGCCGCGGCCTGAACGACGACGACACCTGGAATCAGGAGTTCTGCTGTATCTTCCTCAAGTCCACCGGGGCCTGGCTGACGCTGGACCTGATCTCGGCCTGCGAAGATGCTGGGGCGACGATCGATCTTCCTCCCGACTTCCACCCGCGCGGATCACTCTACAGCGGCATCGATGTGGGCCGGGATCACGACGCCACCTGCCTCTGGCTCGACGAGAAGATTGGCGACGTGGCCTGGACCCGCGCGGTCATCAAGCTGCACGCCATGAGCTTCCCCGAACAGTGCAAAAGGCTGAATCCGATTGTGCGCATGACTTCGCGGAGTGCCATCGACAAGACGGGCATGGGCGTGGGCCTCTTCGACTTGCTGAATCTGGAGAACGAGGGCCGGTTGATGGGCGTCAGCTTCGGCGGTTCGAACGATGATGGCGTGAAGATGAAGACCGACCTGGCCATCCGCATCAAGAAGCGCCTGGAGCAGCAGCGCAGCCGCCTTCCCTACGATCTGCAGATTCGCGCCGAACTCCAGGCCATCAAGCGCCAGGCGACGCCCAGCGGCGTCACCTTCGACGCGCCGCGCATCGAGGTGGACACGGCCGTGGCTGGCGGCGTGAAGAAGAAGCTCTTTGCCCATGCTGATGCTTTCTGGGCCAAGGCGCTGGCGGACCTGGCTGGAGACGGCGGCGCATGCCTGCTCTCCGGGGTTCAGACTCCGGACACGCCCACGTCTTATTCGCAAATGAAGGGGTACCTCTGATGGCCGACGAAAAGATTCCCGCCGTTCCGCCGCTGCCGCCCAAGGGCGAGATGATTCCGGCGTCCAGCTCCTACCTCGCGCAGATCTCGCTCTACCGCAACACTCTGGCCTTTGGCGGCACGCGCAATCCCACGGCGATCTGGGCGGCGATGATGTACAACCAGCCGGAGACGATGGCCTACTACCGCGAGCTGGAGGACAAGGACGAGGATGTGGCCAATTGCCTGGACACGCTCAAGCTCTCGGTGCTGGAGCGCGACCGCAGCGTTTACCCCGCGCCGCGCGATGAATCGCCTCTGGCCCAGGAAGTGAAGGAGTTCGTCGAGGGGGAGCTGGGCAAGCTGGACTTCCACGCGGTGCTGGATTGCGTGCTCGACGCGCCCGGCTACGGCTTCAGCGTGCAGGAGATGATCTTCGATACCTCGATGGGGCAGGCATCGCTCGTGGACATCAGCGATTGCCCCCAGGAGCTTTTCCTCTTTGGCGACCGCTTCTATCCGCAAGTCGGGCCGCTGCAACTGCTCGACAATCCCTGGGCCTCGACAGGCCAGCTTGTTCCCGAGCAGAAGTTCTTGATCTTCAGCTATCGCAAGCGCAGCCGCAACCGGATGGGACGGCCGCTGCTCAAGGCTGTCTTCTGGCCGAGCTGGTTCAAGCGCAACATCCAGCGCCTTTGGATGCAGTACGCCGAGAAGGGGCCAGGCACGGCCGTAGTGCACTACAACGACCCGGACAATGCCTCCGAGCGCCAGCAGGCGGTGAACATCGCCCAGGCCATCATCGACAACGTGGCCGTCGCGGTGCCCAAAGGCTTCGAGTACGACCAGGAGCTTCTCAAGATCGCGCGCAGTCAGAATCCGGAGGTCTACGAGCACTTCTACCAGGCGATGCAGTACTCCATCGCCAGGAGAACCATGGGCGAGACGCTGACAAGCTTCGGGAATGAAGGCGGCGGCGGATCAAGAGCCCAGGGCCAGACCCACGCCGATACGCTGGACAAACGCTCCGTCGAGCTCTGCCGCAGCTTGCAGTCCGTCATCAACCAGCAGCTCGTGAAGCCCCTTGTGCTCTGGAACTACGGGCCTCAGGCGCCGATGCCGTTCTGGGGATTTGACCTGGAAGAGGCTGAGGATCTCCAACTCGCGCTGACGATTGACTCCGGCTTGCAGCGCATGGGCAAGAAATTCACGGTTGGCTACGTTTCAGATCGCTATGACCGGCCGTTGACTCCGGGCGAGACGGAAGATCAGGAGATGGTGCCCAACGCGACCGCGCCTTCCGTCGCCCTTACGGATCGCTCCACCACGACCTTCTCCGAACCACAGGTCGAGACCGCCATGCGCGCGGAGATGGCGCAGTACGACAAGCTCTTTGGGCAGTTGCAAACGGAGGCGGAAGGCCTCTTCAAAGAGCGTGTGCGGGAGATCGCGGCGGTAACCAGGCCGGACGGTGGCCAGTAGAGTGGCTGTCCGCTTCCATTCGACGCCGCGCGATCACGCGGTGCAGACGCGCCTGGGCGATCTGCTGGCGAATCATCTGGCCGCAGCCAACCTGATGGGACGGCTGCACATCGTCGGAGTGGGCCTGAAAAAGGCGCGGCGCCCGGTGCGCCTGGCCACCAGCTCGCGGCTGGTGCGCTTCGCGGAGGACGACGCCCAGGGCGATACCTTCAACGCGGGATTCAGCTTCGATGTGCCGGCCGAAGGCGCTATCAGCTATTTGCGCAATCTGACGCCGGTGACGCGGGATGTCTTCGACGGGCTCACCCGGCAGTACCGGCAAGATGCTTTCACGGTGGCGGGTGTCAGCGACCAGCGGTTGATCGCGAAGATCCGCGACGTGCTCTCCGACACGCTGGCCAAGGGTGGCACCCCGGCCGATTTCCGAAGCTCCGTAGATGAATTGACCTCTGAAGCCGGGGTGCAGCAGCTGGCGGCCTTCGAGCTGGATACCGTTTTCCAGACCAACGTGGGGAAAGCCTATTCGGCTGGGCGCCTGGAGCAGATGCGCGAGCCCGGCCTGATGGATGCCCTGCCCTTCTGGCAGTACTGGACGGCTGGCGACCTGCGCGTCCGGCCGGCGCACGCGGCGCTGGATGGCTTCTGCGCGCGAGCTATCGATCCGGTGTGGATGAAGATTTATCCCCCCAGCGGTTACAATTGCCGGTGTGCCGTGATTCCGGTATTGCCTGAGGACGCGCCACCAGGAAGCGATGAAGGCGGACTGGAACGGCTGCCGCTTCTGGCCCGTCTTGGAGTGCCTCAGCCCGGCTTCCACACACTTACATCTTAGTAAGTATCGCAGTTATCGCGGCTGTTTCTTCTCTCTCTCCGAGTGGCTTAGTCTCCTTGTAAGTTGGGTGCATGGCCAATGCACTCACGAAGACAGTAGACGGCAAGCCGCTGACGGCGGATCAATTTGCCTACGTGGGAGACCCCAAGAATATCGAGTCCTGGCATCTGCCGCTGGACACGCACCAGCACGTCAATTCCGCGCTGGACATGTTCGCCCACACCGATCTGCCATCGAGCGCCAAAGGGCCGACAGCGCGCAAGATCGCGGCCAAGGCCAAAGAAGAGAATCTCGACACTACGGATTTTGTGAAGAATCACCTCCCTCAGACCTTCGCCGAGGCCGCTTCGCCGTGGATTGAAGTCTTCCGCGCGGGCGATTACCGCGACAAGGGCAAGGGGCTGATTACCCGCGCCGATCTCGATCGCGTGGTGCGCAACTACGATCCCACTTATCACGAGGCCCCAGTCACCATCGGCCATCCCAGCAACGACAAACCGGCCTTCGGCTGGATCGAGCGCCTGGCGGTGGACGGCGATACGCTGCTGGCCAAAGAAAAACAAGTTGACCCGCAATTCCATGAGGCGCGCAAGGCGGGGCGCTACAAGAAGCGGTCGGCCGCGTTCTACCAGGACGCATCCGGCCAGATCACCAGTCTGCGCCACGTCGCCTATCTGGGCGCGGCGCCGCCCGAGGTGAAGGGTTTGCAGGACGTCGCATTCGACGATCACGGGCTGGAGTTCATTGAGGTGGACTTCGGGGAGGATGAACCAGTGGCAGGAGAAACGAAAACCGTAGCCGAGCAGATCAAAGCCTTCTTTGCGGAGGCTTTCGGCTCGAACGTTCAGCCGAAGACCTTCAGCGAGGACGATCTGAAGAGTATCACCGGAGAAGCCCTGGCCAACGCGGCAAAGGCCTTCGACGCGAAGGTTATCGCTTTGCAATCGGAGCTGGCCACGCAGACCGCGAAGTTTACCGAACGCGAGAAGCTCATCGCCGGCGGCGAAGTGAAGCAGCGCGCTGTGGAAGCGGCCGCCCGGCTCAAGACGGCGGGCAAGTGGCTCCCGGCCTTCGACAAGATGGGCCTCGGCCTGGTCTTCGACGAGCTGGCCAAGTCCACCGCGACCGTGGAGTTTGGCGAGGGCGACGCGAAAAAGAGCGTCACGCCGCTGGAAACCCTGGTGCTCTTCCTGGAAGGCTTGCCGAAGATCGTCCCGTCGGGGCGCGTCTTTGAAGCCGCGGCTCATGCTCGCGGCGGCAACAGCAGCGGCGATCCGCTGACCGATGCGGCCCGCGTTCGGCAGAAGGAAAAGAAGATCACCTTCAGCGAGGCGCTGGACGAAGTCGCGGCGGAGCAGCCGGAGCTGGCCGTTGCCGGCAGAACCACCGCTGGCTCGATCTAAGCGTAATCGCGTTACTGCATTTTAACGAGTGGGCGCGCCGGACCAGCGAAGTACCGCGGCCGGTGCGCACCAAACCTCAGACTTTGACAGCCCCGAGGAGGGCACATGGCGAACATCAACACTGAAAGCAAGGGTCCGAAGGGCGTAAACATCGAGGAAAGCCTCATCCCCTCCGGCTCTTCGGGCTACGCGCGCGGCCTGGCCGTGACCTATGGGACCGATCCCTATCACGCTTTGCTGAATACCACGCCGGCCAGCGCCTGCGTGGGCCTCATCGCGGAAGACGCGGTCGCCACTACCGAGGCTATCAGCGTAATCGAATTCGGCCAGACGGTGGCTCAGGTAGGCGGAGCGGTCACAGCTTTGCAGCCCTTGACCAACAACGCCGCCGGGCAGCTTGTGCCCGCTACCGCCGGTCAGCCGGTCATAGCCGTCGCCCTCGAAGGGACTTCGACGGCCGGGGATTACATCTGCGTCTTCGTCGTCGGGCTGGGCGCTTTCGCGCTTCCCGCCAGCGATGCCGTCACGCATCTCACCGGCGCCGGAGCAATCCCCGTTGTGGGTGGCACCTATGGCATCGGCAGCGCTGCAGCGCTGGCCATGACCCTGCTTCCGCCCGCCGCGGCGAACGCGCAGGACGGCACCCGGCTCTTCATCGTCGCCGAGACGGCCCACGCGCATACCATCTCGGTGAAAACCGCTGGCGGCGTCAAGGTGGCAAATTCCATCAATGGAGCCGGTGACACCGTGACCTTTGCGGCGATCGGCGACTGCGTGGAACTGGAGGCGGTAGGCGGCATCTGGGTGGTGCGCAGCCTGGTGGGCGGCGCGGCGGTCAGCGAGGTTTAACCTTTCCCGCCGGGCGCTCGGCTGATGGTCGAGCGCCCGGCGGCGCAATTCAAGCACGAACTGCCGCAAGCGCGGCTGGAGGAAGTAAATGGGCGGTTACGTTGGAACCATGCCGGCCGGGGCTCTGAATGTGGCGTTGGCGAACTTCGCCAAGGAGTTCCGCAACAATGCGTTGGTGGGCGACATCTTTGCTCCGCGCGTGCCCGTGGTCAGGCAGGCATTTCAGTATGTCGTCTGGAATCGCGACGATTTCAAACTGCCGGGCAGCACGTTGCGCGCCCCCGGCGGCAGGCCGCAGTCTGTGCGCCGCAGCTATTCGACGGCGCCGTACATGGCGACCTCTCACGCGCTGGAAGGCGACGTCCCCTTCGAAAGCGAGAGCTACGGCCTGGGCCTGGGCTTCTCGACGCGCAAGCAGCTCACCAAGCAGATCATCTCGCAGATCAACCTCGACCGCGAAGTGGCGATCTCCAAGCTGCTGTTGAGCGAGTTGAACTTTCCCAACTTCATCGATCTCAGCGCCGGAACCAATAACCAGTGGGACAAGTATCCCGCTGTGCCTGGCGCCGGGACGGACGGCTCTCACCCCATCGTGCAGATCGAGGCGGCCAAGGCCATCCTTCGCCAGGCGGGCGTGCAGGATGCCGACATGGGCCTGCTCCTGAGCGATCCGGTGGTGGTCGCCTTGCAGAATCATCCGGACATCATCAATCGCTTCAAGTACACCAGCCCTGGCTCGATCTCTCTCGATCAGCTCTCGCAGGTTTTCCGCGTCAAGTGCATCCAGGGCAGCGCCATCCTGCTCAACCGGCAGAATGCGGCTTCCTGGGTCTGGGGCAGCAACGCCTTCCTGGGCTACGCGCAGGCCGCGCCCACTCAGGACGATGTTTCCTGCGCCAAGACCTTCGTCTGGACCGGCGGAACGGACGGGAACGGCGCCACCATTGCCGCGCCTCCCTCGACCGTGGACGGCTACGGCGTTCTGGAATGGATCGAGCCTCACCTGTCCGAAAAGAAGTACTGGCAGTCGGTGGATTGGTACTACGATATCCGCGCGACGGCCTCGGAGACGGGCATTCCCCTGCTCAACGCGCTGAGCGTCGCTCCTGTCATGGGCACGATCCCCGGCGACATCGAGGGCTGAGTAGCACCGTAAACCCCAGCGGGTGCGTCCAACCAGGCGCGCCCGCTCCCAACCTCTATTCGGAGTTGGATCATGGCATCCAAGAAAAAAGCAATTGAAGAAGACTCTCCGGCCGGGACTGCCAGCTATCGCATCCTCGCGGGCTTCATTTTCGATCACTGCATTTACATCCGCGGATCCAAAGCTCCTTTTTCCGAGCACAGCGCCGCGGGACTGCTCAAGCGCGGATTGATTGAACCCGCGGTGGATGGCGAATAACCATGGCCTACGCGACCCAAGCCGACCTGGTCCCTCTTCGCCTGACGACGAAGGACCTGACCGAGCTCACTGACGATGACAATACCGGCACGATCAATGCCGCGATTGTCACGGCGGCGCTCGAAGAGGCGTCGGGCCGCGTGGAAAGCTACTGCCGCCAGCGTTACGTCACCCCACTGCAGCAATCGGATGACGTGAAGGCGCTGACGCTCGACATCGCCGTTTACCTGCTCTTCAGCCGGCGGCGCGAGACCACCATCGGCGAGACGGCGCAGCAGCGCTTCGACCAGGCCATCTCGTTTCTGAAGGACATCGCGGCCGCCAAGGCCTCGCTCGACCAGCCGTCCACCTCTCTCCAGCCGCAGGTTTCGCTGGGCGGACCGACGATCTCGAACAAGGACGGGCATTTGCGTTACAGCGATCGCCACATCGAGGGGTACGTTTAATGGGCGCGGAAGTCATCCAGATCGACGATGCCAATGTGAAGATCGCGCTGGGCAAGTTCCGCCTCTCGCTGGCCCAGAATGGCGAGCTGATGAACGATATTGGCGCGTCCATGCTGTTGAGCGTGCGGCGCACCTTCCGCGAGCGGGGTTCTCCGGCCGGCTCCTGGATGCCGCTGGCGCCATCGACCATCCGAAGCGACCCCAAGCGGTACGGCGCGGGCCACAAGCTGCTGATCGGCAAAGGCAATCTACTCAACTCCATCGGCTTCCAGGCCGAGCCGGGCAGCGTGGTGATCGGGACCAATCTGAAGTACGCGGCCGTCCACCAGTTTGGCTCGCGCGATCGCGGCTCCATTGGCGTCGGCCCGCGCACCCAGGCGATGCAGGATGCGACGGCCAACGTCAAGGAACACAGCTACGACCGCCTTTCGGCCAGCCTGGGCACTGGACGCCAGAACATCATCAACGCGCGAGGACGCCGCCAGATCGTGAATCGCGCGATTGCCGGTCCTCGCAATCAGATGCGCGTCCACGTCGCCGGGCACACGCGTCACCAGAACATTCCGGCGCGGCCCTACCTGGTCTTCCGGCCTGAAGATCCTGGCCGCATCCAGAGCCTGGTCAACCGCTTCATTCGCCAGGCCGTGGCAGCGGCTGGCTTGGGAGGCGCGGAATGAGCGGCTCTCCCTCGCAGTTCCAGATTTCTTACGTCGAGAAAGCGCTGATTGCGCTGCTCAAGAGCGTGATGCCGGCGGCCTACGGCACCGTGGCTGCTCCGGTGCTGGTGGACATCGACTCGATCGGCGACAAGGATTTCAACGCGCAGGGCCAGCTGGCGCTCAAGCCGCCGTCCATCCGGGTGCGCTTCGGCGGCGCGGAGTTCAACAATCTGCGCGACAATCAGCGGCTCACCTACGAAGCCGGTCTGCCTTTCGAGGTGATGTGCTTTGAGTCGAGCCTGCGCTCGAAGGCCGACGAGCGGTTGAAGACGCTGGTGCTGGTCGAGACCACGCTCAATCAGCTGGCCGGCGCGCGACTGGCGCTGGCCGACGGCTCCAGTACGTTGCCGCTCACTCTCAAAGGCGTTTCGCCGGTCATCACCGAGGATGGGCCGGTCGACCAGCTCTTTGCCATCACGGTGCTGGTCAACGGCATCGCTCAATTCGACGGCCCCAATGCGAGGTTTGGATCATGACCACAGCAGCTTCCGATTTCGTCCAGGTGCAATTGAGTGCCGCGGGCCTCAACTACGCTGGCCAGGGCGCGACAGTGCGCATTGCCAACGGGCATTTCAGCTACGTCTTCACGGGCTCGACTCCGGTGCGCGTGCTTACCAGCGAATGGCGGCGCGTGCTCTCGCTCAAGCTGCACCTGGGCCAGCCCGTCTTCGAGATTGCACCGGCCGCGCCCGTTACAGCCACGCCGGCCACTCCGGCAGCGGCCGCGCCGGTCACCCACGTCATCTCCGCGCCCGCCAGCCACACGGACGCTCCAACCGCTTCTGAAACTACGCACGAGGTGAAGTAATGTCGGGACCGTTCAATTTTCTTTCGCAGTGGAAAACCGCCCGAAACCTGATGCTCAGCGTCAACAGCCAGGCGGCCTGGAATACCGCGCTGGCGGACGCGGCGCTCACCCAGCGCCAGCGTTTCGACGGCGCGGCGGTTCTGGAACGGAAGATTACCCGCCGCTCCGACATCGCGTATGCCGGCAAAGGGACAGCTTTCGCCACCAACGGCCAGATCACCAGCTACGACACCGGCTTCACCGGCCTCAAGGCTGAGCTTTCGCCCTGGCTGGCCGGCTGGCTGCTGGCCTTCCTGATGGGCCAGGACACGGTGACCGGCGTGGCGTCTCCCTATGCGCACTCTTTCACCTTCGACGAGAGCACCCGCACCGCGGTGCCCACGACGATCTACCTCGAAGACACCGAGGACGTGCATTACAAGTGCCCGGATATGTGCCTCAACGACATCACGCTGACCATCAGCGAGCTCGGCGCCATCATGGCCGAGGCGAACCTGATGGGCACGGGCATCCAGATTCTGGGTTCGATGCTGACGGCGCTTCCGGTTGCGCCTACGGAAACGTACCTGCTGGGCTCGGATGCCGCGCTGAACTTCGGCCCGGTCGGCTCTCCTGCCAGCTTCATCGGCCGCCACATGAGCACCACGCTCAAGCTGGAGAATCAGCTCCAGGTGCATCGCGCTCCCGGTGGCGGCCTCTATGGCATCTTCGTCCGCAAGGGCAACCCCAAGTTCTCCCTCTCGACGACCTTCGCCGCCAAGGACACGGATGACATCTACACGCTCTTCGCCAACGACACGGCCAGCGATTACAACCTGACCGTCAACTCCGGCGCGGCCGCGCAGCTCAACATCTCCATCCCCCAGATGCACCTGAAGACCACCAAGCTGGGCTTCGATGGCGACATGACGGTCTGGCAGGTGGAGAACGACGAAACCACCAACTACCAGGCGGCCGGTGTGCCTCCCATCACCCTGGGGGTCACCAACGCCGTGGCATCGTACCTGGCGCCCCCGTCTTCTTAATCAACTTTGCTCCGGGGCGCGTCAACTGTGGGCCGCGCCCTCTTTTTTGCACCACGCTGCACCGCTGTGCACCACCCTGCACCACTCTGCAACATCCGCGCCACGACTCCGGCGCGGCCAGAAGCTCCGCATGGGCTGCGCGGAGCTTCAAGATCCAAAGGGTTCCTTCAACCCTCTCGTTCGGCAAAATCCCTATCAAATCCCAGCGAAAGAAGGAACCATGCCCGCAATCGAATTGAAGAAACCCCGCATCATCGTGATCGAAGATCGCGGCAAGCAATACTCGCTCACCCTCGCCCGCATTCTCAAAAAGCAGTGGCTGCGCTACTTCGAAGGCATCCTCTCCACCAGCGAAAATCAGAACGGCAAGCGCGTGGACAGCTTCGACTCCAGCGCCGCGCGGCTGGCCCTGGTGGAGGAATGCCTGATCGGCGCCACCGGCTACGCACTCCCGGATGGCAAAACCAGCATCGACCAGGTCGAAGGCTGGAAAGCCCTGCTGCCGCTCTCGCACCGGCTGGGCGTAGCCAACGCCATCATCTCGGTCTCGGCCAGCGATCCCTCCGACGATGTGCCGATCGCCCTGGGCCAGGAGTCGGTCTACATCGACGCGGTTTGGAGTGCCGGCGACGATGGCGCGATGCGCAAGTTCAAAGGCCTGCGCCACAACTTCACGGTTCCCACGGCTGATCAGCAACGGCATTTCTCGCGCGATAGCAGCCGCTCGCGGGTGATTGGCGGCTCGCGCAACGGGAAGACGCAATGGCTGGGCGCGCAGGCCACGCTGGCCGATCTCTACGACGAACTGATTGTCAGCGTGGATGGCTACACGGTGGACGGCGAGACGCCGGACCGCGAGGCCATTGTCGAGTACATGGACACCTACCACAAGGTAGCGGCCGTCGATCAGCTCTTCGCGCCCGCCGCCGCCATGGTTGACGAGGGCGATGATTGATGTCTGGCGCGACACAGAAGGGCTGCGCATGGCCGTCGAAGAGATCTTCGAGGCGGATTTCGTGCGCAGCCGCATCCACCGCGAGGCGTCCGGGGCCAGCCCCGAGACGCTCGCGCGGATGGAGCGCCAAATCCCCCTTCGTACCCTCGCCTGGGGCTACTACCGCTTTGGCGAGTACCTTCTTCACCTGGATGCGCTCCTGCGGGCGGGAATCCCTATCTCGACGGGGAGCCTGGCCGCCGTCGAGGTGGAGGGCCTGCTGGCGGTGCATCGTGGGCGTGCAGCTTTTGAGAGCCGTCATCCGGCTTGCAGCGCGTGCGGAATGCGCCAGCAGAATCGCTTTGGCCGCGAATGCCCCGGCTGCGGCGCGAAATTCCAGCAGAAAAAAGGCTGACCCATGGCTGTAGAGACCAGCGCCGTCCAGATCGTCGTCAATGTCACCGACGCCAACTCCGGCGCGGTGATCGCGGGCGTCGAGCAGAACATCTCGAAGCTGGGCGCGGCCGGAACCACCTCTGGCCAGCAGATGCGGCGCGGCATGGAGGAGGCTGGCGCAGGCGCACTCTCGGCGCGGGAGAAGACGCGCCTGCTCAGCGAGGAGTTCGGCATCCGCATCCCGCGCGCCATGCAGTCGCTGATCGCGCAGAGCACCATTGCCAAATCTGCATTGTCGGTACTGGGCGGCGCGATGATCGGGCTGGGTACAATCCAGATCGGCGCGATGGTGTTTACAGCCCTGTTTGAGGGGGCCAAAAAACTCTACGAGAAATTCCTCGATGTAGACGGAGCGCTTCAGAGGTTCAACGATGAAGCCGGAGAGGCAGCTTCAAAGAAATTCTATGAAGATGCTGGCCTCGACCAACTGAACGCTGACCTCCGGGAAGCAAACCAGCAGCTCGATCAGCTCAATAGACAAAAAGGAATCGCGACCAAATGGGAGGGTACGAGCTGGGGCGAATTTGGATCTATGCTCAAATCGAGTGTTACCTCTATTGCCACATTCGGAGCTGTCCCCTACAAATACGGTTACGGTGTCGCTGGAGCGAAGGCTCAAAACTATCAGCAGGGAATTCAGGACACCGATTCGTTGAAAAATATAGAGAATACCCATAAGAGGACCCTTCAGCAAATTGAAGACAGTAAACTGATCAGCGAAGCGAAGGTGACGGGCATAGCCAAAGCCCGCGTGGCGCAGGATGCGGAAAACAAAAAGGCGGATGAGGATCAACGATTTGCAAAACAGAGGGCTCAGGCTCTAGCCGAGGTCGCGAATCGGGGAATAGATAACACGCGCTGGTACGGAAATCTGAAGCCAGGCGACAAGGGATATAGAGAGGCCGTTGTCGTCTCTTCCGACACAGGAAACGCTGAAAACGCCGACGCAAAAGCACACTCTGCGGCCGAGTACCAAGCGCAGCAATTCGAAATCGGAAGGTCGCAAAGCCAGGATCTGGCGCATATGCGTGAGCAGGCTCTGGAAGCCGGACTGCACGGCAGCGCGCTTTATCACGCGCAGGAAGCGGCTGCGATCCAAGATTTGAAGTTCAAGGATATGGATTCAGTGGCGGCCCGCAACGCCATTCATGCAAAATTCCATGCAGAAGAGATGAACCGGCTCCGGGCGGAGCAGGATGAAACCGAGAAGCTGGGCCGCACAGCCGCGATGGCCGGGATGACCGGCATCCAGAAGACCCAGGCGGAAGGTGCAAATCGCGTTGCGGATATTAACACTGACGCGGATAAAGTGGGCCTCGATCCGGCCGAGCGCGCCAAGCGCATCGCCTTCGCCAACCAGGAGACGAATCAGCAGATCGCCGAAGAGCAGCGGACCTTCACCCAGGAGATCAATGCGCTGGCCGATTCCAGCGCTGCGCACCAGGTGCAGGGCTTTGCGCGGATCCACGCGGAGGCCGCGAAAGAACTCGACGGGCTGCAAAAGAAATTCGATGAAGTCTACGGGCACATGGACCGCTCCACGCCCGGGGGAGAGGCTCAGTACCAGCAGGGAGTTTCGCAGTTGCACGCCGGCCAGGGGATGATCGCCTCCGGAGAATCCGGCCAGGCGACGGAGCTGGCGCGCAAGAACGAGCAGGAGACCGAGCAGATTGAGGCCCAGGCCCGCATCAAGTTCTTCGACGCGGAAAAGCAGAAGACGCAGGCGATCAAGACCGAGCTCGAAGAGCGCCTGCAAAAGTACAAAGAGGAGCAGGTCAACGAAGGACTCTCGCAGGACGATTACAATCGGCGCGTGGTGGCAGCCCAGCTGGAAGCCAATGCGCAGATGATCCAGGCCGCCACCGAGGCGCGCCAGAAGATGGCTGGGGAGTTCACGCATCTGTTCAGCAGCATGGACCATCCGCTGAAAGCGCTGGCGGAGATGGGCGACAAGGCCGCGGGCGAAGCGGCGGCGTCGCTCTGGCAGCGTTTCCAGGGGAAAGGCGCGGCCCCGGCGATGAAAGACATTCCCGCGAATTCACTCAACTCCGTCATCGGCGGCTTCGGCTTCCATGTAGGCGGCCACAAGCCGGGCGCGGCTCCGGGCCTGGGCGAGCCGGGCAGCGCCGTTCCAGCCAGCGCGCATGCACCCGGCTCAGGGGCTGAGAAGACGATTGCGGTCAGCCAGGCCACCATCCACATTGCCAGCGCCACCTTCGCCGGAGGGCCGGCCACGGGTGCGGGCGCGGCGAGCATGGGCTCCGGAGCTCCCGGCGCAGGATCCGCGCCTGGTGTTTCGTCGCCCGCGTCAGGAAGCTATTCTTCTGCTCCTGGCTCAACTTCCACCATCGCGGCCGGCCCGATTTCGGCCAGTTCCAGCGCCCCCGAATACGGCGCTTCTCTGCCCGCTTCCGGCAGCTCCAGCATAGGAACGGGCGTTGGCTATGGTTCGACTCCCGCCGCTATCGCCGCCGGTGGTGCGGGCCGGGGCGGCGGCGCGGAAGGGATGGCCAACTTCGCCGCGGGAAGCGGGAGTGCTCCGATCAAGGGCACCCCGGTTGGCACGGCCCTCGGAGAGGTGAATGAAGGCATCGGCCTGACCAAGCAACTGAAATCCAGTTGGATGACGGCTGGAACGGCCAACTCTCCGTTTTTCCATCCGAAACGCTTCGGCCAGGAGCTCAAGGCCGACTTCAGCCGGCATCCGAAAAACAGTGTGGATGCGGGAACTGGCGCGGTCTCCGGTGCGGATAAAAACCTTGGCTCCGGCGCTTCCGATGCGGATAAAAACCTTGGCACCGGCGCGGCATCCGATGCGGATAAAAACTCTGGCACCGGCTCAGTGTCAGGCGATGGCTCTTCCAACTCCATCACTCCGAATGTGTCTTTTGCCAACGGCGTTTCCAGCGACGTGAGCTCTGTGCCGGGGTCGGTAAAACTGGCGCAAGGCAACGATTCGACGGTCCAGGGAGCCATGAGCGTCGGACAGGGCGCGGTGGGAATGTACGGGGCCATTGAAGGCGATGGAGGCGCGGGCGGAGCGCTGAAAGGCGCGGCGGCCGGAGCGGAGATTGGCGCAGCTTTCGGACCCATCGGCATGGCCGTGGGCGCGGCGGCCGGCGCGATTATCGGCGCGATCGGCATCGGCGGCCGCGCAAAAGCTCGGGCCTACGATCTGAATACCGTGCGCCCGCGCCTGGCCAACGATCGCGACTCTTATCAGCAGGGCAGCATGGATTATTTGAGCGCCTACTCCGACGCGCAGAGCCTGCAAACCGAAGCGCAGAAGACCTGCAGCAAGCTGGGCCCCGCCGCTGGCCACTATTACTCCGACACCATCAAGCCGGAGATCATCGAGGCCGAAGGCAAGCTCACCGCCGAGCAGCGCGCCGGGCGCAGCATGTACACCACGTCGGCCGCGTCCTACGATGTCGGCACCGATTACGTCCCGCAGACCGGTTGGAATCTGAACCATGTTGGCGAGCGCATCTTCCCCTCCGACCAAAACGAGCGCATCACGCGGGCTATCGAGGGTGGGGGCAAAATGCCGGTCCAGGCCGCGGCGATGGGCGATGTGCACCTGCATGTCCACGCCATCGATTCGAAGGGCGTCGCCGGATTTCTGGACAAGTACAAGCACAATATCCGCTCGGCGGTGAATGACAGCTACGCGGAGAATTCGGGAGGCGGCCTCTAATGCCAGCATCCGACATCCTGAACCCTACGACCGTGTGGGAAGAGGACATCGAGGACTCGATGACCCCCAACTACGGCTTCACCCGCAAGCGCACCAGCACCAAGCTGAACAAAAAAGCCGTGGGCGGTACGCCCTGGACGCGGGAAACGCAGAATACCGGCCACAGCTTCAATTTCAGTTGGCTGGCGCGCACCTGGGCCTGCGTGCAGCGGCTCAAGTGGTACGGAGAACAGTACGAAGACGGATTCTTCACCATCATCGATTGGGATGGAGGCGGCCGGCAGTATGTGGGCCGGTTCACCACGGAAGTGATCCCGGTCGAGACCGGCAACGGCATGTGGGATGTGCAGAACGTCACCTTCGAGGAGATCCCGCAGCAGGCGATGCTCGAGTATCCCAGCGACTGGGCGCATGACGCGATCGCGTTCTTCATCACCAACGATTTCAGCGACCAGAAGCTGGCGACCAGCGGGATCTGGGCCCAGACGGTGCGCGCGGCCGTCGCCGGCGCGCAAGGTACCGAGCATGTGAGCCTGAGCACGGTGGGCACGGCCTACACCACCATGGACGACACTGGCATCGTGGGCGATTGGGCCTGCTACGAATATCGCGGCTACGGATTCCGGCTCTACATGTTGCAAGGCCCCGAGTTCGGCAGCGCGGACCTCTATATCGATGATGTGTTCGTCCAGACGCTCAATCTCTATGCGGCCACCGAAAAAGGGCCGCAGATAGTCTACGCGCAGCCCAGTATGCCGCTCGACATTCACCGCGTGAAAGTGGTCTGCGACGGGGCCAGCTTTTTGCCTCTTCCCGTTGTCAATACAGCTCCGGTGCTGCAAGACCTCGCCGGCACTCTTTCGGTAGCCCTGGCTTCAGACATTCTCGGTGGCACTCTGGCCATTACCAACGCACTTGGGGCTGTCACCAACCTCACCCTGGGGACGGCGGGAACCACGGACACCCTGGCGAACCTGGCCGCGACGCTCAATGCCGGCGGCTACGGCATCACGGCCACCGTCACTGGTGGCACCGCGATGACCCTTACGGAGGCGCTGCTGGCGAATATCGTCGGTTCGAGTCTGACCGAAAAGACGACTCCGGGGAATGTGTTCGGGACACCCCCGGTTCTAGCGTCCCTCGCGGGCACCCTTTCGGTTGGCACTGCCAGTGATATTCTGGGCGGCTCTCTGGCCATCACTAATGCTGTGGGCGCCATCAGCAACCTGACCCTGGGAACTTCGGGCACCACCGACACTCTGGCGAATCTGGCCGCAACGATCAATGCCAGCGGCTACGGCATCACGGCCACGGTGACCGGCGGCACCGCGATGACCTTCGCGGAACCGCTGCTGGCGAATATCGTCGGTTCGAATCTCACCGACACCACGCCCGGCATTGACGGCACGCTTTCGCTGGGCGGTGGCTTGCTGGGTGGAAGCCTGACGATCACGGATGCAACCGGCGCAACTCACGCGGTCTCGCTCGGCGCGGCCGGGACCACGGACACCCTCGCCAATCTCGCAACCTATCTGAACGTGACGAATGCGGCATGGGGCATCACGGCCACCATCACCGGTGGCACAGCGATGACCTTTGGGGGAACGAACTCGACCTGCAACGTCGTCGGCTCTTGCACCACGGGAGTGAGCTGGTACGCCTTGGAGGTGATGCGATGATTTCGTATCCTCTCCCGCTGCTGGCCACCGGTGGCGCGCGTACCGGCATCGCTCCGGTGAATCTGCTGGAAGTGCAGACGCTGGCTGGCGATATTCATCTTTGGTCTGACCGCCCAGTCGCCGCGCCTTCGGTGATCCTCGCGGCTCTGGCGAATGGCTTGATGGTCCCATCGCCACCTTTTCCTGTTCCCGCCGGCCAGGGATTGGCGTGGGCTCTCCCGGCCTCGGTTTCGGTCGGATCAAGCGGAAGTGCGTCGGCCTCGTTCACGTCCACCAGCTCCGCTGAACTCACCATTCAAGAACAAGCTGGCAGCGGGATAGCCGGCACCGACTCGGCTTGGGCGATATGGAGCGGTTTTGATTTGCCCTCTTGGGCAGCGATCCCAGAAACAGAGATTGTCGGCATCTACCCGGTGATCATTGCAAGTCCGTCTCCGTCTCCGTTTCCAGGCGAACTTTACTTAAGCTGCGGACCTGGCCTCACTCCTTTCGCGTTTGGCGGTTTCCGCACAAACCCCGCGCCTCCAGGAGGTGGTGGGATAGGCCCCGATGCGCTGCCCATGGGTGTTTCTATTGGCTCCAGCCTCAGCGACCTCGACCGAATGGAAATTGGAGCGAATATCCTCTGCCAGGGAAGGACCCAAGAGCCGGTATGGTCGCTCTCCGTCTCCGCCGTCGGCTTCGCGATTTACTACAGGATTCCCGGCGCGGGTGGATCCTCCGGCTTTTCAGTCGCATGGTCGTCCTTGACTGGCCCAGTTACGCACGATCCCTGGCTGCTGAGCGTGCCGCAGATCAGCTTTCACCGCTCGCTGCAGACCGATACGGGATCCTTCGTCGTGCAGAATCTGAGCGGCGATACTCTCAGCCGCGACACGGAAAAGCTGTTGCGCGCCTCGGCCTTCGAGGGCGCGCTGTTCGTCTATCGCTTGTGGCAGGCGGATGCGGAAGCGGCCTGGATCGAAGTGCACGGGACTCTCTCCGTGGACGACGTGGGCGTTGACACCCTCACCTTCAAGGGCACACAACTGCTTAATCCATCGCAGGACGACACGCCGCTGGAGAATTATTGCGAAACCTGCCAATTGCAATGGGGTGGAATTCGCTGCGGGGCGTCGGGCTCGACCGAATGCAGCTACAGCTATCAGACCTGCCAGGTCATCGAACGGATCATGGTGGTGATGAACGATTATGAGAAGAACTACGGCGAGACCCTCGCCAACACCGCTCTGAACGTCACCAATCGCCGGAGGCTGATCTAAATGGCGAATGCCTCCACCACTCAGACCAGTTCCGCCAGCGAGACCACTGGCACTCCGATTCCCCTGGCCTATGGCTACGCCTGGGCAACGGGCAAGCGCGCCGAATATTACCAGTTGCAGAACACTGGCAATTCGTCCAGGGACTATACCCGTGTGGGAATCTGGCTGCTGGGCCACGGTGAATGGGATGGCTGCACTGAGCTGTGGATCAATGACGTGCTGGCATTGGAAGGTGGTACCACGAGCACGACTTTTGGGCCATCCGCAACTCCGCAGGGCGGATTCGGCGGGCAGAACTGGGTGGCCGCAATAGATAGTGGCCCATCGATGGTTTTCAATTTCCACTCTGGATGCGATTCCACCATTGGAGCAGGTCTTACGCCAGTTTCCAGTGGCCCCGATCAGGGCGTTGACGTGCTCTTCGCTCAATTCCCGGCCGCCATCAATCCTCTGGCCTATTCGCGCATCGCGTACTACGCCATCATGCGCAAGCAGCCGATTCAGAACCAGACCAACAAGCACCAGAACGATCCGACACAATGGGGAGACATCGCTCCTATCGGCCTGTGGCGCACTCTGCGTTGCCGCCTTTTTGATGACCAGGGCAACCAAACCGGCTACGCCTTTACCACCAATCCGGCCTGGCATTTAGTGGATGTCCTGCTGCGCCGCAAGCTGATGCCCGATTACGGCCTGGCGCTGAATATCGGCCCGGATGCGCTGACGATTCCGGTGCAGAACCGCTTCGACTGGGGCTCCATCTATACCGCCGCGCAGTACTTCGATGAGATCCTCGCCAACGGCAACCGGCGCTTTCAGGGCAATTACGTTTTCAGCACTCAGACCACGCTGCAAGCCGTGCTCGAACAAATTCTGCTCTGCTGCCGGAGCTACACGATGGAGTATGCGGGCAAGATTTCGCTCAACTGCGATATGCCCCGCTCCAGCGTCTTTACCTTCAGCCGCTCCCACATCCTGCCGGGATCGTGGGGGGCCAGCGATCAGACCTTGCACAAAAGCGGCAACCGCTACCTGGCCAATTATCGCGATCTGCTGGTGCCAGAGTGCAGCCAGATTGAATCGATCAGCTTCCCCAGCAACACAAATCCGGTGGTTACCACCAAAGAGCCGCATCCGTTCAATAAGGCGGATCGCATCGCCATCGGTGGCACGAATACCGTTTTCGACAGCGAGTGGGTTGTACTGAGCGTCCCGGATGTCATCAACCCCGGAACTCCCGAAGAGGTCGATCCCACCATCTTCACGCTGACTTCCAAAGGATCGAATTATCCTGCTAGCGTGGGAGCGGTGGGCGGCTGCGGGCTGCTCTATTCACGCTTCAAGGAACGCACTCCGGAATTCTGGCACAAGACCAATATGCTCGCCCGCGGCGCGGTGGGCGCGGGCGTTCCCCGGTTGCGCAATAAGGTGAAACAGAGCCTCGATTTCGCCACCACAACTTTCGACCAGGCCAGCCGCCTCACTTGCTACGAAAGAGATCGGCTGCTGGGTCTCGATCAAACTCCGTACATCACACCGCCCTGCGTCAAGCTGCGCACTTCCATGTTTGCCCGCGACGCCAGCGGAAATCTGGCCTGCGCGATTCGTCCGGGCGATCACGTCACCCTCGATGACACCACCAACTTCCAGTACGCCGGCGAATATGAAGTGCTGGAGCCGCTGACCGTCTATCCTCCCAGCGCGCAGGCCGCTGGCTCTGGCGGAGAAATTGCGCTCAAGCCCACGGAAAACAGCGGAGAAATAGAGTTTGCGCTCGGGCCTTACAACGAAGCGATCATGTACGACAGCAGCGACCCGGCGCAGGGAGGCTGGCCCAGCATCCCCGGCAGCTATCCGGGCAACGACGTCAATTACACCCAAATTCCCCTTGCCAATGGAGGTTCTTTCGTCTTCTTCACGGGCCAGTTGCCCAGCGGCCAGCAGTTCCAGCTCCCGTCATCCGGCTTTCCCCCCAACAATCTGCTCGCCTGGGCTTCGCCGGCTGGCGCCAGCATCGAGTACCACACTGCTCGCGTCGTCCAGATTTGCGCTGTCGCCGTGCCTTCTGCTCCCACTATGACTGTGGATGGCTTCGGACTTGTAATAACTCCCGGCGTGGCGATCCCGCGCCAGCTAACTTTGATTTACAACGACAACGAAGGACACACCTGGACCGGAGACGTCAATTACGCCGCCCTGAGCTGGCTGAGCAGGGATGTGACGACCTCCAGCAACGGCATGACCTGGCTCGAACTCACCCTTCCCGGCGGCGAAGTCATACTCTTTGGCCAAGGCGTCCTCGCGGATGAAGCCGCCATCGAACTTCCCGCCGGTTACTCCCAGTCCCAGGCTTTTGCCGTCTCTTACATCCATGACATGCCACTCCAAGGCAATAATATGTTTCTGGTGGGCAGCTATGTCGATGCGGACTTCGTCGTTCACCTCAATTGCTCCGACGATGCCGGGCATGTCTGGCACGGCAACTCCGCAGTGCTTGTCTTCGCCTGGAAAAACAACATGGGCACCGTCTCCACCCAGAGTCTCAGCGGCGGAAATTGGATGCAATGCACTTTGAGCACCGGGCAGATTTTCGGCGTTGGATGCGCCAAGAACATGGCCAACGGCTCAACTTTGGTTTTGCCTGCCGCCGCCGGCGATGGATCAACCCTGGAAGCGATGGTCGGCTCCTGCGACGGAAACTATGAGACTCCTTCGAACCACGCGCAGGGCGTTGGGTCTTGCTATCTCGACGCGGAAAACATCGTTCACATCACCTTCCAGGATGGATCAGGAGAAGTCTGGCCCGGTCAGGACGATATCTTCGCTCTCTATTGCAGCTCTGCGGCGGCCGCGCCGACTTTGGTTACCGTGACGCCCGCGACCGCCAGCGTAGCTGAAGGAGCGACGCAGCAGTTCACGGCCACCATCGCAAACAATGCTAACCCCAATGTCACCTGGAGTGTGGATGGCATCGCGGGGGGCAATGTAACGGTCGGAACGATCAGCGCCGCCGGACTCTATACCACGCCCAGCGCCGCCGGGTCGCACTCCATCACGGCTACCAGCGTGGCTGAGACTACAGCCTCCGGCTCGGCCGCCGTGACTGTGTGGAGCGGCGATAGCTCTGGCGGCGGCTGGACCATCAACGGGAGCTAAGATGCCGACACAGACGATCAATCTGAATAACACCACACCGGCCGCTCCCGCCGGCGCGCTCAATATAGAATGGCAGGCCGATCCGCCATCGCTCGACCCTTCGGTGTCGCGCAATGTTTCGGCTTATTTCTCGGCTTTTACCGGAGATACTGGCCCAGGGGGCACAATGGGCCTGGTGCCTGCGCCCCCGCCTGGCGCTGCCGCCGCGGGCAAACTGCTCAAAGCTGATGGCACCTGGTCTTTGACACCCAGCGGCATGACCAACCCCATGACCACCCAGGGCGATTTGATCGTCGGTGGAGCAGCGGGAGCGCCCACGCGCCTGGCTGCTGGCACGGCCGGACAGGTGCTCCAGGCCAACGGTGCGAGTGCCCTGCCAGGCTGGGTTACACCTAGCAGCGGCGGCGGCGGAGGCTCTTCTACCGCTCATTCGGAACCGTTGACCGATGGCAACGGAAACCTTATCTTCGCCTCCACTCTACTCATGGGTGGCGACGTCATCATAGTGGTAGGAGTGGCAAATTGAGCACACTTTCCAGCGTCATCCTCAAGGATGTCATCGCGAACCTTCCCGCCGCTGCTATTCCGGGACGGCTGTTTTTCTCCACTGACACGCCTGAAGTTTTGCGGGATAACGGCAGCAGTTGGGACACGGTCGTCACCGTCAATCCGGCAGCCACCTCGATCCTGGGCATCGTCGCCGTTGCTCCATCCTCTGGAGGCAATTTCACCGAGGCACATGGATTGTCGGCCCCGCCGTCGGCGGCGCTGGTGATGATGACCTCTGACGGTGGTATCTGGTTCCAGTCGCCCGCGATGTTTGACGGCACGAATCTCTATTTAACCGCCTCGGATGCAGGCATCACAGGCAGTGTAGTTTGCTTCAAATAAGGAGATGATGGTGAAAAGACTGATTGCAGCTTTGATCGTGGTGGCGAGTACCTTTGTGGCACAAGCGCAGCAGCCTCAGACTCATACCGCGCCGATTTATCGCGCCAATGCGAAGTATGTGCAAGGTGTCGGGCCTGGCTACTGGCCCACGGCTGGCAGCGGTCTGACGCTGAACGTCGCGGCCGGGACCGCCTTCTGCTCGGGCAATGTCATCACCTATGCCGCCGGAACGCTCACCATGACGGCCAGCGCGACCAATTACGTTTATCTGAATACCAGCTCCTCCTGCGTGCCAGCTGTAAAAACCACGGCCTTCACCGTGAGTGACATTCCCATCGCCACGGTGCCAGCGGGTAGCGCGGCCATCACAAGCATTGCCGATGACCGCACCATGTTCCAGCAGGGAGGGAGTGTCGGCTCGTCTCTCAGTGTTGATGGCACGGCCGTAAGCACTCCCAATCTCGACAGCACGACTCCGGCGCCGGACAGCGGTTACACTCTGGGTAAATGGAAGCAGAGCGGCGGCAATATCAGCCTGGAAGTACCCAGCCCTGGAGCTGGTGGTGGGGTCCAGTACAACGCCTCCAACACCATCTATATGTGGACGGGGGACTCCCGGCTGCTGGATGATGCCCACAATCTTGGAGCCACGATCACGGCCACGGCGGTCAATTGCAATGGCACGGTCTGCATTGTCACGGCGCCGAATTCTTATGTTGCTGGCCAGTGGATAGAGATATATGGCTCATTTTCGCCCAGCTTTCTTCCTATTGGGGCGGTGAGCACCGGGACGGGCTATGGCATTTATCAGGTCATCGCCACGGGGCTGAGTTCCAGCCAGTTCGAGTTTGCTTACACCGCAAACATCGGGACCGGTACAGGGGGCACCATCGAAGACGCCTCCTATTTGGTGCCTTTCTACACCGAGAATCTGCCGTACTTCAATGGCCACGGCACTCCGATGATCGAGTACTCGCCTACGGGTGGCATGACCATTCAGGCTGAGGCTGCGAATTACTCCACAATCTTTCATGCCTACAGTCCGGCGGTCACCGGGCAGCCGGGGTTCTTTATCATCGAAGGCGGCATCAACGATCTGCAGGCTGACTGCGAATCGTACCCGACGTTACAGGGCCAAATTGCTTCTTTGTGGACTCAAGCCCACACTGACGGCTGGACCGTCGTACAGACCACCATCCCCACTTTTGGCATTAATGAGAGCCTGTGCAGTGGCTGGTCTCCCAACGGCCTGATGTTGGAGGCTTACAACGTCAATACCTGGGTGCTGTCGCAAGCCAAGTCTAGCGCCAATGCCAGCAGCGGTGCGTACTGGGACAAGATCGTAGATGTTGCCTCACTTGAGACCAACCAGTCCTTTGTGAACACTACAGGAGCCTTGGAGTACAGTCCTGCGGGCGTGGGCGTTTTTGCCAATGCCATGAACGAGGCTATGGGGGTACAAGGGGCCTCGATCTCGGCTTACCCAAATATCTTGGGTTTATTCGACTCTGGCGCCATCTTCACCCTGCCTGCTCTCTGGCTCAATTTCTGCGATACGGCGACCTATACGATCTGCCCGCTTCAGATTGATGCGAACGAAAACCAAATCCACGTCAACAACGTGCAGATTTCGTCACTGGGTGCTTCCACCGCTCCGCTCTGCACCGGGACGGGCGGGTTGGTGACCAATTCAGGATGCGCGGCAGGAAGCCTAGCATCACAAGCTGCTGATACGATTATGATGAATGCCAGTGCTAGTTCTGCTGCTCCTTTGGCTGTGGCGCTGCCCACAGGTTGCACGAATGGGGTGAATTACTCCTCCAGCACCCATAGCTGGACGTGTGTTTCAGGCTCAGGAGGGGGAGGTGCTGGTGCACCGCAAATCCGGGGCTCAGGTATACAGACAAACTGGGCTTCTCCGTATACAGTGTCATTCCCCACGGGCACGATTGCAGGTGACTTTGCTGTTGTCCTCGTGGGAAACTCTTATCCTGTCAGCACCCCCTCTGGCTGGTCTGTCGCCGACGCCCCAACTGACACATATTTTAACGGCAATGTTTTCTACAAAACCTTGAACGCCTCCGACATTTCTGCGGGCAGTGTCACCCTCACATCGTCGGGAGCTAACCAAAGCAGCACAGCAATCATCACCTTTCAAGGAGCGACAGCAGGCATTCGAGAAACTGAATCCTTGTTAGCTGGGGAGGGTACAAGTGCGACTTCGGTGCTCCAAACGGCAACTGATTCCAGCATCGCAGCAACAGACATAGCCATCTATTTTGGCTCAAATCGTGCTACATCAACTGATACTGTGAGCCTTGGAACGTTGCTGCAAACTGTCAATGGTGGCTGCCTCTACACTCAAACAGGGCTGGCGGCTGGGGTTCCTCTGCAACCCACGTTCTACTATTCCGCCAACGCCCTGGGATATTACCAGGCCACGGTGATCGTGAAAGGTGTTTGAGGGTGCCTGAATGATCTTCTTGTCTGCCAGCAATCGGGGCTTGTCCGGAAGTAACTCTCGGACGATGCGGGGAGGCATTTCTGACGCCCGAGATCTCGACCCATTTCGGAGGCCATCATCCCCGGTTCTGGCAGCCTCTAAAATCTATGAAAAATGGAATACAGGATTTATTTTGCCCCACCAGTGCAAAATAAATTCTGTATCGGTGCAAAATAATTTCTGCAGCCACATCCAAGAATCGTGTAAGGTGGCTTTTACTTCC
>PMPH01000028.1 GCA_003161045.1 Acidobacteriaceae bacterium
TAGATCGCCGCGCCCGTGGTTCCATCGGTCAGGCTCACCGTCTGCGCCGAGTTATACGTTCCGCCAGCCACCGAAAAAGCGGGTGTGGTAGCTGCGGACAGATTGAGGGTGTAAGTGGCCGAGGCTACCGCGCTATTGGTGTAGCCCGAGGCCACGGCGATCGCCTCGATGGTTTCAGTCGCCGCGACCTTGATCGCCCCTGCGTACTTCGTCGAGCTGGCCGTGGGCGTATTCCCATTGGTGGTGTAGTAGATCGCCGCGCCCGTTGTTGCGTCCGTCAGGCTCACCGTCTGCGCCGAGCCATACGTGCCAGCCGCGGGGCTGAAGACCGGCGGAGTGGCCACGGGCTGGCTGATGGTGTAAGTTGCCGAGGCTACCGCGCTATTGGTGTAACCCGATGCCACGGCGATAGCTTCGATAGTCTCGCTGGACGGCACCGTGATCGCGCCTGTGTATGGGGTCGAACTCGCCGTGGGCGTCGTGTTATTGGTGGTGTAGTAAATCGTCGCGCCGGAGGTTGCGTCGCTCAGCGTCACCGACTGCGCCGAGTTATAGGTGCCCGAGGAGAGCGAAAAGATCGGCGTGGCGGCCGTGGAGCCGGAGACTGTAACAGTAATTGCATCGCTCGTGGTCCGGCCAGAGGCGTTGGTGGAGTTCAACGTATAAGTCTGGGTGGCCGTGGGACTTACCGTCACGCTGCCGCTGCCGGCCGTAACCGGGCCGATCTTGTCGATGAAGTCATAAGAGTCGCCGCTGGCGCTGTACGTGAAAGTAACCGGAGACCCGGAGCCTACAGTCGTGGCCGACGCCGTGAAACTGTTGATAGTTGGCGGGACTCCGGGATAATCGGTATAAGCCGATACAGCATCCATTCCGGGATATCCGGGAGTCGCTTGCACTACCTCGAAGTTGGATGAGGCGACTGATTTCAAATTGTCCAAATCATCGTCGTCCCAGCGCGGATCGGTTGCGCCTTCGATAAAGAAATAGCCGCCATTGTCCGCCAGGATCATCCCATACTGCTGCATCGCCTTCAGGATGATCTGATTTGTCTTCGAGAAGCCGGAGATGTCGAAGCCGGACTTCAATCGTATGCGCATCCCCATCACGTTCGACACGCCCGAGTCGGTGCCAGCGGCATGAGAGGCGGGAGTCACGAAGTAACCGCCATTGGCATCGCTTTTGGTATGTTTCATCGTAAAGCGGATGGCGTGATTGATCGCCCCGGAAGCGACTTCGTCGTAACGCACCAGGCCTGGAAAGACCGCCAGTCCGGCGGCATCGGCCGAGGTCCATCCCCAGGGCCGCGATTCATTGTGGCTCATGTCCCAGATCGTCTCGCTGTCAGCCGACCACCCCGCAGGATCAGTCGACGACGCATTGGCGCAGTAGACGGAGTTGAATGTTTCATAGAGCCAGCATTTCGAGCGATCCAGCACCAGCACATGAGAATCGTTCTGGTAATCGTTCGGCCCGCCCGTGCAAGGGGTTGGATTGCCTTCAATGGGGGCGGTAATAGGAAACGGCGCCACCACCACATCGCTCTGATCAGCGTAGGCAGCCACATTGATGGGCACCGAGGGGGTCGCGGAAGAGTCCACGACCACATAAGAAAAGCCAAATCCGCTCTCGGAGCCGAAATCGGGATGCAGATTCAACCCCTCAAACCCGGGCGCGGAGGTGATCGCCGCCGAATTCGGATCAAGAGGCGCCGATGCAATGTTAGTGTTCCAGGCGTTGTCCGCGGGGAACGGAACGAATCCATTGAGGCTCGCATTGTCGCCTAGCGACATGCCGGAGCAGCTTTGGGCGTAAATCGGAGCAGTTATGCCCAGAATCAGAAGCGCGATGGCCGCCTTGATCGGAAGTTTCATAGGATAAATCCTCGTCGCCGCGAAAACGCCGGCAAATAAAATAGTTAGTCAAGGCTCAGCGCCTTGGGGTGGACGCAAGGCTTCATTGAAGTAAACAGCAACCATGTGGTTGCCGTACTCCTCCCCGTGATCCACAGCGTCGTGCGGGCTCAAGCATTTTCATTTCACATATGGCCCTTGCGGCAGCTTGGAAGGCGGCCTTTCCCTTGAAGGAAAAGCCGCAAGCTGACCGGCCTCTGTAAAAAACAAAAATCAAAATGCTCTTGCGGCGGCAGGCACCGATCCGCAATGACTGTAGCAAGCCGTTTCCCGTATTTTTTCATGAATTACTAAAAATTGCTTAACTTCTTGGCGTCTTGTACCAAAATCAATAACCCGTCGTAGCCAAAAACTGTATCTTCTTGATTTCACAAGAAAGCTAAGTGAACTTCGGGTTTGAAAATGCTCTATATCACAAGCGGCTGACCTCGAGCGCATGGCCGCGAAGTATTTTTAGCTCTCATGCGGCTTTTGCGCTGGCATGGAGAGGTTCTCCAGTTGCCGCAGAGTAACCACTGCCGCTCAAGTGACTTATTCCTATAGCATTTTCGGAATAGGTGTAGACCGAAAATACTCTAGGGTGGGAGCCGGTGTCGCATTCCGATGGGGCCGGATCAATCAGAAGAGAAAATGCTGCTGGCCGGCAATTCGGCCACCGTTCTTCGACAAAGTCAGGAAAAGCCTCAATCCTCCAGCAGCTTGCCTGCGCGCTTCTTGCAGAACCACCACCAGGCGAAACCCGCCACCGCCAGGCCGCCAACGATGGTCAGCAGGGCCAGTCCGTGGTGCGCCACCACCGCGACCGCTCCCGGTCCCAGCTTGAGCACCAGCATGGAGAGCGCCAGCCAGCGCAGCATGCGGCCGCAGAAGACGGCCAGCATGAAGGACTCAACCCGCATTTCAAAAACGCCGGCGGCGAAGACAAAAGCCTTCCAGGGCGTGGGCGGGGGCAGCATCGAGGGAATCATCATGGCCAGGAACTCCTGATTCTCGAAGCGGTTGCGCATCCGCTCGAAGCGCTCGCGGTTGACGTGCTTGAGCAGGAAGAGTTCGCCGCCCGCCCGGCCCAGCCCATAGGGCAGGAGGCCGCCGATGGCCGAACCCGCGGCGGCCAGCAGGCAATAGAGCCAGAAATGCTGCTTGTCGTTCCATACATAGACGGCCAGAAGCGCGTCCATGGGAATGGGAATGGTGGACGAATCCAGCATGGCGGCCGCGCCCACGCCCCAAATGCCGAACTTGGCCAGAAACACGGCTAAGAACTTCCATTTGGCCATCAAATGAGCAAAAAACCGCTTCAAACAGTCTCCTTTTTCGCCGGGCAATGCGTCTTACCAGTCAGCAACCATTGTACGGGCCAAGGCGTGGGGCACGGCTTTCAGGCAGTTTCACGGAGACCACGCGCCATCTCGCCCCTGGGGATAGCCGACGATCCCTTCCCTTGTAGGCGAAGACCAGTCCGCGCGGAAAGCGGTTTGATTGGCCGCGCCTGACCGGCATTTCTGGCCTTCTTGCGGCCTTTGCGAAATGGCTTCCGGCGGGATGAGAGAATAGAGAGAAAGGACTTGAATCGGAGCAGTGGGCTGCGCAAGCGCCCAGGCAGGCTCCCGCGCAACCGAATGCCCACCGACGAAGCGCCCCATGACGTGAACGAGCCCAACCGGCCGGCGGGAGCCACTCCTGATCCGGCCGCTCCCGGTTCGGCCACTTCCGATCCGGCTGTTCTAGGTCCTGCTTCTTCAGGTTCGGCTGCTTCAGATTCGACCGCACCCCGTCCGGACGCTCCGGCCGTGGGCCAGCAGGCGAGCGAGGCCGAGTCCACCCCGCCGACGGCGCGCGAGCCCGAGTCCACCCCATTGGTAACGCGCAGCTCGCGCTGGGTGGACTACGACACCCACGAGCTGCTGGAGATGATCAGCGAGCTCGAGGACGAGCGGCGCTGGGCGCGGCTGCGCGAGGGCGTCTGGCTGGCCCTGCTGCTCCACATCCTGCTGCTCTCGGCCGTCACCTGGATTCCAAAGTACATCTTCAAGGTGCCGCCGGTGGTCGACCCCTTCGACGCCATCAAGCAGCGCAAGGACTTGACCTACCTGGACCTTCCGCCTGACGCGCTGCGGCAGGCGCACCCCAAGGTGGTGGTCAAGCCGGTTCCGAAAAAGCCGGTGGTCATCGACAAACAAACGCTGGAGGCGGTGAAGCGGATGACGCCGCCCGCACCGGAGCCAGCGCCGCAACCGGCCGCGCCGGCCACGCCCATTCCGCCCAGCCAGCAGCCGCAGATTGAGGCGCCCCGGCCCGAGGCGGTTCCGGCCCGGCCCAACTTCGCCATGAATACGCAGAATCCCGCCGATCAGTTGCGCGAGGCCATGCGAGGCGCCTCGCGCAACCCCGGCACGGGCGGAGGGCGCCTGTCCTCCGGCGGGCTGGCCATGCATCCTGGGGCGGGCGCGGGCGGACTACAGATCCTCTCCGATACTGAAGGCGTTGACTTCAACAGTTGGATTCAGCACTGGCACCGCGAGACGCTGCACACCTGGGATCCGCTGATTCCCGACGAGGTCAACCCGCCGATTTTGAAGTCGGGGCAGCTGATGATCCGCTTCAAGGTCCTGCCCAGTGGCCGGCTGATGGACGGCAGCCTGATTCTGGAGACCCGGTCAGGCGACGTGGCCCTGGATCGCGCGGCCTGGGGCGCTTTGACCGGCTCGAACTACCCGTCGCTGCCCAGGGATTTCCACGGGCCGTACCTGGAGTTGCGCGCCCTCTTCATGTACAACATGGAGCCACCGCGGTAGGCTGAGGGACGTTCAGCGGTTGGGTTGCGGGAATGCCAGTTTGAAGCTGCGTCCACCGTAGAGAATACGGAGAATTGCGACGGAGCCGGTGGTGCTCAAGCTCTTCGGCGTCACGGTCAGCTACGCCTCCGGGAACGCGGGCGGATCTTCGGCCCGGCGCTGTTTCTAGGCGCCATGCTGGGAGGCGCTATCGGCTCGGTGGCCCACAACCTGCTACCGGGGTACACGGCCACGCCAGGGGCCTATGCCCTGGTGGGCATGGGGGCGCTGTTTGCGGGCATCGTGCGCGCTCCGATGACCTCGGTGCTGATGATCTTCGAAATGACGCGCGATTACACCGTCATCGTGCCCCTGATGATCGCCAATCTGACCAGTTTCTTCATCTCCTCGCACTTCCAGAAGCAGCCCATCTACGAGGCATTGGCGCATCAGGATGGCATTCATCTGCCCACCCCCACCACACTTCACCAAGCCAGCCAGCACACGGTGGCCCAGGTCATGCGAAAAGCCCCGCGGATTCTTCCCGCGCAGATGCGCGTCCAGGATGCAGTGGAAGAGACGCGCTCCAGTCAGCTTCACATCTGGCCCGTAGCGGAAAAGGATTACTTTCTGGGCATGGTGACCAGAGAAACGCTGGAACGCGCCTCTGCTGATGGGAAAAATGAACAGCCGCTTAAAGCCCTTGTGGAAACGCTTCGTTTTCCCCATCTCCACACGGATCATGCGCTGCACCTGGCGCTGGAACAGATGAGCGCCTGCCACGTCGATGTTTTGCCGGTCGTCCACCGGGCGGAGATTCACAAGCTGCTGGGCGTGGTGACGCTGCGGGAGGTGCTGGACTCGTACGGCGTCAACGGCATGGGCCCGGAGTAGCGCGGAGGCAATGGCCTGCGCAAATGCTAGAGCGGATCCAGAGTAAACGTGTCTTTACAAAGAGTCTTGAAAGAGTCTTGAAGGTGGCTTTTTCTTGTGGAAAAAGCCACTTGGCGGGCTTGCTTCCGGGATACAGCTACTCTGGTTCCGCTATACTCTGGCGAATATGGACTCAGGAGAGCGAAACGAGACGGCTCCCGCGCCTCAGGCCGCGCCGCGGGAGCGGCCCTGGGTCTTCGGGCTGCTGATCGCTCCGGTGGCGGTGCTCTCGAATGGCCTCATCGGCGGCGCGCTCTTTTATTTGCTGCTCAGGCAGGGGGTGGGAGCGGCGCGGGCGGCCGGGATTGTGGCGCTGCTGAACCTGCCGCAGACGATCTATTTTCTCTGGAGCCCGATCACCGATTTCTGGATGCGCCGCCGCACCTGGCTGATGGTGGCCGCAACCGCGGCGGCGGCCTTCATGCTGGCCGCCTTTCACCAGTCCAGCCTGGCCAGCCCCTGGGCCGTAGGGCTGATGTTCCTGAGCGCCTGCATGGGGCAGCTGATTGTCGCCGGCAGCGGCGGCATGATGGGCACGCTGGCCACCGAGAACCATCGACGCCGGGCGAGCAGCTTTTACCAGTGCGGCTCGCTGGCCTTCGGCGCGCTTGCTCTCAGCGTTCTGGTTGTCCTCGCGGCGCGGCTTCAGTTGGGAGCGCTGGGCTGGATCATGGCCGCGATGATCGCGCTGCCTTCGCTGTCGGCCCTGGCCGCGCCCGAGCAGCGCACCATCGGCGGACACAGCCTGGCCGCGACCTTCGCGCAAATCTGGCACGAGTTCAAGGGCACTTTCTTGCGCTGGCAAGCCGTTCCCTACACGCTGGTAATGCTCTTTCCCATGGCCAGCGGCTCGATGATCCAGATTCTGCCCGGCCTGGCGCGCGATTACGGAATCAGCGGCCAGCAGGTGGCCTGGATCAACGGTCTGGGCGGAGCGCTGCTGACAGCCGCCGGAGCGCTTTCGGCGGCCCTGATTCCGGTGCGGATGCGCGCCCCGGTGGTTTACCTGACCGCCGGCCTGGTGAATGCGGCCACGCTGGCCGTGCTGTGGCTGGGACCGCTGCAACCAGCGGTCTATCTGGTGGGAACGGTGCTGTTTCTGTTTACCATCGGGGCCTGCTACGCGCTGTTTACCGCCGTGGTGCTGGAGTTTCTCGGCGGCTCGGGCAAAAGCGGCAGCGCGCGCTACTCGATCATCAACTCGCTGGGCAATGTGCCGGTCGCCTACATGGCCTTGATCGACGGAGTCAGCTCCGAGCGTTGGGGAGCGCGCGCCGCGTCCGGTGCCGACGTCCTGCTCAGCACCATCGGCGCCTCGATCCTGCTGACCTACTTCCTCAGCCGCCGCAACGGCAAAACCGCGATGTAGCAATGCGCGGAAACCGCCGTCGCGGTATTCTGGAAAGTGGCCATTCTGTCGGCGAAATCACCGTTCAGCAAGGGCGCTTTCAGCCAACGCACTTTGGGCTCATGCACTTTGGGCAAACGCGCTCCGGGCTCATGAACTTTCACCAAACGCACTTTCACCCTCGGGGATGTGGACAAATGAAGGAAACCGGAAGCAGAAAAGTCGAGATCTTTGAAACCAGTCTGCGCGATGGATTGCAGCAGCCCAACCTCGACATTTCCGTGCCCAGCGCCGTCAGCCTCTTCGAGCGCATGGCGGCCTTTGGCGTGCAGTACGCGGAGATCGGCTTTGCCGGCGCCAACCAGTTTGTGGGAGATTTGACTGTCGCCCTGGCTTCGGTCAATACCGGAGCCATGAAACTGGCCTTGTTCGGCAGAACGCGGGGCCGCGGCGCCAAGGTCCAGCAGTGGCCCGACGTGCAATTCATGGTCAGCCATAAAAAGCGCATTCCCGTGGCGGTTGTGGTCGTAAAATCCCGGCTGCTCGATGTGATGAAGTCGCTGGAGACCACGCCGGAGGAAAACCTACTGATGGCCTTGGAAACCATCAACTGCCTTCAGGACCACGGCCTGGAGGTGATCGTGGACCTGGAGCACGCCATGGATGCCGCCTGCGGCCGCCGTGAAAACGGCCATCATTGCGACCCCGACTTCAACCAGCGCAGCGTGGACTACCTCCACCAGATGACCGCGCAATGCGCCAGCCAGAAGGTGAGCCGGGTCGTCATCTGCGACACCACCGGAGGAGCCAGCCCCGAGGAGGTCGCCCGGGTTGTCGGCGGCCTCGTGCGGGATTACCCAGGCGTCAAATTCGGATTTCACGGCCACACCGATCGCGGCCTGGGCGTGGCCAACACGCGGGCCGCCATTCTGGCTGGCGCGGCGCAGATTCAAGGCACGCTGCTGGGCACCGGCGAACGCTGCGGCAATGTGAACCTGACGACCGTCATCGGCAGCATGCAACTGCGGGGCGAGGCCGAGTTTGTCCCTCCCGAATCGCTCGCCGGACTGACCAGCCTCGCGCATTCGGCCTACGCGGCCTTTGGGCTTGATGTGCCGCACGGCGTTCCCATCGTCGGCCCCGGCGCTTTTGGCACCTGGGCCGGAATGCACGGCAGCAGCGAACACAAGAACCCGGGGGCTTATCTCTGGTGCGATCCCTCCAAGGTCGGCGCCACCCCGATCATCGGGGTCAACAGCCAATCGGGAAGGGCGAACGTCGTTCTGCTGTCGAAGGCGCTGGGGGTTACTCTCGATCCCAAACAAGCGCAGGCTCTGATGGACTCGAACCAAGCGATGATCGAAGGCGGCGGCTTCACGGCCAGCGAGGTCTCCTTCCGGCTGGCCTGCATGAAGGAGCTGAAGACGCTGAAAAATTGTTTCAGCGTCAAAAGCTGGAGGGTGATCGACGAATCGGACGAGACCGGCAACAAGTACGTTCAGGCCGCGATGTCGCTGTACGTGGGCGATTCCACGGTGGTCGTCACCCGCGCCGAGGGCGCCGGCCCGGTCGATGCGCTGACGAAGGCGATGCGGCTCGAACTGGAGAACTGGTACCCGGCCATCGCGCAGGTGCATCTGGGCCGGTTCAGCGTCACCGCCATCGACGTATCCGCGCACGACACGGCGGCCCACGTTCGCGTCACGGTCAGCTTCCACGCCGACGGCCACGAACCCTGGACCACGGCGGGCGTGAACAGTGATTTGAACCAGGCGGCGCTGATGGCCATCGTGGATGGCTTCCATTACTGGCTGGCGAAAAACCCCGAATAATCCGGTTTTTTCCGAACAATCAGGCTCCCAGAGCGCATCCGCCCGCGCGGACAAGAAAGGCTTCCCCAAGATGAACAGCTTTGCCAGCCGCGCCACACTGACCTCCGGCAGCCGCACTTATACGATTTACCGGCTTCCGGCACTCGCCGAGCGCGGCTTCAACCTGAGCCGCCTGCCCTTCAGCCTGAAGATTCTGCTGGAAAACCTGCTGCGCCGCGAGGATGGCGAGTGTGTGACGGCCGCGGACATCGAGTTTCTGGCCAACTGGGAGGCCAAGGCCGAGCCCAGCCGGGAGATCGCCTACATGCCGGCGCGGGTGCTGATGCAGGACTTCACCGGCGTGCCGGCGGTGGTCGATCTGGCCGCCATGCGCGACGCCATCCGGGTCCTGGGCGGCGACCCGGGACGGGTGAATCCGCTGGTTCCGGCCGAGCTGGTGATCGACCACTCGGTGCAGGTGGACGAGTACGGCACGGTCACGGCCTACGACGCCAATGCCTTCCTGGAGTTCGCGCGCAACCGCGAGCGCTACGCCTTTTTGAAGTGGGGACGGACGGCCTTCAGAAACTTCTCGGCCGTTCCGCCGGGGATGGGAATCTGCCACCAGGTGAATCTGGAGCACCTGGCCCGCGTAGTCTTCACCACGGAGGCCGATGGGGCGCTGGCGGCTTACCCGGACACGCTGGTGGGCACCGATTCGCACACCACGATGATCAACGGCCTGGGCGTGCTGGGCTGGGGCGTGGGCGGCATCGAGGCCGAGGCGGCGATGCTCGGCCAGGCCATTTCGATGCTGGTTCCGCAGGTGGTGGGTTTCAAGCTGACCGGCAAGCTGCGCGAGGGCGCGACGGCTACCGACTTGGTGCTGACCGTGACCCAGATGCTGCGCAAGCTGGGCGTCGTCGGTAAATTCGTTGAATTCTATGGGCCCGGAATAGCGGATCTGCCGCTGGCCGACCGGGCCACCATCAGCAACATGGCCCCCGAGTACGGCGCCACCTGCGGCATCTTCCCAGTCGACGCCGAGACCCTGCGCTACCTGAGATTGACGGGCCGCGGCGAGGAGCAGATTGCGCTGGTCGAGGCCTACTACAAGGAGCAGGGCCTCTTCCACACCGCCAGTTCGCCCGAGGCCGAGTACACGCAAACTTTGGCGCTGGATCTGGCCACCGTCGAGCCCAGCCTGGCCGGCCCCAAGCGCCCCCAGGACCGCGTGCTGCTGCGCGATGCGGAGGCCAACTTTCAGCAGCAGTTGCCCAGCCTGCTGGCTCCCTCGGCCAAGCCGCTCGGGACGCGCACGGTGGCCAAATGGGAGCGGGGGGCCGTGACGGACGCGGGGCTTGTGGAGAGCCTTCCGTCGCGGTTGACCACGACCGTCAAAGCCCGTTTTGGCGTCGATCCTGACCTGTATCTCGACCACGGCTCGGTGGTGATCGCCTCCATCACCAGTTGCACCAACACCTCGAACCCCTCGGTGATGATGGCGGCGGGAATCCTGGCCAAAAAGGCAGTTGAAAAGGGGCTGACCGTGCCGCCGTGGGTGAAGACCTCGCTGGCGCCCGGCTCGCGCGTCGTGACCGACTACTACGCCAAGGCAGGTCTGCTGCCCTACCTGGAGAAATTGCGTTTCAACGTGGTGGGCTACGGCTGCGCCACCTGCATCGGCAACTCCGGCCCCTTGCCGGCCGACGTTTCCAAGAGCATCGACGAACACGGGCTGGTTGCCGTCAGCGTGCTCAGCGGCAACCGCAACTTCGAGGGCAGAGTGAACGTGGACGTGCGGGCAAATTATTTGATGAGCCCGCCGCTGGTGGTGGCCTACGCTCTGGCCGGCACCATCAACCACAACTTCGAGACCGACCCGCTGGGCGTGGACCAGGCTGGACGGCCGGTTTACCTCAGGGATATATGGCCCACGCAGGCAGAGGTGGCCGAGGCCATCGAAGAGGGATTGTCCAGCGAGAGCTTCCGCCGCGAGTACGCGACCATCTCAGAGGGCGACGCCAACTGGCAGGGACTGCGCTTCCCCACCGGCGAGGTCTACCAGTGGGAGCCGGATTCGACCTATATTCGCCGAGCGCCCTACTTCGACGGCATTACTCTGACTCCCGCGCCGGTCACAGAGATTCTGGGCGCGCGCGTACTGGCCGTGCTGGGCGACTCAGTGACCACCGACCACATCTCGCCGGCCGGCGCGATCAAGGCCAACGGGCCGGCGGGAGAGTACCTTGCCGCCCACGGCGTCAAGCCGGCTGATTTCAACTCCTACGGCTCGCGGCGCGGCAACCACGAGGTCATGGTGCGCGGCACCTTCGCCAACGTGCGACTCAGAAACCGGCTCGCTCCGGGCACCGAGGGCGGCGTCACGCGCTTACTGCCCGAAGGCGAGCCGCTGTCGATCTTCGACGCCAGCGTGCGGTACGCGGAGCGCGGTGTGCCGCTAATCATTCTGGCGGGCAAGGAGTATGGGTCAGGATCGTCAAGGGATTGGGCGGCAAAGGGACCGAAGTTACTGGGAGTTAGAGCGGTGATCGCCGAGAGCTTCGAGCGCATCCACCGGTCCAATCTGGTGGGGATGGGGATTCTGCCGTTGCAGTTCGAGGCCGGCCAGAATGCGGAGTCACTCGGGCTGACCGGCGAAGAGGTTTATGACTTCGCCGATCTTCAAGTAAGGCTAGAGGCAATTCGTACTGGTCAAAAGATTATGACCATCTCCGCAGCTCCGGGCCAAGGTGAGAAGAAATACATAGGGCAGAGTATTATTTCGGATCCGCGATCAATCGCAGTTCGTGCCACTGAAACCAGCGGCAAAACCAAAGTCTTCGCGGCGAGGATTCGCATCGACACGCCTCGGGAGATCGATTACTTTCTGCACGGCGGAATTTTGCAGTACGTCCTGCGGCAGTTGGCGGCGAAATAGTCCTACTTCACGAGCCGGAAGTAGCGTTTTGCCTTGGCCACATCTCTGAAGATCTGCGCCTTCAGCGCCTCCGGCGAGGGCCATTGGATTTCGCCGCGCAGCCGCAGCAGAAACTCCAGCTCGATCGGCGTCTGCTCGTCGAGCGCCACCGGCTCGAAGTCCAGAATGTGCGACTCGACGGCAAAGGAGGCCTCACTGAAGGTGGGCCGGTTGCCCACATTGGTGACCGCCTGAAAGCTGCGCCCGTTCACCGTGAGCCGCGTGACGTAGACCCCGAAGGCGGGGAGCTGGCCGTCGTAGGCCGCCAGGTTGACCGTGGGCACCAGCAGCCGCGTCCCGATGCCGCGCCCCCTAGTCTGGGTGGAGCGCACCTCGAAGGGGCGGCCCAGCAGCCAGCGGGCGCGGGTCACATCGCCTGCCGCCACGCGCTCCCGGACGGCCGAGCTGGAAACCTCCAACCCGCGCACGTGCACCGCGGAATGAACGTGGACGGAAAAGCCGAACTCCGCGCCAAACTCCTTCAGCTCGGCTACGCCAGCCTCGGCGCGATGGCCAAAGCGGAAGTTGCCGCCCTCATGCAGGCTGCGAAGACCCAAGGCGGCCACCAGAATGCCGCGCACAAACTCCCGCGCCGGCAGCAAGGCCATCGCCTGATCGAAGGGCAGCACCAGCACCGCATCGACGCCGGTAAAGGCCAGCAGCCGCAGGCGTTCGTCGAGGGGCGTAAGCAGCCGCGGCGCCGCGGCCGGGTGCAGAAACTGCTCCGGGTGGGGGTCGAAGGTGATGGCCACGGCTTGCGCGCCCAGCTTCCGCGCCTCGGCCACCACCGCAGAGAGAATCTCCTGGTGCCCCAGATGGACGCCGTCGAAGTTGCCGATGGAGGCCACACTGGGGCCAAAACCGGCCGGAATCTCCGCAACCGAGCGGAAGAGAAGAGGGTTACTGGGAATGGGAATCGCGCCGCGGCCGCTCATCGATGCGCGGTCCCCTGGTCCACAGCGGCCTGGCTTGCGGCTTCCAAATTCACGGAATTCAGTTTCACCGGAATGCTGAGGCCGTCATAAGCCAGCCGGATGCTGTCG
This sequence comes from Acidobacteriaceae bacterium, assembly GCA_003161045.1. Taxonomy (GTDB): domain Bacteria; phylum Acidobacteriota; class Terriglobia; order Terriglobales; family Acidobacteriaceae; genus Telmatobacter. The sequence goes on from PMPH01000028.1 coordinate 12,803, forward strand.
GGCAGGGTGCGATTGGTCTCGTCGTGCCCCAGGTCATGGGAGATGTGCGTGAGCCAGGTCTGGCGCGCGCCGATGCGCCTGGCCCAGGCCACCGCCTGCGCCAGGGTGGCGTGGCTGGGGTGCGGCTTATGGCGCAGCGCCGAGAGAACCAGGTGGTCCAGCCCTTCGAGCAGCGCAAAGCTGGACTCGGGAATGGCGCTCACGTCGGTCAGGTAGGCGGCGCGGCCAAAACGAAGGCCGGCTATCTCCATCTCCCCATGCAGCACTGGCACGCGCAGAAACTCGACTTCGTGAACGGCGGCGCGCTCGGCAAGCGGCTCCAGACGGACGCGGGCGCGGGTGGGGTAGGTGGAGTGAGGAGAGAAGGTGTATTCGTAGATGCGCTCAAGAACGGCCGCAGTCTCCGGCGTGGCATAGAGCGGGATAGGGCCACCCTCGCGAAAGACCGTGAAGCTGAGCGGGCGCAGGTCGTCCAAACCCAGAATGTGGTCGGCGTGGGAGTGGGTGTAAAAAACCGCGTCCACGCGGGTGAGGCCATTGCGCAGCGCCTGTTCGCGGAAGTCCGGGCCGGTGTCGATGACCACCACGCGCTCACGGCCCTCTGCCTGGCCCGGCTCACGCCAGCGCAAGAGCGCCGAGGGCCTAAGCCGCCGGTCGCGCGGGTCCGCCGAGGCGCAAACCGGGCAGCCGCACCCCAGCGTCGGAACCCCCATCGAGGTTCCCGTGCCAAGAAATGTGAGTAAGCCCTCCATAAGCTCCCGTGGAACTGATCCCTGAACCCTGATCCCTGAGCCCTGTTTACCGCTTGCCCTGCGGCGGCGGTGGCGGTGGCGGCTGCATGCCCTGCAAGGTGATCATGCGGGTCAGCTCCAGGAAGGCCATCCGCACATCGAAGAGCACCGTTTGCAGGGTGCGGTCCTCAACCTCGGTCAGGTTGCCCTTGGTCTTTTCGGCCAGCACGGCCAGCAGGTCGATGGTGGTGCGCGCGCCCAGAATGTCCACCCGCGGACGCTGGCCCTCCTGAGCCCCCGCTCCCATCTGGATCATGGCGGAGACGTAGAACTGCTGCACCAGTTGTTCGAAGCCGACCGGCGGCGGCGCGCCCGCAGCGGGATTCTGCGCCCGCACCAAGTCTTCAAGCCGCTGCGCCGAGGCGTCGTAGGCCGCCTTCTGTTCGCGGCTCTCCTCGGCGGTGGGCGCGGGAGGCAACTCAAATTCGGATTCCGCTTCGGCATTGGGGATTGACGCGGCCGCGGACCCCTGCCCGGCCGCGGGCCTGGATTCAGTCCTGGATTCGGATCTGGATTCGGGCTTCGAATCGTTGACCACCAGCCGTGGTCCGCCCCCCGGCTCCGGCGGAGCCGTTGTGGGCTCAGCCTGAGCAGCTGGCTGCTGCTGGTTCTTTTGTTCTTCTTCCGCCTTCATCTTGCGGCGGTCAATTACGGTGAATTTTGGGGTTTCGCTCATGGTTTTCAGTCTTCCAATCCGTCTAACCGACGCGTTGACTTTCTCATTCTGCTAACTTTGCTTGCCCGGTTCCAGAGCAGGCGGCGCGGTCAGAATGCGCGCGCTGCCTGTAACCGTTCCGGCAGTGTAGGTAAAGGGCTGGTTGCGCAACTCGGGGTTTTCAGCAACTGCCCCTTGCCGCTGGGGCAAAAACTCGGCCTCGCGGGGAATCATACCCAGGGCGAAGATCCGGGCTCCCGTCGCCAGCGGCAACTCGGCCGCGCTGGTGATCCTCCCGGCAGCCGCTCCGCTCTCCAGCATGAGCTCAGTTCCAGCGGCTGGAAGGGGCCCAAAGAGCTCCAGCGGCCGCAGGTGCCGGTGAACGCTGCCACGGGAGTGGATGCGTTCGACGATTTCATGGCCCAGGTAGCAGCCCTTGACGAAGCTGAGCGCCCGCATCTGCGAGGTCTCCTGCGCCAGATCGCGCTCGGCAATGTCGATGCCGTAGGCGGGAATCCCCTCGGCGATGCGAAGAGCCTCCAGAGAGGCTGCTCCCACCGCAGTCGCGCCAGCACCGCCAGTTTCACCGGGTTCAACCAGCGCCTTCCACAGCGCGGGAATCTCCGCCGCCCGCACCCAAAGCTCGTAATGCTGCGCGAGCACGCCGTAACCGCGAACCACTCTTACCTTCAGGCCGTTCCAAACGGCGCGGGCGCTGGTCAGCGGCTCCGGCAAGGCGGGCAGGCCAAGCCGCGCCAATAGATCAGCGGCCAACGGACCCGAAAGCCCCAGCGCCGTCTCGCCGGTCAACCTGCCCTCCGCGTCCAGGCTCCGGGGCACTAATTCCACGTCGTCCATGATGATGAAGTGGTCCAGGTGGGCCAGCAGCTTTTCGTACTGATCGGCGGCAATCACCAACTCGAGGCTGGAATCACCATCGAGACTGGAGTCGCCCCCGCGCCACACGTGGAGGTCGCCCTGGATTCGGCCCTGCGCGTTGAGAACAAAATTCCACGCGCCGGCGTTCTCTCCCAGGCCGCTCACCGTGTTGGTGACCATGCCATTGAGCCAGCGGAGGCGGTCTTCGCCTCGCACCGCCACCCTCCGCAGCCAGCCCAGATCCTGGACCGCGACTCCGGCCAGAAGCGCGGCGATTTCCCTCTCCGGCGCGTCCAACTCCCGTGGCGTCAGCACTCCGCAATAGGCTTGAAGCTGGGGCGGCGCGGCGGCTTGAGCCAACAGTGTGGCCAGCGGAGTCTCCGTGGGGTGGGTCACCGGGGCTCCCGCGGACAGGTTCTGGTCCGGAGGTTGAATAGCCGGAGAGAGGTCCGTTTCCATCATAGGAAATCCCTTTCGCGGCTTCGGGCGCAGTTTTTTCAGGGAAAAACAGCGCTCTGGACCGCATCTTGATTATAGCCTTGGAAGAAGATGCGGCCGTAGCCGCCAAGGCGGCGGTCAGCCGACCGGTGGTCCCCGGCGGCAGGTCTTGGCCGCTGGGGCATAGCAGCCAGGATTCCAGCGAGAGCGGCTTTGCCGTTGAAGTGGAGAGAAGCGATGGACAGGCAGCACAAGATAGAGAAAAGTGGTTGGCGCGGTTGGGTTCTGGCGGCAGCGTTGTCGCTGGCCGCAATCGGGTCCGCCGCAGCCCTTCTGCAGCCCGCCGTGCAGGCCCAAGAGCCTGTCGCTTCCACTCAGGAAACCGGCGCTCAGGCCGGCGCCCAGATCAGCGCTCAGGCCGGCGCGGAGGACCGCGCACCGCAAATTCAGGCCCCGGAAAGCGATCAGCCCAAGGCCGCGAGCCGCATCAGCTCGGAGCAGGCCCGCCAGCTCTTCTCTCTTGTCGACCAGTTGATCAAGTTCTCCTCCGAGGAGACCGGTCTGCCCATCAAGAGCCAGGTGAAGCGCCAGATCACCTCCCGCGCCGCCGTCGAAAGCTACATCGAGCAGAAGTTCGATGAGGACCAGAGCGCCAAGCGCCTCCAACGCGACGAAATTGTGCTCAAGAAGTTCGGTCTGCTGGACCGCGACTTCGATCTGAAGCCCTTCCTGCTGGCACTGCTCAAGGAGCAGATCGCGGCCTACTACGACTTCAAAAGCAAGACCGTCTTCATGCTGGACTGGGTGGACATCGAGGAGCAGAAGCCAGTCCTGGCCCACGAACTGACCCATGCGCTGCAGGACCAGCACTCCGACCTCGAAAAATGGAGCGATCAGACCCCCGACAGCCTCTCGCTCAACTCTCCCGACGACACCAGCCACCTGGTCCGGGACGAAATGGACACGGTGCGCCAGGCCGTCGTCGAGGGCCAGGCCACGGTCGTGATGATGGACTACATCCTCAAGCCAATGGGCAAAAGCCTGGTGAAAAACCCGGAGATTATGGACTTCGTCAAGCAGCGGATGGCCGAATCCCAGGATTCCCCGGTTCTGGCCCGCGCGCCGCTGCTGCTCTCCGAGTCGCTGCTCTTCCCCTATCGCGAGGGGCTCAGCTTCGAGCAGGAGGTGTGGATGGACCAGGGCCGGACAGCAGCCTTTACCGGAACCCTGGACCAGCCGCCCACCTCGAGCTGGGAGATTATCAACCCGCGCGAGTACGAGCAGAGGCACACGCCCGCCGTGCCCCTGCTGCCCAACATTCACCCCCTGGTCGACAAGCTCTACAAGCCCTACGACATCGGCCAGATCGGCCAGCTCGATCTGCACATTCTCACCGAACTCTTTGGCGGCGATCAGGCCGCCCGCGAACTGACTCCAGCCTGGGACGGCGGCCTTTACTGGGCCGGCGAGCGCCGCGACGCCAAAACTTCGGGCAGCCGCTCCACAGGCAAAACCCTGTCTGCGGGAACCCCAAACGGGCCGGCCGGCACGGACTCCATCGCTCTTTTTTATCTGTCGGCCTGGAAGAACGCCGCCTCCGCCCGGGCCTTCGCCCGCCTCTACGCGGAGGAGTTGGGCCGCAAATACTCCCTTGTCCAACTGCTCGACCAGACCACCGATGGTGCCGCCTCCTCCGGCCGTCCCAACGAATTGGGAGGCCCCGCCTCCCAGGAGCAGGTCTACTCCACCAGCGAAGGCCCGGTGGTCATCACCACCCGCGGCAAGCTGGTCTTCGTCGCCGAGAGTTTTCCGCTTGAGCTGGCCCGCAAACTCACCGCCCTGGTTCTCGACGCGCAGGGCACGGGCGCAATGCGCCTGGCCCAGGCCGCGCCTTCGGCTGGATTCACCGGTCGGACGGCTGCACCGGGGCTCGATTCCGCGCCGGGCATGGGTGCCCCAGGTTCCGATTCTGGGACCTGGGAAAGCAGGAATCCCAATCGTTTCGGAACCCCGGAGCCTGCCTCGCGCTTGCCGGAGGATTTTGATTCTCAGAGCAGGGAGCCGCTCACCGCCAATCTGATCCGCTTTCTTTCCGACTGTGGCGTGATGAAAACCGCGGTCGAGGCCGCCGAGCAGGCCGGAAAATAGACCGGAAGGCCCGCAGCCAAAGCCTTCAAGCCAACTCGATTCCGGCGATCTCGGCCTCCAGGCCGCCGTACTCGGGGTGAGTGTTTTCGCGGATGCGGTAGGCCAGGTCGATCAGGGTTCCCTGTGCGAGGCCGAGCGAGGCCGAGCGGGCGGCCAGATCCCAGCCGAGGGCGCGCAGGGCGCCGCTCGTGCCCGGCAAGGGCGGCGGTTGAACAGATTCCTGTGCCAATTCCAATCTCAGGTGGCGCTCTTTGAGAATGCGCGGCGGGCTGAGCAGACGCGCCCGGCGAGCGACGAAGACCGGCTCGGGATTGCCGTGGCCGAAGGGCTCCAGCTTGCGCAGCCAGCCAGCCAGCACCGGGGTGATGCGGTTCAGCGGCAGCTCGGCGTGGATGCGGAGCAGGCGTTCGGGCTCGCGGGCGGCCAGGTGTTCCTCGGCGTAGAGGCGGAGGCGGCGTTTCAGTTCCGGCAGCGCGACAGCGGGCAGGGCAAAGCCCACGGCGAAGGCGTGGCCGCCGAAGCGGGTGAACAGATCGGCGCAGCTCTCGATGGCGTTGAGCAGGTGAAAACCGTCGACGGAGCGGCCGGAGCCGTGGGCAACGCCCTCCACGACGCTGACCACGATGGCGGGCTTGGCGGTGCGCTCGACGACGCGCGAGGCCAGAATCCCGATCACGCCGCGGTGCCAGCCGATGCCGTCGACCACCAGCAGGCGATCCGATGCGAGTTCGGCGGCCAACTCGGAGCCGGAGGCCAGGTGAGCCTCGATGACGGCCAGGGCGGCGGCTTCGGTCTCACGGCGCTCGTGGTTGAGCCGTTCCAGCTTGGCAGCCAACTCGGCGGCGCGAGCCGGGTCGCGGGTGGTGAACAGCTCGATGACGTCGGAGGCCACATCCATGCGCCCGGCGGCGTTGATGCGCGGAGCCAGGCGGAAGGCCACATCGAAGCCGGTGAGCGGCCGGGCAGTAGGATCGAGGGCCGCGGCGGCAAACAGGGCGCGCAAACCAACGCCGGCCGGACGGCGCAGCTCGCGCAGGCCGAGAGCGGCGACGACGCGGTTCTCGCCCTTGAGCGGCACGGCGTCGGCGATGGTGGCCAGGGCGGCCATTTTGAGAAAACTGGGCAGAGTCTTCTCGCGGGTGCGCTGCCGGTCGCGGCCTTCGAGCAGCGCCTGCGCCAATTTCATCGCGATGGCCGCGCCGCAGAGGAATTTTTCCGGGTAACCGCAGGCGGGCTGGTTGGGATTGAGAATGGCCAGCGCCGGGGGAACTCTTTCGCCTGTTTCCAGCAGGTGATGGTCGGTGATAATCAGATCCAGGCCCAGGCGGCGGGCGGTTTCGGCCTCGGCGAAGGCCCTCATGCCGGTGTCCACCGTGATGACCAGCCGGACGCCCTCGGCACAAGCGGCTTCGAGGACGCTCGATTGCAGGCCGTAGCCCTCGTGCAGCCGGTGGGGCACGTGGAAGCGGACAATGCCGCCGAGCATCTCGATGGCCGTCTTGAGCAGCACCACGGCCGTAGCGCCGTCCACGTCGTAATCGCCGTAGAGCAGCACTGGCTCGCGCCGGGCAATAGCCTGCTCCAGCCGGGCGACGGCGGGGTTCATGCCCAGCATAAGCTGCGGATCGTGAAGATGGGCCAGTTCGGGATTGAGGAAGGCAAAGGCCTCAGCGGGTTGGACGACGCCGCGAGCTACCAGCAACTCGGCCAGCACCAGCGGCAGCCGTGCGGCCTTGGCCAGCGCGGCGGCCTCGGCCGGATGAGACTCGGTGAAGGTCCAGCGCTGGCGGGGCAGATTCCGCGGCGGAGTGCGCGGCGGAGCGCAAGGCGGAGCCGGCTGCTGACCTTGCAACAAATCAGCCCCGTTGCCTTCGGCGCCCGCCCCACTCACAAGGTTTACTCGTCCTCGTCGTGATCGTGGTCGTCGATCACAATGTCCTGGAAGCTCTCGATGTCTTCCAGAAGCGCCTGGAAGCGCTCGTACCACTCGGTGGTGGATTCATGCAGAAAGGCCACTCCCTGGTAGACAAAGCCGAGCTGGATATAGCCCAGATTCCCGGCGTACTTGCGCAGCCACTGCGCCTCGACCAGTTCGCCGGCCTCTTCGTCGGGGAAGTTCATCTCCCCGGCTTCCTCGATCAGCGCGTCGAGTTCCTCGCGCTCCAGCGCCATTTCGCTGAAGGTTACAAAGGGAGCGCCAACGTGCTTGGCCATCTCCACAAAATCTTTCCATGCGTCGGGTTTGCCCTGATCTTCCCATACGACGGAGGGAATATCCTCGGTGACGTAACCGGGAAGGCGTTTGAGGCCGTGGCCCTCGATAAAGGCCACCATGTCGTCTTTCAGTGCGATTAGGTTGTCGGTGCTCATAGTCAAGCTCTTATTCTCGCAGATGAGGGCGGGGCGGCGCTGCCGGGCCCGGCTTTTTTCCGGACACGGCTGTTACTTCTGTTCAGTTTGTGTTCTGCTTCGCGCCGACGTGCCGTGTTCGCGCCGATGTGTCTGGGCCGCCCGTCAGGGCGTCCCGGCGTCTTTGCGGCGGGTGAGCACGAAGGACTTGCGGCGGTCCTTGCTGGCGTGGTCGATGCGCTTCCAGAAGCCCACAAAATAATCGATGGCCGAGATGGTCGAGACCAGCATGGTGAAGTAGATGGCGGCCACAGCGATCCACTCGACCGGCACGATCAGCCAGCCGAACTGCCACTGGTACCAGTGGTGGGCCAGGATGGCCGAGACCACGCAGACAATCTGGATGACGGTTTTCAGCTTGCCCAGGTCGCTGGCCTGGATGGTGAAGCCCTCGGAGGCGGCAATCGACCGCAGGCCGCTGATGAGAAACTCGCGGCCGATGATGACCACCACAATCCAGACCTTGACCACCTGGGGGTTGTACGCCACCAGAGCGATCAAAGCGCCGGCCACCATGATCTTGTCGGCCAAGGGGTCCAGCAGCATTCCCATGGTGGTAATCTGCTGGCGCCTGCGGGCCAGGTAGCCGTCCAGCCCGTCGGTGATCGAGGCCAACACGAACAGCACCGAGGCGGCAATCTCCTGCGCGCCGTGGCCGTGCCAGGGGAAGTGCGGGGTCAGGATCCACAGCAGCAGCGGGATCATGACGATCCGGCTCATCGTGATGGAGTTGGGCAGATTCATGCGGGTCGCGTCACGCCGTCGGGTTGGTTCAGGCTTGGCTCCATTATTGCACCGGCAAACGGGCTATAGCGGAACCAGAGTAGCTGTATCCCGGAAGCAAGCCCGCCAAGTGGCTTTTCCTCAAGAAAAAGCCACCTTCAAGACTCTTTGTAAGGACACGTTTACTCTGGTTCCGCTCTGGCGACTTCCATTTCGTTTGCGGCGGGCGCGCAAACCAAAGCGGGATGGGCCATTGGCCCACCCCGCCTGGATTGCCGCCGAACGTCCGCGGCCGGCACAAGTGCTAGGCGTAAATGCCGCGCTGCTTGATGGTGTAGGCCACGCGGTCGATGGCCAGCATGTAGGCGGCGATGCGGTTATTGACGTTGTGGGCCTCGGCATAGCGGACCACATCGTCGAAGCTGTCGCGCAGGATGGCCTCCATCTGCTCGTTGACGGCGGCTTCCTTCCAGAAGTAGCCCTGGCGGTCCTGCACCCACTCGAAATAACTGGCGGTCACACCGCCCGCGTTGGCCAGGATGTCGGGCATGACGAAGATGCGCTTCTCGGCCAGAATCTCATCGGCCACCGCGGTGGTGGGGCCGTTGGCGCCCTCGACGATGATGCGCGCCTGGATGCGATCGGCATTGCGGCTGGTGATCGTGTTCTCGGTGGCCGCGGGGATGAGAATCTCGCACTCTGAGACCAGCAACTCCTCGCTGGGCGTGGCCTCGGCGTTGCGGAAGCCCAGGATGGTGTTGTTGCGGCGCTCATACTCGATCAACTGGTGAATGTCGATGCCGTTGGGGTTGGACAGGCCGCCATCCCGCTCGGCGACGCCCACAATCTTGTAACCGCGCTCCATCAACAGGCGGGCGGCATTCGAGCCCACATTGCCGAAGCCCTGGATGACCACCCGGCAGCCGTCGATGTTCATCTTCAGGTAGCGCAGGCTCTCGTCGCAGACCACCTGAATGCCGTGCCCGGTGGCCTCCGTCCGGCCGCGCGAGCCGCCGATGTTCAATGGCTTGCCGGTCACCACGCTGGTCACCGTGTGCCCCATGTGCATCGAGTAGGTGTCCATGATCCAGGCCATAGTCTGCTCGCTGGTACCCAGGTCGGGGGCGAGAACGTCCTTTTCCGGCCCAATGAAATCGATGATCTCCGAGGTGTAGCGGCGGGTCATGCGCTCCAGCTCGCCCTGGCTCATCTTCTGCGGGTCGCAGATCACCCCGCCTTTGGCGCCGCCAAAGGGGATATTGACCACCGCACACTTCCAGGTCATCCAACTGGCCAGGGCGCGCACCTCGTCCAGCGTCACATCCGGCGAGTAGCGAATGCCGCCCTTGCCGGGGCCGCGGGCGCTCGAGTGCTGTACCCGGAAGCCGGTGAACATCTCTATGCGGCCGTCGTCCATGGTGACGGGAAAGTGCACGATAATCTCGCGCTCCGGCATGCGCAGCAGCTTCCACAANNTACCGATGCCATAGATTTCTCCCATTCCGACTTTCTGTTCTCCCGGCGACGACTCCGGGAAAGGCTCCCATGCACCACTGACAGAAGCTGCCCCATGCTGCCGGGGCTCAATCTCGATGCGGCCCGGTCACAATTCCATCCCGGCCGGGCAACCGCCCCTTCCGCATTCCGGAAACTCCCGCCTGCGGGAAAGGCTTTCATGGCCGTAATGCTCAGCCCGCGGAATCAGCCAGCCATTGCGGAAAACCTGCCTATAGCATTGTTGCAGAACCAGCCAACAGCATTACAGAACCGGCTATAGTATTTTCGGAATNNTTCATTCCGAAAATGCTCTAACAACTTGCAAAATCAGCCACAAAAGCAACGCCTACTGTCAGCCCAGCTTGGCCTGGGAGCCCCATCAAGCTCGCCGCGGCCGGTTTGCGGAGGCAATTCCGTGACAGCGGCGCCTCAATCGCGCTACCCTGAAAGTTATACGCACGGCGCGAGCAAGG
>PMPH01000043.1 GCA_003161045.1 Acidobacteriaceae bacterium
GGCCAAGGGGCTCATCCAGACCTCGATCAAGGTCCTGCCGCAGATGTTCAAAGCGAATGTGCCGCGGCGCATCAAGATCGAGGCTGTCTACCACCTGACGGCCAACCTCAGCTACCCGCTGATGATCGTCATGAGCGTGCTGCTGATTCCCGCCATGATCTGCCGCTTTTACCAGGGCTGGTTTCAGATGCTGCTGATCGACGTGCCGCTGTTTGCCGCCTCAACCTTCTCGATCGCCGTCTTTTACCTGGCCAGCGAGCGCGAACTCTTTCCCAAAACCTGGTGGAAGACCGTTTACTACCTGCCCCTTGTGATGGCGATTGGCATCGGCCTGACGGTCACCAACACCAAGGCGGTGATGGAGGCGCTGTTTGGCGTCAAGAGCCCCTTTGTGCGCACTCCCAAGTACCGCGTGGCCAAAAAGGGCGAAAAGTCGCAGGCCGCCAAGTACCGCAAGCGGCTGGTGCTTACCCCCTGGATCGAGTTGCTGATCGGCTGCTACTTCATGGCCGCCATTCTCTACACCTTCGCNNTTCGTCATCGGCTACTGGTACACCGGCCTGATGAGCCTGCTGCAAGGCCGCTTCGAGCGCTGGCGCACGGGTGGAGCCAACACCGACGAAGAATCCAGCCCCAAGCCATTTCCCGTGGGGGTGTGAGGGCAGCCGACGCTGTGAACGAGGCGCTGCGTGTGCTGCTCAAGGCCGCGAAGAAGGTGGCCCAGGCCGACTGAAACTGAGATTTCCGTGAGGTGAACGTTGCCAGCCAGCTTGAACAGCTTTCAGTGGAGTGTGCCGATTCTGATTTTCGGCTTTGCCGCGTCGTTCTGGGTGCTGATCTGCTACTCGTCGAGCGCCCTCACCGGCTGGTACAAGCTCTCCCAGCGCTTCACCGCGGAGCAGGAGCCCAGTGGGCCAACCAGAAGTGCAGGACCGTTTTTCTATGCCGTTTATATGCGCTGGTGGTCGCACTACAGCTGCATTGTCCGCCTCACCGCGGCCGAGGATGCTCTCTATCTTTCCGTGATTCTCCCCTTCCGTATCGGCCATCCTCCGCTGCGCATTCCCTGGCGGGAGGTGCAAATCGGCCGGGCAACATTCTTTTGGCGCCGCTACGTGGCGCTCACGCTCGGCGATCAGGAGCGCATCCCCTTGCGCATCCCCAAGGGCATGGCGCGCAAGCTGGGAATTCTGGAACGTCTGCCGGACTATAGCATTTCGGAATTGGTGTAGGCCGAAAGCACGCACTCAAGTGGCTTTTTTCTCAAGAAAAAGCCCCCCTTCACGGCTCTCAAAAAGTCTATATGTATTCCGAAAAAGCTCAGGAGCGGGTATCAATCAAATCGACCTCGAATGAGGAACGATAGCCTGCAAAGAGATCGCGCAGCCTTCATCGCCGCCGCTCCCGGCTCATTTTGCAGGCTGGCCTACGCCTTTCTGCCCAGGTTGTTCCGCCACTCGTGCTGGGCGCGCTCCAGCAGATGGTCGGAGCACTCCGGGCCCCATGAACCGGCTAAGTAGTTGGGGAAGACCTCCGGCGGCTTGGCCGCCCAGGCCTTCAGAATCGGCGTGTAGAGCGCCCAAGTGGTCTCCACGCCGTCGCGGTGCGCAAACAGCGTCTGGTCGCCCAGCATGGCGTCCAACAGCAGCCGCTCATAGCCGTTGGCGCTGGATTTGCCGAAGGCCTCCTCGTAGTCGAAGTCCATGTTCACCGGGCAGACGGCCATCTCCGGCGTGGTGGGCACCTTGGCCCCGAAGCGCAGCGCGATTCCCTCGTCGGGCTGGATGCGGAGGGTCAGCAGGTTGGGCTGAATCTGCTGGCAGGGCGAGCTGGTTGCCAGCCGGTCGAAGATCAACAGCGGCGGCTGCTTGAACTGAATGTTGATCTCGGTGGCCCGCTTCCTCAGCCGCTTGCCCGCGCGCAGATAAAACGGAACCCCGGCCCAGCGCCAGTTCTCGATCTGGAGCTTCACGGCCGCATAGGTCTCCGTGCCCGACTCGGGATTGACCCGCGCCTCGTCGCGATAGCCCACCACGCGCTCGCCATTCACCAATCCCGGCCCGTACTGGCCGCGCACCGCGTTCAGGATCGGAATTGAAGGAATTGCCCGCCAGACCTTCAGTTTTTCGCGCCTGACGCTCTCGGCCTCGAAGCTCGAGGGCGGCTCCAGCGCTACCAGGCTGAGCAGCTCCATCATGTGGTTCTGCACCACGTCGCGCAGCGCGCCGGCCTTCTCGTAGAACGGCCCGCGGCCCTCCACGCCCAGCGTTTCGGCCATCGTAATCTGCACGTGATCAATGTAATTGCGGTTCCAGATGGGCTCGAAGATGCCGTTGGCGAAGCGGAAGACGAGGATGTTCTGCACCGTCTCCTTGCCCAGGTAGTGGTCGATGCGGAAGACCTGGCTCTCGTCGAAGACGGCGTTCACCTGGTAGTTCAGCGCGCGCGCCGAGGCCAGATCGTGGCCGAAGGGCTTCTCGATCACCACCGCAACCCTGCCCTGCCCCGGCTGCGCCATCCCCTGTGCGCCCAGGTTCTCGATAATGCCGGCAAAAAACTCCGGCGCGGTCGCCAGATAGAACATCCGCCTGCCGCCAATGCTTTTTTTTTGCGCGATGCGCTCCAACTCCGCCTTCAAATCCGTGTAATCGGCCGGGTTGTCAAACTTCAGCGGGAAGTAGCTGATGCGTTCGACGAAGCCGTCCAGCCGGGAATCGCCCGCCTCAACGCTACCAAATTCGACAATGCTCGTGCGCATCGTGGCGGCAAACTCCTCGCCCAGCGGACGACGCGCCACACCCACAATGGCGAACCTCTCGGGCAGCAGCCCGGCCTGCTCGAGGTGAAAGAGCGCCGGCAGCAGCTTGCGCCGGGTCAGGTCGCCCGAGGCGCCGAAGATCACCAGGATGCCCGCCTCGGGAATCCTCTCGTTGCCGCGCGGAACCTGGGAAAGGTCCTCCGGGCTAACGCTCATCTGAACCGTTGCCATGGCTCGTTCCTCGCAGTTATCAGTTGCCAGTTGTCAGTCATCAGTGGTCAGTGAACGGGCTCTTTGGAGTTGAGCGTTGTCAAATGACCACTGTTAGCTGTCAGCTAGTCTTTCTTCACCGCATGGCCGCCGAAGGCGTTGCGCATGATGGCCAGCATCCGGTCGGTAAAGTTGTTCTCCTCGCGCGAGCGGATGCGGCGGATCAGCGCCTCGGTAATCACCGGCGCGGAGACATTCAGGTCGATGGCCTCGAAGACCGTCCAGCGGCCCTCGCCGGAGTCGGCGACGTAGGCCTCAAGCCCGTCCAGCGCGGGGTTGAGCTTGAGCGTCTCGAAGATCGGCTTCAGAAACTCAACCGGCTCCTGGTCGCCGCCGCCGTGGCATTGAAGCCGCCCACCACCTGATGGCCGCCCAGCCGCAGACGTTCGGCCATGTTCGCGCCCATCTTACCCAGGCCAATCAATCCCAACTGCATCGCTTCCTCCTGAATCCAGCGAACTTTTCGGCTCGCCGGTTGCCCCATCCTCGCCTGTCATTCTGAGCGGAGCGCAGCATAGTCGAAGAACCCGCTTTTTGATCCCTTGCGGGTGCCCACCCTCGCGACATTCTTGTTTTTGTCGCTAGGGTGGGAAACCACAAACCCCGGCCTGTGCTCCAAACTCACAGTCCTCAGCGTCAAAAAACTCCCAAGGCCTCGAGCTCACGCCGCAGCGCCGCCTCGCCCTCAAACCGTACGGCCTTCATTCCGGCAGCCTCGGCGCCAGCCACATTCTCCGCCCGGTCGTCGATAAACAGAACCCGTTCCGCCGGCCTGCCCAGAATCCCCAGCGCCTGCTGGTAGATCGCCGACTCGGGCTTGCGCAGGCCCAGGTAGCAGGAGCACAGCGTGACCTGAAACAGCTCCCGCAGCCCGAAGCGCTGAAAGCGGTACTCGTTGGTCTCCCGCGGCTCGTTGTTGAACGCGCCCAGCAGATACTGGTTCGATGCGGCAAGTTCCCTGAGGATTCCCAGCGCTCCATCCGGCTGCAACTGCGACTGGCTGAGCATGAAGGCGAAAAACTCGTCGTGGGAGAAGCCGCGCGGCTCATAGAAGACGGTTGCGTCCAGGTAGTCCGTCACCGGAGTCCAGCCCCGCTCCCACGCGTCGTAGGGCGCAAGCTGCCGGGACTCGAAGGCGGCCAGGTCGAGATGAAAGTGCGCGATGGCCGCTGCGCGCTCGCCGCGGTCCCAGCCGTTGGTTAGCAGGACCCCGGCCACATCGAAGAGGATCACGTCGAAGGGCACTTTGAAGGGAAGAATCAGCGTCTCCCGTCCGCGCGTCGCCGCGCTCTGGCTTGCGTTGGCTTTAGGTCGAGTAGTCGGCGTTGATGCTGACGTACTCGTGGGTCAGATCGGTGGTCCAGAAAAGGCAGGAGCCCGCGCCCTGGTGGAGTTCAATAGCGATGGAAAACTCCGGTTGCGCCACGTAGGCGTGGGCGGCGGCCTCGTCGAACTCCGCCGCGCGGCCTCCATTGCGGCAAATGGGCAACTCTCCCAGGCGAATGTCGATGCGTTCCGGGTCGATCTGGGCGCCGGAGTAGCCGATAGCCGCTATCAACCGGCCCCAGTTGGGGTCGCTGCCCGCCCAGGCGGTCTTCACCAGCGGCGAGTGGGCAATGGCCTTGGCAATCTTCAGCGCTTCGGCATCCGTGGCCGCCCCTTCGATGCGCAACTCCACCACATGCGTGACGCCCTCGCCGTCGGCCACAATCTGCCGCGCCAGCGAGGTGCAAACCTGCGTCAGTGCGGCGGCGAAGGCGCTGTCTTCCGCGCCGATGGCCACGCCGCTCGCCCCCGAGGCCAGCAGCAGCACGGTGTCGTTGGTCGAGGTGTCGCCGTCCACCGAAATGCGGTTGAAGCTGACCTCGATGGACTGGCGCAGGTAGCCGTCCAGGACGGCTGGTTCAACCGCCGCGTCGGTCAAAATGTAGACCAGCATGGTCGCGTGCGGCACCAGTTGAGGGTGGATCATGCCCGCGCCCTTGGCCAGGGCGGCGATGTGCACCTCGCGCAGTGCGCCGCCGGGGCCGGCGATTTCCAGCCGCGCAAAGGCCGTCTTCTCGACCGTATCGGTGGTCAGAATGGCCTGCGCAACCTGTTGGAAGTGGTCGAACTCCGCGCTCAGCGACGCAGCCAGACCGGGCAGCGCGGCGATCAGCTTCTCGGCCGGCAGCGGCACGCCGATGATGCCGGTCGAAGAGGGAAAAACCTCTTCCGGGCGGCAGCCGAAGATCTGTGCGGCGGCCTGGCAGGTGGCGCGGGCCGCGTCCAGGCCGGCCTGGCCGGCGGCGCAGTTGGCGTTGCCGGCGTTGATGGCCACCACGCGCACCTTGCCCGCGGTGGCCCGCAGATGCTCCTTGTCCACCATCAGCGGAGCGGCGATGACGCGGTTGGCGGTGAAGGCGGCGGCGGCGCTGGCCGGCGCATCTGCCACGATCAGGGCAAAATCGGTGCGGCCGCTCTTCTTGAGCCCCGCCTTGGCGGCGCCAAAGCGAAAGCCCCTGGGAAGGACGAATTGGGAGACTCCGGAGGTTTCGGTCATAGGATTCAACCCATTTAATCTAACAGGTAAAGGGTGGGCCGCACCCTGTCCTCACCGAAGAAGAGCTATTGCGAAAAGTGATCGTTACCGATGGCAGAAACGACGAGGCGGCGGAAGCCCGTTTGCGAGTTTACGGCTCTTGAATCCCGCTCGGGTGCGTACAAGAAATTTGTGTATAGTGGCATAATGCGGAAACGAATGGGAGGTTCGCTGTGAAGCCGGAAGAGTTTAGCCCCCAGGAGCCGCAAAATAAGGAGCCGCAAAATCCGGCTGCGCTGGTTGGTCCGGATTTCTATAAAGCGCTGCTGGACCACATGAGCGATGGTGTGTACTTTGTGGACTGTGAGCGGCGCATTCTTTACTGGAATGAGGGAGCCTCCCAGCTGACCGGCTACAAAGCAGAAGAGCTGTTGGGCCGCTTCTGCCAGGACGACATTCTTTGTCACGTTGACGCCTTGGGGCGCAATCTATGCCTGGATGGTTGCCCTTTGGCGGCCAGCATTGCCGATGGCTGCCTGCACCAGGAAAATGTTTTCTTGCGGCACAAGGAGGGGCGGCGCGTTCCCGTCTCCGTGCGTGTCCAGCCCATTCGGGCCGCCGACGGAACCCTGATCGGCGCCGTCGAGATCTTCAGCGACGACTCGGCCCGCCAGGAGGCGCGGCGCAAAACCGAGGCGATGGAGCGTCTGGCCTTTCTCGACCAGCTCACGCAGTTGCCCAATCGCCGTTTTCTGGAGATGTCCTTGCACACGGCGTTAAGCGAATACGAGGTGCACCAGGATCCCTTCGGCGTTCTGATGATCGATCTCGACAGGTTCAAGGAGATCAACGACTCTTTTGGCCACACCTGCGGGGATCGCGCCTTGCAGGAGATGGCCAAGACTCTGACCGGGTCGCTGCGCCCCACCGACACCGTCGGCCGGTGGGGCGGCGATGAGTTTTTGGCCATCGTGCGCAACGTGAACAGCGAGTTTCTGAAAGAACTGGCGGAGCGGTGCGTCACTCTGGCGGAGCAGACTTCGTTGACCAGCAATGGAGGTAGCCTCATTGCCCTGTCGGTCTCGGTGGGCGGCACACTGGCCCACTCTGGCGCGACTGCCGAGGAAGTGATTCAGCGCGCCGATGAGTTGATGTATCAGTGCAAGGCGAAGGGCCGGCACTGCGCCAGAATCGGCTAGGTCAGCCCTGCCCGCTTAGATCCGCCCCGTCCGCAACGGCCGCAACGGGCAGCGCGGCGCGGCATCCCCTCGCCGCAGGTTTTCGCGCGCGGCTTTCCTTCAGATAAACTGAGGTTCATGGAGAGCAGGAAGAAGGGCAATCCTCTCCGCCAGGGGAAAGAGCCTCGGGGCGGCGAAGAGAAGTTTCTTGAGCTGCGCCAGGTGCGCGTGGCGCGCGGCGACCGCGTGGTCTTGCACGATCTGAATCTGACCATTCGCGCCGGCGAGCACGTGGCGATTCTGGGGCCCAATGGCTGCGGAAAGTCCACGCTGATTCTGACCATGAGCTGCCAGCTTTACCCCATCGTGAAGCCGGGGATGAAGGTGCGCATCTTCGGCCGCGAGCGCTGGGATCTGACCGAGTTGCGCCAGCACTTCGGCGTGGTGGCGGCGGGCCTGATGGGCGAACTGCCGGGTGAGCGGACCGCCGTCACAACGGGCCTGGACGCGGTCATCGCCGGATTCTTTTCCGCCTCGACGCTGTGGCCCAATCTGCACGTCACCGCGGAGATGCGCGCGCGGGCGATTGAATCGCTGGAGCGGATGGAGGCCTTGCATCTGGCTGAGCAGCGTGTGGGCGAGATGTCGGCCGGCGAGCGGCGGCGCATCATGATTGCCCGCGCGCTGGTGCACCGTCCGCGGCAACTGCTGCTGGACGAGCCCTCGAACGCCCTCGATCTGGCCGCGCAACGGGAACTGCGCGAGAGCCTGCGCAAACTGGCCGGCGAGGGCACTGGTCTGGTGCTGGTGACCCACTATTTAGGCGATATTCTGCCCGAAATCAAGCGGGTGATTCTGATGCGGGCCGGGCGCATCGTGGGCGACGGGCCGCGCGAGGAACTGCTCACCGAGGCCAGGCTCAGCGAACTCTTTCGCACCCCGGTGCGCATCGGCCGCGATGATGAGTGGCTGCACAGTTGGTAAAGGCAGTGGTCAGTTATCAGTTGTCAGTGGTCAGCGCGGTGAAACAAGGCCCAAGAAAAAGTGGAATGCGATTCTCGCATTCCATTTTTTCTTGAAGATTTCAAGCCGGCCAGTAACGAAAAAATCAATAAAAGTGCGTGGACCGTCGCCTTGGCCTAGCGGGACTGCACAAACCTGCGGCGAACCAGCCCAGCCAATCCAAGCAGGCCGGAACCGAACAAGACCAGAGTGCCAGGCTCGGGAGTAACGCCGGTATCCTCGGAGTCGTATGCGACCGTGACTGTCCCGCCATCAGCGTTGGAAATGGTCGCGGTTTCATTGTTTCCACCGCCAACAAAGTTGAGTCAAAGCTCACGGAAGCTCAGGCACAGTTGTTTGAGGCGCGTATGGAGCGCGCAACTGCCAAGGCAGAACTGGAAAAGCTTTTGGGGGAATCAGGCAGCATACCGCCCCCACCGGGGACGTGGACGTGCAGACCATCGAGCAGAGCGTCCTCGAGGCCGTGAACTTGCGCACGGCAGCGGCGCTTGATGGCTGGAAGGCTCCAGCGGACGAAATGGGTCTAAAAGGGAGGAGTCAGAGGGGTCTTAAGGTAATTCGGCGAAGTTCGGCGAAGGAAGCAGAAAAGGTTGCTGTAAGTTATTGATTCTTTGGCTCCTCAGGTAGGACTCGAACCTACAACCCTTCGGTTAACAGCCGAATGCTCTGCCATTGAGCTACTGAGGAGTGTCGTGC
>PMPH01000069.1 GCA_003161045.1 Acidobacteriaceae bacterium
TATCCCATCAAATTTTGAGGCCAATTTGTGCACCGCGCCTGAAGTTGCGCTTCACCAATTAGGGAACTCTTCCGGGTAGCCGTCAACTCAACTTCCGAATGAGCGATATCCTTTAGGACGTCTGGGCCAATTGCCAGACCTACACGCCTATATGCATCGATGTACAGATCAGCCTTCTGCCGGAGAAGGTCCGAAATGCAGCCTTCCTCTATTTCTATTTCGCCGACCATGAATCCGCTTGAATTCACACTGTGCCCATGCCGACCGAGTTCGCCGCGTAGTTCGACCTTTCTACGTTCGCGGACATCGTTCATCTGCATGATCTTGGCAAGAAACGCCTTATGGACGTACTCCCTTATCTCAGCGCGTTGAATGGCATCGTTCATTGGGTTAAGTTGATTCTAATACCATCAAGGTTTAACCAACCGTTACTCATATAGATCCCCTGAAACGCCCCAGCGTCTCGGAGCAGTCCTTGAGTGGGGCGGGGGTTGGCTTCAGCTTGAAGTTGCTCGTGATTTTGACTCAACCATCACGCATAGATTCCCTCAGGGGCTAAAGCCCGCGTTGGTTTTGCGGGATTCATGTACGGGCTAAAGCCCGTACCCTTCGTCCCCCGCTACAATATGTCCTTGCAGCCTGAGCAATTTGCAGCCCGGAGCAACTTGCAGTCTGGAGCAATGAGTTTTTGCAGACGGAAGCCCAACGCGATGCGCTTGAAGTGGTGCTGGTGGCGCCGCGCAATCCCCTCAATATAGGAGCGGCGGCGCGGGCGATGGCCAACTTCGGCTTCCGGCGGCTCAAGGTGGTGGCTCCCTTTGCGCCTACATGGCGCGAGGCGCGGTCGGCGGTGGGCGCGCCGGAGTTGCTGCTGGACGCCGTGGAATCGGCGACCCTGGGCGAGGCGGTGGCCGATGCGACGCTGGTGATCGGCACCGGGACGCTGACCTATCGCAGGCCCGAGCAAACGGTGGTTTCGCTGCCCGAAGTGGCTCCCCTGGTTGGCCGGGAGTTGGAACGGGGCGGGCGCGTGGCCCTGGTCTTCGGCCCGGAAAAACATGGGCTGACCCGCGAAGACCTTTCATATTGCCAGATGCTGGTCGAAATCCCTACCGATGCCCGCCAGCCCTCGATGAACCTGGGCCAGGCCGTCGCGGTTTGCCTTTACGAGCTGGCCTTGCTGCCCCAAGCCCGCAGTATCCACCAAAAACCAACGCCCGAGGCCGAAACCCTGCCCTATACTGAAGCGGAGAGCGCAGTAGCGCCTTCGGGCCGTCTGGAGCTGGTGGCCGGGCTGATCGAAGAGACGATGCGGGCGGCCGGCTACTCGCCTAAAACCATGCAGGCGGCCAATCGCCACGACCTGCGCCTGACACTGCGGCGGCTAACTCTCTCCGAGCATGACACGCGCCGTATCCTTGGCCTCTTTCGCCGCATTCTGTGGCGACTGAAGCATACCCCGATCCGCGACGATAAATCTGATTAAGGGCGCCCGCGCGTTTTCCTCCCGGTACGGGAAGAACGCACCAGATGAGTAGCGCTCAGAGGTTTTCTCCATGCGCAAGGCTATCGTCCGCTCGCATTTGAGGTTTTCCGCGGCCGCCGTCCGGCTGGGCGCCGTGGCTCTCGGCAGCATACTGGCGCTGGCCGTGACCCTTTCCGCCCTGGCGCAGCAGCCCGCACCGCCCGGCGCGGCACAACTGCCTCCGGCGACGGCGGCTTCGGCGGCGACGGCGACGGAAACTCCGGCGGCTTCGGCCGCAGTGGAAACTTCGAACGCCGCGGAAGGTGTGGCGGCTCCAGCAGATTCGGCAGTTCCGGCGGCGGCAACAGCGGCAACTTCAGCCGCCACGGAAGTTTCAGCGGCTCCGGCAGAGACCACGCCAGCCGCTACCGCATCGAAGGCTCAGAAGGACGGCCAGCCCGCCAGCATCAGCGAAGAAGAGCTTAAAAAACTGCTGACCGGCAAGACGCTCTACCTGCGCGGCGGCTACCTGGACAATACGCTCAGCTTCGACGCGCATGGGCACCTGATCGGGCACTCCGCGCAGGGATCGTATACGCTGGCGGCCATCCAGATCGACAAGGTGCGCCTCGGCAAGCACAAGGTTGAGCTCGAAGGCCTCCGCTACGGCCTGCACTTCACCTCGCAGTTGGCCAACGAAGACTCCTCCATGAACTTTGACCAGGTGCGGATTACCCCCCGCAAGAAGGTGGTCAAGATCACCATCGAGCGCGAGATGGCGGTGAAACCCAAGAAGAAGAAAGAACCACCAGCGAGCAAGGGACCGGCGGGCAAGGCAGTGGAGAGCAAGGAAAAGGAACTGCAGGCCGCAACCACCGCTCCGGCATTGCCAGCGGCTGCGGCTGCGAAAAGATCAGGCACGGGGGCCGGGGCAAGCCCAGCCGCCGGGGCAGGGGCCGAGCAGTCGGCGAACATTAAAAGCGCACCCGCGCCCGGCCCGCCTGAGTCCAACCCGCCCGAGGACACGGCCAAGCTGCTCCGGGAGGCTCTCGACAACGTCTTCGCGCAGGGGCTCGACGACCGGATGGTGGCGGCCATGCCCGACTTCTGGAGGCTCTACTACCAGGCCGCGGCCGGCAAGGCCGATTACCGGCCCACAGACCCGTCCATTCTGCGCCAAAACACGGTGGACCGGAAGGCGCGCCTCGTGACCAGCTTCGAGCCGGACTCCAATGAGTTCGCGCAGGCCAACGGCATCGTCGGCATGGCCCTCTACCACATCGTGGTGGGCCCGGACGGCAAGACGCGGGAGATCGCCGTGGGACGGCCCATCGGCTTTGGGTTGGACGAGAATGCCGTGGCGACGATCCGCAAAGCCAGCTTCCAGCCCGCAGTGAAAGACGGCCAGCCGGTTGCCGTGCTGCTCGACCTGGTGGTGCAGTTTCGCATTTTTTCCCAGCGCACTGCCCCCATCAGCCAGCCCGAACCGGCCGAGGGGCCCGCCGAGGCGATGCTCCCCGGCCCCTACAGTGTGCCTCACCCCTGAAATTCACGGACGACGGACCGGCGGGGCGATAGCCTTACCGGCCGGAGCATTGTTGGACAGTGTAAGACGGAAGATTTTATGGCCACGGAACCAGTAAGACGCTGAAAAACCGGTCCGAGTACTGCTTCTATATGAGTTGGGAATCTCCCTGGCCCGGAGAACGCGACTTGGAGCACCCGGATTTTGTGGACAACACGCAGATTTTCACCGGACGGCAAGGCGTTTCATGGGCGGTATTCCAAAACCGCAGCATTTTCTTCTGCTCTTTACAGAATCCTAGATGTAGAGTGGCTTTGCCCTCAAGCAAAACCTCCTTACCAGGCTGCTGTGACGTCAACCAGTGAAGTGAAAATGCTGTAGAAGGTCACGGTACAAGTGGAAGGCGATGCGGGCCGGGTTTCTTCTGGCGTGTCCTACGCCGAGACGGATCCGGGGGCGTGTCCTACGCAGGCGTGGCGACTGTCGGACCTTCGCCTTACAGCCGTAAGACAAAAGCAAGACAGGCGGCCGGCCACCGTAAGACCATGCAAGACAAGGCCCAAGTTCCACACTCTGCTTCGTCTTAACGGTCTTATGAAGGCCAAAACCGCTCCCGCGCCTCCATTCGCAACCCGGCGAGAGCCACCCGCAACCCTCCCATCAGCGGGAAAAGCAAGATTCCACACTCCAGAGGGCCACTTCCAGCATTTTCAGAATCCTGTGGACCCGAATCCCTTCCCCGAAGTGGCCGCGACCCCAAGCAACGACGCCCCGCAGGACGGGAAACCGGGCTCCATGATTTCCGAGAGGCTCCAGGATTACAGTTGCATTTCCTTCAAGTCCTGGAAAGCGGCAAAAGCCCGGGCCTGAAGGCCCCGCTTATTCGCTCTCTTTCAGGGGGCTGAAGCCCCTGCTCCTTCCAGAATCTTCCATTCACAACTGTAGTACTAGGACTCATTCTGGCGGATGATCTCCTCGAGTTTGGGTTTGTGCTTGATCTCGCGGCCGGTGCGGGGCTCGGTGTCGATGATGCGGGCCGGTTTGGGCTGACCTACCCGCGCGCGGGCATTGGCTTTCACCGCCTTGGCGGCCGAAAATTTTCCTGGCTTGCGTTTCGTCATGGCAAGATGAGTATGGTACATATTCTGACCGAGTGATAGACCGGGGTTGCCGGCGGCAGATTCCGCCGCTGGAACAGGAAAGCGCCCCAGGATCTCGGCGAGGGAGTTTCGCCGGGCTGGAGAACCAAAAAGCTATGGAAGAACGGGATTTTTTCAACGAAACGACGGAGCAGCGCACGCATACGCTGACCTGCCCGAAGTGTGGGCAGGCGGGCGAGTACAAGGTCACCTGGGTGGTCCGGCGCAAGCGGGCGCAGTTGCCGCGCGGGGCCGACGAGCGCGACCGCGCAAAGTTCGCCAAGGCGCAGTCTTATATGGTGAGACGCGACGAAAAGCTGGTCTGCACCAACATTCGCTGCCGCAAGCAATTTGAAATTAGCAGTTTGCAGTCGGTTTCGTTTCTCGCCGACTGAATCGGGCCGGAACCCGCACGAACTGACTGCTGGGCCGTCGCCCGCTTGAGACGCGCATTCCCCGGTCAGCGGCTGTCTTCGGCTCTTTTTTCACTTTGTCCCACTTGCGCGCTCTTGGTTTTGGCAGTGGGATCGCCTCAAGTTTCTCCCTTGGCTTCGCGCCGCTGAATGCGGACGTGCGCGACAGGAGTTCCGCGAGGAGGAATCATGCGCACTCTGGCTTTTATCGCGCCCAGAAAGACGGCCGCGCTGCTGGCTCTGATCGCCCTGGCGTGGGGCACGCAGCTTGTGGCCTGCCACCATCAGGGCGCCGCGCCCGTTCAGGCCGCGGAACTGAAGCCCATTCAACTTCCGCAGCCGGAAATCACCGCCGGCATACCCCTGATGCAGGCCCTGGCCCAGCGCAAAACCACGCGCGCCTTCCTGGACAAACCGCTCCCGTTGCAAACCCTTTCTAACCTGCTGTGGGCGGCCTTTGGCGTCAACCGGCCGCGCGAGGTGAAGCCAGGACTGGGCCGCACCGCGCCCTCGGCCATGAACAGGCGGGAGATTGAACTCGACGTGGTGCTGGCCAGCGGAGTCTACGTCTACGAGGCCGAGGCGAACCGGCTGCGCCCGGTGGCGGGCGGCGACCTGCGCGGAAAGATCAGCCCGGAGGCCGCGGCCCACGCCGCCGTTACGATTGTTTATGTGGCCGCCGCCAAGGACGGCTTTGCGCAGGTGGACACGGGCTTCATCGGCCAGAACGTCTATCTGTTTGCGGCTTCCGAGGGGCTGAACGCCTGGTTTTATTCGCTCCACGGACAGGATGTGGCCACGGCTTTGAAACTGCCTGAAGGACAGCAGGCTCTCTACGCGCAGTCGGTCGGCTACCCGCCTCAATAGAGCCTTGATTCGAGACGGTCAAGAGGGTTTGGTCCGGCCGGGGTTCTCATGGGTTATCGCATTTTCACTGTCTTTGTCGTGCGAGGGGCATGCAATCCCACCCTAGCCGCAAAAACAAAGACGCGGCGAGGGTGGGGCACCCAGCTACTTACTTCATCCGTGAAAATGCTCGAAGGCTCGCTCCGGTTCCGGTTGCGGCGGAATAATGACCGCTGGCGCGGTTTCTGCGGCTTGTGATTGAATCGAAGGTGCGGGCGGCCGGGCGCGTGGACGGCAAGAAATCCCGCGGACTCAGGCTGAGCGCGACCCGCCGGGCAGATCAAGACAGGAGAATCAAGAATGGCCAATTTGCTGCTTCCCCCCGAAGAGCGCCACCTGACCCCTGACCAGGTGGAGGCGCTCGATCACCGGCGCGACCTGGGCCACACCTTGCTGGTCATCGCCGGCCAGTTCGCGGTGATCGCCACCATTCTGCTGTTGTGGGTGGGCCAGGATCTGGCCTACTCGCCGGGCTGGGCGCATCCGATGGCCTACTACTTCGTGATCGTGCTGGCCATCATCGCCGTCTGCGGCGTCGCGGGGGGTCTGCTGCGCCGGGGCACGCCGCGGCTGGATTGAGGCCGCGCCGCGGTCGATTATTGATCCGGCTTCAGTGGAATGCGACACCGGTTCCCACCCTAGCTGCAAAAACAACGGCGCGGCGAGGGTGGAGCACCCAAATTTGTTTAATTCGTCCAGAGCCAGATCAAAAAGGCCGCGCCGTTCATTGAGAACGGGCTGGAGCCGGAGTTCCCTGGGTTTAACTCCGGTTTGCACTAGAGCGGACCAGAACGAGAGTACCGGACCGGGAGGCTGCGGCCGTGGACACTGCGGCCGGTACACCGGAACCGGGGGCCAGAACAGGGAGTGGTGTGGCTTGGAAGCTGCCGCGGGCCGATGCTCTTCTGAATTTACTCCGGTGCAATGCGCGCGTGGAGAGCGCGGCAGCATTCTTACTTCGCCTGAGCGCCACGGTGTGCAAGAATTGCGAAAAGACTTCTCACTCTGGGCCCCTGTATGACCAAAAAGACGGAAAGCCGCATCCCCCTGGACGACCTTCTCGTCTTCCACAAGGTGGCGCGCTCGCTGACCTCCAGCTTTGACCTGGACACGATTCTGCGCACCATCATCGAGCACATGGAGCGCTTCATCGAAGCGGACCTATGGACGCTGCTGATGCTGGACGAGGCGCGGCAGGAGCTTTACTACGCGATTGCGGCGGGCGGGGATATCGCCTCGCTGCGCGATCTGCGCGTAAAGGTGGGCGAGGGCGTGGCCGGCTGGGTGGTCCAGCACGGCGAGACGCTGCTGGTTCCCGAGGCCCAGGGCGATCCGCGGGTGACGGCAGAGCACGGCGCCCAGCCGCCATCGGTGCGCTCGGTCATCGCCCTGCCCCTGCGCGGACGCAAGGGAACGCACGGCGCCATCGAGATTTTCAACCCGCGCGCCGACCAGCTCACCGACTACACCATCGCCTTTCTGCACATTCTGGCCGATCATGCGGCCATCGCCATCGAAAATGCGCATGACGTGGCCCGCATCCAGCAGTTGACCATCACCGACGACACTACCGGCCTCTACAACGTGCGCCACCTCTACGAGGCGCTGGGCCGGGAACTGGAACAATACAACCAGTTGGGGCTGCCAGTGAGCGTGGCCTTCCTGGACCTGGACCACTTCAAACTGGTCAACGACGAGCACGGCCACCTGGTGGGCAGCGAACTGCTGGCGCGCGCCGGGCAGCGGCTCCAGGAATTGAGCCGCAAGCAGGATTGGTGCTTTCGCTACGGCGGCGACGAGTTCGTGATTCTGATGCCGCAGACCGGCCCCATCGACGCACTGACGCAGGCCACCGCGCTGCTCCGCGAACTGATGGAGAGCACCTTCCGCATGAAGAACGGACTGGAGTTGCACGTGAGCGCCAGCGTGGGCGTGGCCAGCGCCCCGGCCGACGGCGCCACCATCCACACCGTTATCGGCGCGGCCGATGCGCGCATGTACGAGGTGAAGGCCAGCGGCCGCGGCGCGGTGCGGGGAACGTAGAATCTTTCCCTTCTTGGAGTGGTTACCTGGCTGGACGAAGCTGAATCTGATAGTCCCGATAGTCGATGGTGACGACGGTGCGACCCAGCAGATAGCTGTTGGAGACGGCTCTGGCATGGGTGGCCATCGCAAAGCCGCTCACGTTCGCGTACTGGCGCATCATCTGGGTGGGTCCAGTGAAGATGGAAGGACTCTTGGAGGCTATTCCCTGGACTTGAACGATCGAATCGTCCTTGGCGTCCACCCACAGGGTTCCCGCAAGGAGATTGGGAGCCTTGCGCCGGGGGGCAATAGCCAGAACAAGGCACTCCCGTCCGTCCAGCCGCTCTGGCCCACCGGATTTCAGCTTCATCTCGTAGTTTGCCGAGGTAAGCCACGACGCCTCGCGGTTGCCAGGCTGGTTGATGCGCTTCTCTTCGTCCAGGATCGCGCCCAATACAAGTTTTCGTACAAGATCCGAGCCGCTCTGGGAGACGATGGTGTAACTTTTTCCCGTCTCCTCGCGGTACTCTGTTTTGACCGTCATTTCCGCCACGGGATGGGTTTCGTCGCTGTTTCTGTAAACCGCATAGTGCTCGGTGACGGTGTACCCCGCAATGCCTTCAGTCCGTGCTTTGACCGCCGCGTCAACGCCCCGAATCACCGAGGAAGCGTCGGGTTGCTGGGCCCGAACCGCATTGATTCCGAGCAAGGCCAGGAAACAAATGGCCGCAACCGCCCGTGCCGCGCCCAGCCGTCTGCTATATATCATGCTGAAACTCTCCGATCCCTCACTCATCTTAGAGTAAGCCTTTCCGGTTTCGAGCCGGCACTGGCCAAGGGCTGGAGGCAGCGGCCAGCGCGCGAAGATTGAGCCGGACGAAGGTAATGAGCGGTCATGCGCTATGCTGGTTGGCGGCGAGAGGCGCGATTGTGACGGACAAAACCCAAGCAGAAACCCCATCAGGAACCCGGCCTGAAACCCCTCCAAAACGAGAAGGGCACGAAGCGCTGCCGCGGCGGCGGGGCGTGCTGGTGCGCGGAGTGGTGCAAGGGGTGGGATTTCGGCCGTTTGTCTACCGGCTGGCGCAGGAAGAGGGCCTGGCGGGGTTTATCGGCAACGATACCGGCGGAGTGACGATCGAAATCGAGGGACCGGAGGAGCGCGTGGAGGCCTTTCTCGGCCGCCTGCGCTCCCAGGCGCCGCCTTTGGCGCGCATCGACGCGGTCGCGGTGCGGGAATTGCCCCTTGCCGGGGGGACGGAGTTTCGCATTGTTTCCAGTCAAGTTACAGGCCAGGTGAGCACCGGAATTCCGGCCGATGCGGCGACCTGCCCGGATTGCCTGCGGGAGCTGCTCGACCCCACGGACCGCCGCTTCCGCTACCCGTTTTTGAACTGCACCAACTGCGGGCCGCGCTTCACCATTACGCGGCGCATTCCCTACGACCGGCCGCAGACCTCGATGGCGAAGTTTCCCATGTGCCCGGCCTGCCAGCGGGAGTACGACGACCCCTCGAACCGGCGCTTCCACGCGCAGCCCAATGCGTGCCCGGTCTGCGGACCGCGGGTCTGGCTCACGGGGGCCGATGGCGCGGAGATTGCCATCGGCGACGCCGTGGCCGCCTGCATTGACCTTTTGGCTGCCGGCAAAATCATGGCCATCAAAGGGATTGGCGGCTTTCACCTGAGCGTGGACGCCACCAGCCAGGAGGCGGTGATGCGCCTGCGCGAGCGCAAGCGGCGCTACGGAAAGCCGATGGCGGTGATGGTGCGCGATCTGGAGGCGGCACGGGCGGTCTGCGAGCTGACGGCCGAGGAAGAAGCGCTGCTGACCACCCCGGCGCGGCCGATTGTGCTGGCGCGGGCGCGAGCTGGGAACGGGATTGTGGCTGGAGTGGCGCCAGGAATTCCCTGGCTGGGCGTCTTTTTGCCCTATGCGCCGCTGCAGCACCTGCTCTTTGCCGACAAGCGCCTGCGGGCGCTGGTGATGACCTCGGCCAACCTGAGCGAGGAGCCGATCGCCATCGACAACGGCGAGGCTCTGGCGCGGCTGGGCGGAATTGCCGACGCCTTCCTGATGCACGACCGCGAAATCTTGCAGCGCTGCGACGATTCGGTGGCGGCGGTCGTGGATGGAGCGCCGCAGTTGCTCCGGCGGGCGCGGGGATTTGTGCCGCTGGGGGTCGAGTTGCCGTTTGACGCGCCGCCCTTGCTGGCTGTCGGCGGGCACATGAAAAATGTCTTTGCGCTGGCGCGGGGAGGGTTTGTCTACCAGAGCCAGCACCTGGGCGATCTGGAAAATCTGACAGGCCTGGAGTTCTTCAAGGAGTCGCTGGAGCACCTGATGCGGACCTTCGAAATCGAGCCGCAGACCGTGGTCCACGACCTGCATCCGGGCTACCTTTCGACCGGCTGGGCCAAGGAGTGGGCTCGGGAGCGCGGATTGGCGCTGATCGCGGTGCAGCATCATCATGCGCACGTGGCCGGCTGCATGGCCGAGCATGACCTCAGGGGCGAAGTGATCGGCCTGGCGCTGGACGGCACCGGCTACGGGACGGACGGAAGGATTTGGGGCGGAGAGGTGTTCGTCGCCAAGCTAGACAGGATGGGGCAGGACGGAACGAAACTCGACGGTGCGAGGCAGGCCGGGGCGGGCGCGGTGGGCTTCGAGCGCTTCGCGCACCTCGACTATGTGCCCATGCCGGGCGGCGAGGCGGCGATCAAGGAGCCCTGGCGGATGGCGCTGGGCCATTTGCAGGCGGCGGGATTCGATCTGGAGTCCGCCGGGACGCTGGCCTTGGTGGGCGCAACGGAGAAAGAGGCGCGGGTGCTGGCGCGGATGATCGAGCGGGGCGTGAATGCGCCGCTAACCTCGAGCCTGGGACGGCTCTTCGACGCGGCGGCGGCCGTGGTGCTGGGGCGGCGCACGGTGGACTACGAGGCGCAGGCGGCCATCGAACTGGAGGGCGCGGCGGTCGATGAGCCTTACGAGTTTGCCGGGCCGGATGGTGAACCCGGCTATGAGTTGGTGTTCGTAGGCGGGGATTGGGCTCGGCGTGAGCCCGTGCGCATGAGCGCCGCTCCGCTGTGGCGCGGGCTGGTCAGGGATTTGCGCGCCGGAGTGAGCGGGGCGTGCATCGCGGCGCGATTTCATGCGGCCGTGGCGGCTGGATTTGTACGGGCGTCGGTCGCAGCAAGGGCGGCAACGGGAGTCGGCAGGGTGGCGCTCAGCGGCGGCTGTATGCACAACCGGCGGCTGGCGCGGCTGCTGCGTTCAGGGCTGGAGGCCGAGGGCTTCGAGGTTTTCCAGCACCGCCAGGTCAGCCCTGGGGATGGAGGGCTGAGTTACGGCCAGATTGCGGTGGCGGCGGCTTTGGCGCGGAACAGTTTCAAGGGAGGTTCGTCTGTATGAGGGGTGAGGTTTCCCACCCTAGCCGCAAAAACAAAAAACGCGGCGAGGGTGGGGCACCCAGTCGTAGGGGTGGAGCGCCCGTGTGAGTGAGTTGGAATTAGCCGGAAAACTTCACTAGCTGCTGAGCTTCCTCGCGCGGGCCCAGCAGGGAGACGCGGGGGATGCGGCCGCGCACCATCGCGACCTCATCGCAGCGGTGCAGGCGGGGGCAGTTCTGGCAGTCTTTGAAGATTTTGTCGGGCAGTTCGGCCTTGTCTTCGACGGTACGGAAACCGTACTTGAAGAAGAAGTCGGGGATGCGCGTGAAGAGGCAGATGGATTGAATGCCGTGCTCTTCGGCCTCCTCGATCAGTGAGCGGAGCAGGCGGCCGCCCGCGCTCTTTCCCTTGGCCTCCGGCTTGACCACGATGGAGCGCACCTCGCAGAGATGCGGCCCGTAAAAGTGGAGCGCGCCGCAGCCCAGGAAGACGCCGCCGTCGGACTCGGCGACGGTGAAGTCGCGAATATTCTCGCAGATCTCGGAGAAGGCGCGCTTGAGCAGCGTACCGTCGCCGGAGAGCGAGTTTACCAGGTCGTAGACCTTGGAGGCATCCTGCAGCCGGGCCTTACGCACCAGCATGAACAACCTCCCCAGGCTTGAGAGCAGCCAGCGCCGCAATCCGTTCTGTCGCGGCGGCCAAAGCCTCGCGCACGCGCTCGCGGGCGGTTCCTCCGGTCACATTGTGGCAGTCGAGCGTGGCCGTGAGCGTGACGGCGGCGTAGAAGTCCTCGTCGAACTCCGCGCCGAACCGGCGCAATTCGTCGAGCGAGAGAGCGCCCAGCTCAACGCCCTTTTCGAGGCCAAAACGCACCGCGTGACCGATCTTCTCGTGCGCGGTGCGGAAGGGAACGCCCTTGTGGACGAGGTAGGTGGCCGCGGCCATGGCATTCAGGTAGCCCGACTGCGCGGCCTCGTTCATGCGCTCGCGATTGAACTGGAGGGCGGCGGTAAAGCGCGCTACGAGCTTCAGCATCGGCGGCACGAACTCGACGGCAAAGGCCGGCTCCTGGGTCTCCTGCATGTCCTTATTGTAGGCCAGAGGCAGCCCCTTGAGCAGTAGCGTGACCGCCTCGGCCGCTCCGTGGATGCGGCCGACCTTGGCGCGAATCAGTTCGGTGAGGTCGGGATTTTTCTTCTGCGGCATGGCGCTGGAGCCAGTGGAAAAGGCCTCGGGCAGGGCGACAAAACCGAACTCCGCCGTGGCGAAAAGCGTAATCTCCTCGGCAAAACGGCTCAGATGCAGGCCGACAAAGGTCAGCGCTTGCAGGTATTCGAGGACAAAATCGCGGTCGCTGGTCGAGTCAATGGAATTGCCGGTGGGCGCGGTGAATCCCAGCTCGCGGGCGACCAGGTTGCGGTCGAGAGCCAGGGTTGCGCCGGCCACGGCGCCTGAGCCGAGCGGGCAGAAGTTGAGCCGGGCCGAGCAATCCAGGAGCCGGGCCGCGTCGCGCAGGATCATCTCGACATAGGCCAGCAGCCAGTGGGCCACCAGCACCGGCTCGGCGCGCTGCATGTGAGTGTAGCTGGGCATCACCGATTCGCCGGCGGCCTGAGCCTGCTCGACCAGCGCACGGGCCCATGCGCCCAGGGCGTCGACGGTGAGGCCGATTTGCCGGCGGACGTAGAGGCGCAGGTCGGTGGCGATCTGCTCGTTGCGGCTGCGGCCGGTGTGCAGTTTGAGGCCCAGCGAGCCGATGCGCTCGGCCAGGGAAAGCTCGACGAAGTGGTGAATGTCCTCGGCCGACGCGTGGTCGCGCACCCGCGCCTGGCCCTCCTCGGACGCGTGCGCGGCGGCAATCGCGTCGAGCGCCGCGCGCAGCTCCGCTGTTTCAGCTTCCGTCAGAATTCCGGCGGCGCAAAGAGCCGACGCGTGCGCCTTGCTGGCGGCTACCTCGCAATCGAGAAGCCGCCAGTCGAAGACAATGGAACGCTGCCAGCGCTCGAACTCGCCGTCCAGGGGCTCGCGGAAACGGCCCGACCACATCTTGACGGATTGTTGTTCGTTCGACATTGATTCAGGCATTCCTCACCCTATTCCTTCTCTTTTCCGCTGTTCAACTTGGGCATTTCGCTGCCTGTGCTGAGGGTGAGCAGGCCGGCTGCGGCGTAGGTAAGGAGCTTGTCGCGGGTGTCGGCGATGTCGAGATTGCGCATGATGAGTTGGCCGATGCGGTCGCGCGGGGAGAAGGGGGATTCGGTCTTCTCCATGCTGAGGCGCTCGGGATGGAAGG
>PMPH01000079.1 GCA_003161045.1 Acidobacteriaceae bacterium
GTTTTGCGGGGGCAAGGTCAAGCTGCCTGATTTTGCCCTAGTGAATCATGTTGATGGTTTCCTGGGTGATGGTGTCGAAGGTGGTGACCGATTTGGCGTTGGCCTCGAAGGCGCGCTGGGCGACAATCAGGTCGGAGAACTCGGCCGAGATGTTGACATTCGAGGCCTCCAGCGAACTGCCCTCAATCGTTCCCAGCCCATCTGAACCGGCCGCTCCCACCGAGGCAAGCCCGGAGGCGCTGGTGGTCTCATACTCCGTCGATCCCACATCGGCCAGGCCCTGGAGATTGCTCATCGTGGCCAGCGCAATCTGACCCACCGTCTGATCCTGGCCGTTGGAATAGTCAGCCGTAATCAGGCCGTTGGAGCCGATGCTGAAGGTGCCATTATAGGCGCCGCTGGTGTAGCCGTTCTGGGTCTCCGCCGATTGATCGGAGGCGACATCGGTCTGGCTGATAAGTCCCGTCCCGTTGGAGCCAAAGAGGTCCCACTTCATGTCCATCGTCGCGGCCCCGTCGGATAAGCCCGCAAAGGTGATGTTGCTTACATCCGTCGCGGGGCTGATCAGGTTGCCGCTGGAGTCGAAGGTCAGCGTGCCGCTGGTGTTGGCCGAGGCCACCGGATCCTGGATCACGCTGCCGCTGGTCGACAGATTGGCCCCTGTGATCGACAGTGTGCCGTTATTGGCCGAGACCGTCACGCCTGCGATGCCCGCCGAACTCAAAGCCGAGGTCAGATCCGCCGCATAGGTGGCCAGCGTCTCTCCCGAGGTCACCGTGGGCGCGGTGATGGTGGCCGAGGCGCCCGAGGAGGTCAGGCCGGAGATGGCCAGATTGGTTCCCGTATTCACGGTGGCATCGGTGCCGTTGCTCGATCCGAAGCTGTAGTTGATTGTTGACGCCGTCAAATCCTGGCTGGCGCTGCCGGTGATTGTGATGCCTGTACCGGTGATCGACAACTGGTTATTCGCGCTTGAGACCGAGGCGTTGGTCAGATTCCCCGCCGCTGCCGCCGCTGCCAACGCAGTATTGATCTGGCTGAAATAGGCAGCCACAGATTCATCGGCGCCGGCCGTTACCGTGATCGACGACGCATTACCGGCCGCATCCTGCCCGGTAATCGTCAGACTCGTTGCCGCATCGACCGTTGCGGACGAACCGAAGTCGTAATTGGTTGTCGATACCGGTAAATCCGCGACGATGGAACCGATCGAGGCGGGCGTTGGGATCGTGGCTGTCGGTCCGGTGATCGTCAGCACGGAACTGCCATTCACGGTAGAAACATTCGCCGATACGCCCGTGGTGCCAGTCAGAGCATTGATCTGTCCCTCCAGGTCAGTAACCGTTTCACCGGCGCCGGGAACGGTGATGGTCGATCCGTCAATGGAGATACTGCTCGTGGGATCAACCGTGCCGCTTGTACCGAAGTTATAACTGTACGTTGTGTTACCGAGCAGAGCCGCCGAACTCGGCGCCAGTGCTGTGGTGCTTGTGGATGAAGTCGCCGCACTCGCCGCCACAGGCAACGTCGTTGCCGCTGGCGTCGTCGGCGGAGCTGCCGATAAGGTATCCGGCATCGTGATGTTATACGACCACTGATCGGTGCCCGTCTTGGTGTACGCCACGTTCGCGGTATAAGACGTGCCCATCGAATCGTAAACCGTTACCGTGCCGCTGTAAGTGGAGCCGACAGCATCGGCAGAATCCAGGTTTTGCGTCAGGCCTAAGGAGGTGGTCGCCGAAGGAGCCATGACCGTTCCGGTGGTGGGTATCGCGAGATCGGTCAAACCGCCGCTGGTGTTCACCACGCCATCGGTGGCCGAGTAGCCCATCACCGCCAGGCCATTGCTGCTCTCCAGCGTGCCGGTGGAACTGGTCTGAAAATCGCCGTCGCGCGTGTACAACTGGCTCCCCTTGTTGTCCAGCACAAAGAATCCCGTGCCGTCGATGGCGGCATTGGTGGAAACGTCGGTCGAGGCGATCGAGCCGCCGGTGAAATCCGTACTATTCGAGGCCACCTGCACGCCGGTGCCGACCTGGATCTCGTCGCCCGATCCGTTGCTGCCGATCTGCTGATACATCAGGTCGCTGAAGTTGGTCGTCTGCGTCTTGAAGCCGGTCGTGCTCATGTTGGATAGATTGTTGGCAATGGTGTTCAGCGCCGTCGAATCGGCGTCGAGACCGCTGAGTGGAATGTAAAAGCTCGGCATGATGCTCTCCTCTTGAGGTTGACGCGGCCTTGGCGGCCGGCGAATGAACAGATTTACCGGGCAGTTTCATGCCCGCCGATTGGCTACTGCCCGCTCAGCGACTGGGCCACGCGCTGGGCCGCGGGGTTGGCTGCGGGAATGCCGAGATTGCCAGGAGCCAGTTGGGCCGCCGCCGCGCTTATGGCACCGACAACGCCTGTACTGGAGTTGGACGAGGCCGCTGGCGTGGAGGACGAGGTGCTCCCGCTCACGCCGCTGGCGGCGCTGACCGCCTGCGCCGAGGAGCCACTGCTCGCGGAACTGGCCGTCGAGCTGCCCAGGTCCGTCGTCAGCGTCTGATTGATCGAGATCAACTGCTCCAGGCTGTTCACATTCACCAACTGGTTGATGTACTCGTTGGGATCGGTGTCCGAGGTCGGATCCTGGTTCTTCATCTCGGTCACCAAAAGAGTAAGAAAGTCGTTGGCCGAGATGGTGGCCGAGCTGCTGGTTGTGCTGCTTGAACTGCTGGTCGCATCTGCCCTGGCGCTGGAACTGCTGGACGTTGCCGCCATGGGATTTGCGCTTGCGCCTGCAAGAGCCTGTACCGCCGCCATGCTGTGATTCACGATGGATGTTGCCATCTCGCCTCCCTGCCCTTCTCTGCTTCAACTTGCGGTGTTCTGCACCGTTTATTTCGCCCTGATTTACCGGACTCTTGTCTGCCTGTTCACCAAATCCTGGCCGCTTGTTCCCCGGCCCTTGTTCTACTCTTCGCCGACCCTCGTTCTCCGGTTTACCGGCCCCTTGCCTGTTCGCCGGCCTCTTACTCACCTGTTCGCCAAACCCTTGCCCACTTGTTGGCCAAACCCTCGCCAATCGTCGATAGCTCCGGCCGGTTGCAGGTTCAGGCCACGACCGAAATGTGGACGCCGCCGGAAGCTGCCGCATAGGCGCTTCCCTCTGACCTCCCGGACCATACCGAAGACTGTGAAGCGGTGGCCGCCAGAACCGTTGAACCGGAAGACGAACTGGAAACAAATCCTGCCGCCGCGCTCTGCGCCGTATCCTGCCCTGATTGCTGCCCCTGTTGCTGCCCTGTTCCCTGATGCATCTGATCTCCCGCTCCCTGGCCGCTGCCCGATCCTTCCGACCTCCCCCCGGCCCATCCGCCCCCAGCCGATCCGCCCCCGGACGAGCTCAGCGTGAGCGTGTCGACCGGCGTCTGGTGCTCGGCAAGATAGGCGTTCAAGCCCGCCATGTGGCTGCCCAGCGCCTGGGCGGCGTCAGATGAGCCGGCCACCAGCTCGGCATGAACTCCGCCTCCGCTCGCATCCGCCCGCACGCTCACCCAACCCAGAGACGAGTCCTGAAAACCCGCCTCGGCCTGCTGCGCCCCGGCATGAACCCAGGTCGGCCTTCCCGTCGTGGTATCCGCATCCAGCGCCGCGAAGGTTTCGCTGGAATTTGAACCTGCCGTCGTAGCGATCGAGGCTCCCGTTAAACTGGCAGCCAGGCTCGCCCTTCCATGCGCGCCAGCAACCTCGCGCGTCAGCGCGCTGGCATCCACGGCCGTGGCGGAAGACTGTCCCTCCATGAGGTGCATTCCATGCTGGCCGGGTGAATCCAAGCCGCCAACTCCGCGCGCACTGCGCGGGGTGCTGGAGGTCGAGCTCTTGCTGCTGCCACTGCCAGAATCTGACTTGCCGGCGACGGCCGATGCTGCCGCAGACTGGCCAGATTGCGCGGCGGAGATGCTCGTGGCCACCGGCGAGCTCTCCAGACTCGATATCTCCGGGCTATTCGTTCTGGCCGAGGCCGCGGCCACCTCGACCGCCGGGCTCGGCGTGATCGCCGGAAGCGCCATCGAATTCTGTGCGGAGGCCTGTGAACTGCTCTGATGTGAGCTGTTCTGGCTCGATGCGGATTCGCGCGTCGCGCTCTGTCCGGAGACCAGCGTCTCAGCCGCCTCCTGGCCCGAGGCCACTCTCCCGGCGGAGCTCTGCTCCAGCGCCGTCGCTGTCTGAGCCGCGCTCGGGCCCTGCGCGTGCGTCTTCGGGAGGGATTCATTGGCGGCGCTCGTCACAGCCACCGAAGAGGATTCCTCACCCGCAGCCGGGGAATCTGCTTTGCCCGTGGCCACTCTCCCGGCGGGGTTCTGCTCCAGAGCCGTCGCTGTCTGAGCCGCGCTCGGGCTCTGCGCGTGCGCCTTCGGGAGGGATTCATTGGCGGCGCTCGTCACAGCCGCCGAAGAGGATTCCTCACCCGCAGCCGGGGAATCTGCTTTGCCCGTGGCCACTCTCCCGGCGGGGTTCTGCTCCAGAGCCGTCGCTGTCTGAGCTGCGCTCTGGCTCTGCGCGTGCGCCTTCGGGAGGGACTCATTGGCAGCGCTCGTCACAGCCGCCGAGGAGGATTCCTCACCCGCAGCCGGGGAATCTGCTTTATTCAGGGCCTGGCCGGAGGATTCGCTCAGGCTGGAAGCCGGCAAGACCGCCGCCTGCCTGGCAGCCGATTCGGATTCATTCGCTTGCCTGGAGGCTTCGAGTGCGGCTTCAGAAGCAGAAGAGGCTTCAGGACGGGAAGAAAGATGACCGAAGGAAGCGGAAGAGGAGCCTGTCGACGAGCCCTCCAGCAGATCGGTTCGCGCCGATTGCACTTGCTCGTCCAAAGTATGGACCGCCGGGCTGACCACGGCTGAGGCCGGCGCGGTGAGCGCAAGGCTGGCAGCGGACGCCAGCAGAGATTCAGGCGTTGATACGGACGCCGATCCGGTGGTGAGAGCATCCGTATGGGCGACATCACTGGAAGCTGCTGCACTCCGTCCGCTGGACGATTTAGCCTTCGAGTCAGCCTTCGAGCTGGCCCCGGACTCTGAATCGGCCGCTGACTTTTTCCCCTCGGTTTGAGTGGAGCTGGTTTCGAGCGAGGCCGCCGGCGTGGCGTTGGAGGTTTGTCGAGCTGCGATCGAGCCCGTGAGAGCGCCCGCTGAGGACAAGCTCGCCACCGCGCCTGCCGCTCCGTCCCCTTCGTCTGTTCCCTGCCGCAGACTCAAGCCAGCGCTATCGGCCAGGCTTGAAGCTCTCGTCGAGCTTCCCGCGGCATTTTTTTCCGCCGAGAGATTTTCCCGGCTTGCTTTGCTCTCCAGCACTTCGGAGCCTTCTACGCTGCAACCCATAGAAGCCAGCAGCGATTGCCAGCCAGCGCCGAAGCTCTCCGCGCCCGCACCAGAAGATGACAGAAGGCTCCGCGCAGCCGTTGCCGGCTGCCCCGCGCCATGCACTCCTGTTCCCAGCGCCTTAACCAGGCCCTGTGCCGGAGTTCCACGGGTTCCCATCTCGATTGCTGCGGCAACGGTCATGCGAAGGAATAAAGCAGAAGGCGTGCCAAAGGGCGCGGGGAATGGGTTAGAGCATTGTCAGGAATTGAACAGATGATTCCGATTCAGGAAGCCAGCGTGACCTCCCGGTGGATTTTTCCTCAAGTTTTTTCCCCGGCGCACGATCCCTCCCTGCTGGCTGGCTTAGAAGCGGCAAAGGCTTGAGAGTGGATTCCTTCCATGGGGGGAACGGCCGGTTCGGCTTGGGCTTCAAGATGAGCCCCAGCCTCGGCGCCTTGGCGGAACAACCGGGAGCTGTACCAATCGTCGAGCCGCTGCTGGCTGCTCCGGCCGGCCTCGATGGCCTCCCGCGCCTCGGTCTCCTGAATCAAGGTCTCGGCCTGGCGGTGCTCCACCCTCTTCAAGAGAAACTCCTGCCGCAGCGCCTCAACCTCTTCCTCTTTGGCTTCGATTCTGGGTTCCAGAACGGCCACCAGGCGGTGAGCCACGCGCGTCTCTTCAAGGCCCGCCAGGCGGTCCGGCAACTGGCCTGTCCGGGCGCCGTTCTCGACCAGCCTCCGGCCCCGGCGGTCGCGCTCGGCGGTGGCCGTCAGCGCGCACTCCAGCCGGTTGAGTTCGCCTAACGTGGATTCCAGAGCCAGGCGGCACTGTTCATCTTCCAATTCCCGGATGCGCAGCAGGCGGCGCAGTGCGCGCGAGACGGCCATGGCTCAGATCTCGGCCGTGAGCGCGTCAAGCCCGCGCACACTGTCGGCAAAATGGACCTGCTCGCGCGAGTCTTGGGTCATGAAAGCGCGCATGGCGCCGCGGGCGCGCAAAGCCCGGTCCAGACCCGGGTCCGAACCGGGCTTGTAAGCCCCAATGCGCACCAGATCCTCCGAGCGCG
Source organism: Acidobacteriaceae bacterium (assembly GCA_003161045.1). GTDB lineage: Bacteria > Acidobacteriota > Terriglobia > Terriglobales > Acidobacteriaceae > Telmatobacter. The sequence continues at coordinate 6,412 of PMPH01000079.1, forward strand.
CGTAGACGGCCATCAGCCGGCGCATCAGCGCGGCATGCTCGCGATGCGCGGGCTGGGTGACGGACGGCATCAGCCGGCTGATCGAATCCAGCACTTCAATGGGCGGGTACCAGCCTTCGGCGGCCAGGGCGCGAGAGAGCACCACATGGCCGTCGAGCAGCGACCGGACCGCGTCCACGATCGGATCCAGCTGGTCGTCGCCCTCCATCAGCACGGTATAAAAAGCCGTAATCGAGCCCACCCGGAACTGGCCTGTGCGTTCGACCAGCTTGGCCAGCCGGGTAAAGACCGAGGGCGTGTACCCTTTGTTGGTGGGCGGCTCGCCGGCAGCCAGGCCAATCTCCCGGGCGGCCATGGCAAAACGGGTCAACGAATCCAGCACCAGCAGCACGTGCTTGCCCTGGGCAGCAAAGTACTCGGAGATGGTGGTCGCGGCCAGCGCGGCCCGCATGCGCATCAGCGGCGACTGGTCGGAGGTTGAGACCACCACCACCGAACGCTTCCGGCCCTCCACTCCCAAAGAATCCTCAAGAAATTCGCCCACCTCGCGGCCCCGTTCCCCCACCAGGCCCACCACCGTCACATCCGCCNNAGCGTGCTCTTGCCCACGCCCGAGCCGCCGAAGATGCCCACCCTCTGTCCCCGGCCCACTGTCAGGAGCGCGTCGAGAACCCGGATTCCGGTGCCCAGCGGGATGCGAATCGGCACCCGGTCCAGCGGCGGCCGCACCATTCCCTCCAGCGGCAGCGTCTGGGAGACGGCCGGCGGGCGGAACTCATCTATCGGCTCTCCCAGCGCATTCAGCACCCGGCCCATCAAGGCCGGCCCCACCTCGATCTCAGGATGGACGCCTAGGGACGAGACCGAATTTCCAAAGCGAATGCCCTCCGTGCTCTCGACCGGCATCGACAGCAGGTTGGAGCCGCGAAAGCCAATCACTTCAGCCAGATGCGCGCGTCCGTACTGGTCCTGAATCTCGCAGCACTCTCCCACCGAGGCCAAGGGTCCCGCCGACTCGATCGTCTGGCCGACCGATTCGAGCACCTGCCCGCGCCAACGCCAGGGCTGGCCGCGCTCCAAACGGGTAAAGTAGCGCTCCAGCATCGGACTCATGCGCGGCCTTCCAGTTCTTCTTCTTTGCCGGAGGAGCCAGCCGACTGGACAGCATCCGCTCTGTGGCTGCCGGCGCGGTCGAAGAAGCCCCGCTCAATCTCTCCCAGTTGCGCGCGAATCCCCAGGTCCACCGATCCCATCCTGGTCTCGATCACGCAATCGCCCAGCCGCATTCCCTCCCCCGCGGTCACGGTCGGCTTCACGGCCAAATTCGGCAGCAGGGCAATAGCCTCGGTCCATAAACTGAGGTCTGCCGGGGGGACGCATAGCCGCGCCTCGGTCGCCCCGGAGAGCTGTCCCAACGCCACCCTGACCGCCCCGGTCAACAGCAGCGGGTCCATCTGCGCCTCGCGGCGCAGAATGCGCGCCGCCACGGCCAGAGCCAGCTTCACCACCTCATGCTCGACCGCCTGCAGGTAGTGCTCATGCGCCTGAACAAATCTCTCGACCAGCCCGGCGGCCTGCCGCGTCCGCTCCTGCTCGGCCGTTGCCTGAGAAGCGGACTGCGCCTCGCGTTCGGACTGGCGGCCCCGTTCCCGGCCCGCCTCAAAGGATTTGCGCGTCTCCTCGGCCAGCCGCTGTTCGAACTCGCCGTGCAGGCGGGTTTCGGCGGCCCTGCTCCCGCCCGCGTCGTGCTCCCGCGCCTCGAAAGCCTTGTCCGCCGCTCCCTCCTCACCACCCAGCCACCCCTCCCAGGCCGGTAAGGAAGGCAGATCGGGGCCGGGCGGGTACTCGAAGAGTTCGATGCGCCCGGCAGGGCTGTTGCGCGTTGCCGATTCAGTCTGCTGCCCACTCTGCTGCAAGGATTGCCTCTTTCGTCAGGGATCAGGGTCAGGGATCAGGGGTCAGGAGCCGCATGGGCCGCTGACCTCCAAGCCTGTTCTCAGATTTCCGGTCTCTTTTCTACAATCTTTGGCTTCTGATTCCCTTTCTCTGATCCCTGACCCCTTACCCTTGACTCCTGACCCCTGATCCCTGACCCCTGATCCCTGTTACGCCAGCATCTCGTCGCCGGTCTCCAGCTTGAGAACCACCTTGCCCTCGGCCTCCAGCCTGCGGGCCAGGTTGAGAATCTCCTGCTGAGCCTGCGCCACCTCGCGCGAGCGCACCGGCCCCAGAACCTCCATGTCCTCCTTCAGCATCTCGACAGCCCGCGAACTCATGGCTTTGAAGATCTGCGCACGCAGCTCGTCCTTGGCGCCGCGCAGCGCCAGCGCCAGTTGCCGCTTGTCCACACCCGAGACGATCTCGCGGATGGTGGCTGGCGGCACCGTGACCAGATCCTCGAAGGTGAACATCAGGTTGCGTATCGAGAGGGCCAGCTCGGGCTGGCCATCCTCAATGGTCTCGAGAATTTTTTTCGACTCCTCGGCGTTGAGCCGGTTCAGCAGGTCGGCCACCGCCTTGAAGCCCGAGTAGCTTTTGCGCGCCGTGTCGCCCACGCTCTCCAGCCGCCGGTGCAGAATATGTGCCACCTTCTGCGCCATCTCCGGCGAAAACTGGCGCATCTCGGCCAGCCGCTGAATCGAGAGCACCTTGTGGTCCTCGCTCAGGTTGTCCAGCACCATCGAAGCCCGCTTGGGGTCCAGGTGAGCCAGCACCAGGGCGATCGTCTGCGGATGTTCGCTGTCCAGCAACTTGCCTAACTGCTGGGGATCAGTGCGCTGCAGTTTGGCCAGATTGCCCTGCGCCGCCTCCTGGGAGCGGCGCACCAACGCCAGCAGATCGTCGGCGCGCTGCTTGCCGAAGGTCTCCATCAGCAACCGGCTGGCATAATCGAGCCCTCCGTGCATCATGAAGTTCTGCGTCTCCAGAAGCTGCCAGAACTCCTCCAGAATCTCGGCGGAGAGCTCCGGCGTAATGCCGCGCAGATCGGCCAGTTCCTCGGTAAGCCGCTGTACATCCGCCTCCGGCAGCGCGCGCAAGATCTCCTTGGCCAGCTCCTCGCCCACGGCCACCAACAAAACGGCCGCTTTGCGCAACCCGCTCAGGTTTGCCGACGTGCGCCGCCGTCCTGCCCCGTTCTGGTTCCCCTCTTCGGCCAAGGCTCCGGTCCTTTCCCTTGCGCTGCTCCGGCTTTACAGCTCTAATTCTGCTCGTCTTCCCGCGCCTGCTTCTGAATTTCCGAGCTCCCAACTGCCAGCCTTCAACTTTTCACCGTTCATCTTGCCCTGGAGCAGTTCTCCAACTCATGTGCCCTTGCCAATGCCGTGCAAGGTGGCTTTTACTTCCACCCCACGGACGAAGACCTGTCCGTGGGAACCCCGGTAGGAAAAAGCCACTTGAGTGCGCGGTTTCCGTGTACAGCAATTGGAGAACTACTTTAATCAGAGTGAATCCAGCTCTGCAGCAAACGGGAGCTTTGTGTGGGCTCACGCTTCAGGTGACCGGTCACCTGCTCGTAAATCTCCTGCATCCTGATCCGCTCGGGATCGACTTCGGCCGGCTCCGGCGATCGCAACGCCGGCTGGGCCTCCGCCTGGCCGGCCAGTTCTCTGCCCCCTCCCCTGGACGTATCCTTGCCTGCCCGCGCGGACCCGGCACCGCTGAGGGCCGGACGAACTCCGAAGAGCATCACTACCAGCAGGCCAACCAAAAGGGCCGCGTACTTGATCACCACCGGTGAGTTTTCGGCCGTGCTAAGCAGTTGCCCCGGCAAAGAGACCGGCTGCTGCAAGCGGTTTTCTTCAAAGGCCAGATCCTCCACCTGCAGCACATCGCCGCGCGTCGTGTCAAAGCCCACCGCCGCCTGGGCCAGCGCCGTCAGGTTGTGCAACTCCTCGGCCGAACGAGGCTGCCATTGCGCCGCCCTACCCTTGGAGGCGGGCTGGAGCAGCCGGTCGTTCACCACAATGGCCGCCGTCAGACGCCGCACCTTCCCAGGCCCTACCACTATATGCCGCACCGTCTTCGAAGACCCGTAGGTTCCCGACTCGCTCTTGGCAGTCTGTGGCGCCGTCGTCTGCTGCGGATAGACCGGCAGAGCCCGTGAATTGGGCGCATTCGAGGCCGTGCCGGGAACTCCGGCGGCCACCGGCTGGGGGCCCGAACTCTGCTCGGTGCGCTGCATCGAGAGGGTTACCGTCTGGTCCGGGTCGTAGAGCTCCTGGGTCTCGTCGGTAGCCGCCTGATCGTAGTCCAGGGTCACCGAGGCGCGCACGTTGCCCGCGCCGGTGACCGGCTCGAGGGTGGCGATCAGCTTTTCTTCCAATGCCTGCTCGGCGCTCAACTGCATCTGCTCAGCGGACTTCGGCCCCAGCGGCAGGTGGCCGTCCGCATCGACCAGCACCACGCGCTCCGGCGTCAGGCCGTCGACGGCCGAGGCCACCAGATTGCGAATCGCATCCGCCTCCCCGTCGGCCAGAGGGCGATGACGCAACTTGATCACCACCGAGGCCTTGGCAGGCCGGTCCTGGTCACGAAAGAGTGAATCGTGAGGCATCACCAAGTTCACCTGCGCCGACGCGACGTCGGAGAGCGAGCCAACCGTATGTTCGAGCTCGCCCTCGAGCGCCCGCTGGTAGTTCACCTGTTCGTCAAATTCCGATCCCACCCAGTTGGGCTTGTCGAAGAGTTCAAATCCCATCCGCCCGCTCTTCAGTCCCTTGGCCGCGGTCAGCAGGCGCGCCTTGTCCAGTTGCGCGGCCGGCACCATCAGGCCAGCGCCGTTCGCGGTGGGCTCAAAGGGAATTTGCGCCTGCACCAGAGCCTGGCTGGCCTGACGGACATCGTCCGGGTCCATGTCCACATAGAGAGTGCGCCAGTCGGTGCGCAGACAGTACCAGAGCAGGCTGCCCAGCAGCGCCACCAGCAGTCCCGCGGCCACCAGCGCCCAGCCGCGCTGCGCCGGCTGCATCCCCGCCCAGAGCACCCGGCTGCGGCCCCAGAGTCCCGCCAGCCGGTCGGGCAACTGCGGTTGGCCGACTCGTACCGGCGCGCTTTTCTCTAATTGTGTTCCGCTGGCCATGATCTGTGTGTCCCGTCGCTTGAGTGCAATTTCAAGGTTGATGCAGCCTGGTGAAGATCCTGTGAGACGGCTTTATTCTGAGGACAAGCCACTCGGGTCAGCCGTTCTCATCCCTGCGTTCTCGTTCCCGCAACCCTGCAATTGCTCCTCGCCATTCAGCTCTTTCCGCTCGCTCCGCAACGCTCTTTCTGCCCGCGCGATGGCCGGCTGCAAGGAGATTAAAACTGCATGCCGACCACCTGCTGGTAGGCCTGAACTGCCTTGTTGCGCACCGCCAGCGCCATTTCAAAGGCCATGCTCGCCTTCTGGGTGGCGATCATCGCCTGATGCACGTCCACGCCGGAGCCGCTCATCAGTCCCTCCACGGCCGCGTGGGCCTGGTTGTCGAGCTGGTTCACCTGGCCAATGGCATCGGTCATCAGATCGGAAAATGGAGTGGCCGCGGCTCCCGCGCCGCTGGCCGAGGTGGAGGATGTTCCCACGCCCGAGCCGGATAAAGCGGTCAAGGCCTGCGTAGCGGCGGTCATGGGGTTGATAGCAAGCGACATCGTTTCTCCTTGTGGCTTCTGACTTGTGTACGCCATCGACTGAGGCGCGGCTACAGCATTTTCCTGACTGGCATAGAGTGAGGCCGCAACCGCCAAGTGGATTTTTGCTTAAAATCCGCCCGGCACAGACCTGGCGACTCGACAAATCCGGCAATTCTACAACCCCGGCGCCTCTACGGACTTCAAAAAACTCCTCAAGACTTGGCAATCTCCAGGGCTGAGGTGATCATGCCCTTCTCGGCCTGCACGGCCGAGCTATTCAGACCGTATGCACGTGTCGCCCCCATCAGGTCGACCATCTCTGTGACGGGATTAATGTCCGGGTACGAGACATAACCATCCTCTCCCGCATCGGGATTTCCCGGATCATAGCGTTTGAGCGGAGCCGAGGGATCCTCGACGACTTGGGCGACATGCACCCCCGGCACCGCCGTCCCGCTTCCACTCAGAGAGCTGTTCAGGTCGAGCAGAGACAAGGGCGCCAGCAGCGAGGGCAAAGGCGGCAAAGCAGAGCCTCCAGAGGAGGCCGTCTGCGAGGCCGCGGTGGCCAAAGCCGAGCTGCCAGTAGCCGCGCTCAAAGTGCTGGCGAACTCCGGATCGCCGGCATTGGCGGCAAAGACCAGCTCCTGGCGGCGATAGGGGCCTCCTGTGGCCGTGCGCGTCGTCTCCGCGTTGGCCATATTGGTCGCCACCACCTCGGCGCGCATTCGCTCGGCCTGCATGGCGCTGCCCGAGGTCTCCATCATTGCAAAGAGGTTCATCCTGCCGCTCCTTTTCTCCGGCCAAATCTCCGGCCCCAACCCCGCCCATTGCGCTCCGGCTACTTGTCGCTGGCATGGATGGCGTTCATCACGCGCTGGTACTCCTCGCGGAGCAGCGAGACGCCGGTCTTGAACCTCAGTTGCGCCTCGGCCAGGTTCAATCCTTCGCGGTCCATCGAGACATTGTTGCCGTCGGGCCGCGAAATCAGCCCGTCAACAGCCTTCAGGCGCACCGGGCGCGCCGCGCGCCCCTGGTTTACATCGGTCAGCGCCTCCCGCATCTCGGCCTCAAAGTCCATACCCACGGCGCGATAGCCGGGGGTGTCGATATTGGCCATGTTGGCCGCGGTCAGCATGGCCTCGCTGGTGGCCAGATCCATATAACGGGCAATCTGATCGCTGAGTTGGGTTTCAACCTGCATCTCCGTCTCCTCCCTTCCTCCGCCTGGCAGCCTCGGCGGCGAGCAATGCGGGCTCAGTTAATGGCCAGGCCGAAGTCGATCTCACGCGTGGTCATCACCGCCTCTTCGCCGGCCAGAATGGCGCCCCGCTCCAACACATGCTCGAGTTCGCGGACATTTCCCGGCCAGTCGTGGGCAGCCAATTTGGCCAGCGCCGCCGGGTCGACCCGCTTGACCGGCGTCTCGCGGCCCATCCGCTCGATGAAGTAGTTGACCAGCAGCGGCAGATCCTCGGCGTGCTCGGACAAGGCCGGGGTGCGGATAAGAAAGACGGCCAGCCGGTAGTAGAGGTCGGCGCGAAAGGCTCCGGTCTGGGTGTGCTGAGCCAGTGGCCGGTGGGTGGCGGCGATGATGCGCACGTCCACCTTCACGGCCTCGTTGTCGCCCACGCGCTGCAGTTCGCCGCACTCGACAAAACGCAACAGCTTGGATTGCAGCGCCAGCGGCATCTCCCCGATCTCGTCCAGAAACAGTGTGCCGCCGTCGGCAGCCTCGATGCGCCCCACGCGCCCCTGCACTGCTCCGGTAAAAGCGCCGCGCGTGTGGCCGAAGAGTTCCGCTTCAAGTAACGCTTCAGGTATTGCCGCGCAATTGATGGCGACAAATGGTTTACGGATTCTAAGGGAGAGCCGGTGCAGGGCCTCGGCCACCAGTTCCTTGCCCGAGCCGGTCGGTCCTTCGATCAGCACCGGGGTCGAACGCGGAGCCACCAGGCGGATGCGGCGGCTGACCTCGAGCATGCAGGGGGCGTAGCCAATCAGCTCGGGCAGCCTCTCGCAGGAGGCCGGCTCGATGGCCGGCGCCGAGGGCAGCTCCACGCCGGCCGTTGATGCCTGTGAAGGGATGGGCAGGGGGAGGATCGCGGCAGGCGCGCCGCCGGTCATCGAGCCAGCGGCCGGAGTCGCGACGGAAGCAACTGGAAGCGGCCACGGGGGAGTGTGCATGGAGTCCAGAGGCGAGTTAGGCCGGTTGAGCGCCGGCGCCACGTTCCAGATGGCCGTGTCGTTGTCCTGCGAGCGGCGCAGGGCATAGAGCAGCTCCTGGCGGTAAGGGCCGCGAGGACTCTCCTGCGCGATGGCGCCGCTGGTGGTCACCAGGTCCACATCGGGAAAGTGCGCGCGGAAGTCCTTGAGAAACTCTGCCAGATCAAGATCGGGCAGCCATGAGTCGACGATGACGGCCTCCGGCGGGGCAAGTTCCGCCTCCGCCCAGGCCTGAGCGCCGCCTTCAGCCTCCCGTACCTGCCAGCGCAGGCCGCTGAGGGTCTCGGAGAGCCGCTGGCGAAAGCTGCGGTCATTGCTGGCCACTAGCGCCGTACGGGGGCGAATGCGACTGGCGAGCGGAAGGACAGAGACGGGAACGGTAACCATAAAATTCTCCTGAATATCGATCGGGTTGAAGGTGCCAGAGAGCTAGTGCGCCTCAAAAACCGGAGTGGCCACGGGGGCCGCAATCGCCGGTACGGGCAGCGCGGGCAGGGCGGGAAGGGCAAGATCGATCTCCGGTGGCACCCGGTAGCCCTGCCCGCGCACCGTGCGGATCAATTGTCCGGGCGGGGGGTCCATCAGCTTGCGGCGCAGGTAGTTGACATAGACGTCCACAATGTTGGTGGTCTGCGCCGGCTCCATGTTCCAGACCGAGTCGAGCAGCTCCACCCGCGAGACGCACCGGCCGCGATTGAGCATCAGGTGTTCGAGCAGGGAGAATTCTTTGTTGGTGAGCACGATCGACTGGCCGGCGCGATGCGCGGTGTGCTCCAGCCGGTCCAGTTCCAGATCGCCGGCGCGCAACAGCAGTCGCGCCTCGCGCTTGCGGCGCAACAGAGCCCGGCAGCGCGCCCGGAGTTCATGCAGGCTGAAGGGCTTGACCATCAGGTCGTCGGCCCCGCGATCCAGGCAGCGGACGCGCGTGTCCACCTCCTGGCGGGCGGTCAGCACCAGCACCGGCAGATCCGCGTCCATCGCGCGCAGCTCTTCGAGCACCTGCTCGCCGTCCTTGATCGGCATGTTGAGATCGAGGATGGTCAGGTCGGGCAGCTCCTGGCGAAATGCCTCCACCGCGGCAGCTCCATCGTGAGCCACGCGGACGTGGTGTCCGTCGGCCTCCAGGCCGCGGCTCAGGAACAGCCCCAGCGCTTTGTCGTCTTCGGCAATCAATAGTCTCATGGCGGTCTTTACTTTCCAGAGGCGTCCTTAATCCGCGGCGCCTGCCTGCTTCAGGTTCTGAGCAGACCGGCTTAGCGCGCGCTAAGGATCGGCTCCCCTTTACCTTCCCGCGTAGGAGGACGGAACTCAAGAGTGGAAATGAAGAAAGGAGGCAGGGCGGTTCCGGGAATGGCACAAAGCCAGGAGAGTTCCCGAAATGGCGACCGCAGGTAGCCTGCGCTGATCATGAGCCAGCGCACTCCGCCAGACGGTTAAATCTAAGCTGCCCCAGCGCTTTCAGCCGGCAAAGGGGCTAGCGTATGCAATTGCTTTTATTGGCCATTGATGCTGCTTTATCACGGTACATCTCGGCATCGGCCCGGTCGATGAGCTTCTTCACGGTCTCGCCCGGCTGCTGTTCGGCAAATCCGATGGAGGCGCTGACTCTGAGTTTTTGAGGACCGGAGCTGCCCTGAACCGTGTAATGACCGCAGACCCATTCCCGCAGGCGATCGATCTGCGTCTGGGCTTCAATGATGCGGCAATGCAGCAAAAGAATAAACTCATCTCCGCCCCAGCGTCCGATGGTGTCCGTGTCACGGCAGACGGAGCGCATCTTGGCGGCAAACTTTTTCAGCAACTCGTCGCCGGCCAGGTGGCCGTGCTCGTCATTGACCCGTTTGAACTTGTCAATGTCGATGATGGCGATGCAGAACGGAGCGCCGGCATGAAGGGATTGCTCTATCTGGCCCTCCACCCAGAGGCGGCTGCGCAGGCCGGTGAGCCGGTCGCGCGAGGCAATCTCCTCGGCCTCTTCCAGCCGGGCCTGGTAAGTCGAGACCTGGCTGCGGAGCTGGTCGATGGCGGCCTTGCCTTCGGCCGTCATGCGGTCGATTGAAGTCTTCAGATCCGAGGCGCTTTTTTCGATGGCCCCCCGAATCTCGGTCAGATCCTCCAGGTTGGCGATGCCCCTGAGCCGCGTTGTGACCTCGGTGATCTGCCGGGCGCAGCACTGGTCGCGTTCTCCCACCGACTCGGCAGTGTGGGCCAACACCAGCAGAATATCCTTCACTTCACAGGTCTTTTGCCGGTAGTGCTGGGCCGTGCGCCGGCCCCAATCCTGCAGTTGCTCGCGCACGCCGGTTTCAGTCTTCTCGACAGCCTCGCTGGAGATCTCCGCGCAGAGCCCTTCTTCCAGCTTGCTCAGGCCCTGCTTCAATTCTTCTCCGAGCGCCGGGCAGGCATCCAGGCCGCAATTGCCCATCTCCACCAACGCGGAGCGATAGGCGGCAACTGCCATGGGCAGAAGCAGCCTTGGCTCCTCCTCGCCGCGCCCGTTTTCGCCGCGCCCGTTCGAGCCGGTCTTCTGGGTTTGCGCCGCCCGCGCCTGCTGCTGTTGAACCTGCTCGATCAGAGCTGGCTCCGGCGGCTGCTCCGGCTCCGGCGGCGGCTCCGCTAGTGGCTGCTCCAGGTACTGCTTTATCGAGATCATCTGCCCTCGCGCGCGAGTTGCCGGCCCAACAGTTGCAGCGCGGACACTGCTGATCTGGCTATCGGTCTCTTCCCAGGTTTTCTTTAATCTGAACCTTCAATTGGCTGACCAATCCGGGCTGGATCGAAGCGCTTCCGAGGAGTGGCTTGAATCCCCCGCGAGAAGTCTTGCAAAGACGGTTTTTTAAGAAATATTTAAACAAATAAAAAAGCTGTTGCAGTTCGCCTTCTATTCGCTATAATGCGCGCATGGCTGTCACCCGAAGACAAAAAGAGATTCTCGACTTCCTTGAGTCGTTTGTGACCCGCAACGGCTACTCTCCGTCCTTCGAGGAGATTGCGCGCGGCATCGGACTGAAGAGTCTGGCCACCGTGCACAAGCACATCACCAACCTCGAAAAAAAGGGGTTGCTCAACCGTGTGCACAACCGCAGCCGCTCCATCGACGTGCTGCCGCCGGGAACGCGGACCCTGTCGAGCGACCGGTTGCCACTGGCGGGGCAGATCGCCGCCGGCCTGCCGGTCGAGACGACCGAGACGCCGGAGAGCATCTCGCTGCATGACGTGGTGGGCAACCGCGACGTCTTCGCCCTCGAGGTGCGCGGGGACTCGATGCGCGACGAACACATCATCAACGGCGATTATGTGCTGGTGGAGCGGGCGCGCACAGCGCGGCAGGGTGAAATTGTGGTGGCCCTGGTACGCGGCTCCGAGACCACGCTCAAGCGCTTCTACTCCGAAGGCAGCCAGGTGCGCCTGCAGCCGGCCAACGTGGAGATGGAACCCATCTACGTTCCCGCCGCGCAGGTGGCCATTCAGGGCCGCGTACTGGGCGTGCTGCGCAAATACCGATAAAGCAGGGAACAGGGATGAGGGAATAGTCGGCGGAAACTTGCGTACTCTGCGCAACGGCTAACGCCGCTCACCTCGGAAATCGTCTGCCTATTCCCTGTTCCCTATTCCCTGTTCCCTGCTTTTCGTCACGCCAGCAGGCGCTGGATCTTCTCTTCAATCACTTCCTGGGGAACAAAGCCGACAATCTGATCGGCCACCTTGCCTCCCTTGAAAAACAAGAGGGATGGAATGCCGCGAATGCCATAGCGCGAAGGGGTTGCACCATTTTCATCCACATTCACCTTGGCCACCTTCAACTTGCCGGCATAGGTTGTGGCCACGCCCTCCAATATGGGCGCAATCGCCTTGCAGGGACCGCACCACACGGCCCAAAAGTCCACCAAAACGGGCTGCTCACTCTTGAGCACCTCCTGATCGAACGTTGCATCGCTGACATTCAAGACTCCCAATCCAGCCATACTCCTCCTTGCGGCAACCGCGCACTTCCAGTTTCGCTCACTTTCAGTTTAATGGTACCGGCTCCCCATGGGATGCAGCGGTAGGCGGTAAAGTCGCAGACCGCCCCCTTGACGGCGGCTGAAACAGGAAGGAACGAGGCTGAAACCCGGCAGCCCACTCTAGATAAAAGGAATTTATTGAACTCGTAAAAAAATTGAAGCGCCCGGATCCTATGAAGGATCGCGGGCGCTAGAGCAGCCCTCCCCCAGAACTGCCCACACAGCGAATTTATGTCTAACTCGGGCGAATAGCAAGCAATCTTGAGTAACAAAATAAGTAATGCGCTAACCGGGGATTTTTGAGCACAAAAGTAACCTTAAAACTGCAATTCGCACAAAACAAAAGAGTTATTTAGGCAAAGGCCGCTCTCGAAATCAGAAAATAGCTCGATCCGGATAAGCTGTGAACCGCCCAGTTCATCGGTCTGGACTCAGGCCGGGCGCAACGAGTCGAAGAATTGGTTTGTTCCAACCTGCTCAAACCGGCAAAGCTTGAGCTCCGGCTTCATCTCTCGGGCAAGAGCCTGGCGGATGGCTGCCGCCGCGCCGGGAAGACTCTTCTCGCTGCCAACGATAACCAGAACCGCTGGGCCGGCGCCGCTCAGAGCCGCTCCCAGAATGCCGTGCTCTCCGGCCAGCGGCAGCAGCGGCTGCAGCAGCGGGCAGACGGGCGCGCGATAGGGCTGGTGAATGCGGTCCTGCATGGCGATACGCAGCAAATCTTCGCGCGCCTGGGCAAAGGCCAGCCCCAGCAGCGCCACCGACTGAATGTTGGCCACCACATCGGCGCGGGAGTAGGTGGCGGGCAGCAGGGCGCGCGCCTTGCTGGTGGCCAGGGGCTCGGTGGGCAGAACGACAATGGCCCGCCACTCGGCCGGAGGCGCGACGCGGGCCACATGCACCCGCCTGCCCTCGCAGGCAGCGACCACAAATCCGCCCAGCCAGCAGGCGGCGGCATTGTCCGGATGGCCCTCCAGCGCCGAAGCCTCTTCAAGAATCCGCTCCGAACTCCAGCCAAGCCGGCCAAAATGCACCGCCAGGGCAATGGCCGCCAGCCGCCCCGCAGCCGAAGAGCCGCAGCCCATCCCCAGCGGAATCTCATTGTTCATGTGAATCGCCAGAGGGAGGACCGGCCTGCCGTTGGTCTCCAGCAGGCTCTTGTAAATCTCCAGAATGAGATTGCCCTCAAGCCGGGAAATGTGCTCTCGGTCCCGGCCCGTCGCGGCAATCGAGAACTCGGCGGCCGGAGTAGCCTCGATCTCCAGATAAAAATCGAGGGCCACGGCCGCGGCGTCAAAGCCGGGGCCCAGATTGGCCGAGGTGGCCGACAGGCGCAGCCGCAGACCGTCGGAGTCTGTATTTCCAGTGCCTTTGCAGCCAGGATTCGCCTTCCTGCCCTCGCTCATCCCACGCTGCCCTTCAGTGCGGCCAGCACCGCGGCCGGTGTGGCCTCGACAGCCTGTGCATTGCGCCGCAGCCGGGCAATCTCCGCTTCCCTGCCGACAGCCTCCTCCGGCTTCAAAAGCGTTCCGCGATGGAAGTCGATGGTGTAGTCGGCGTCCTTCAGCGTGTGGCCGGTCAGCAGCAGAACCACCGTCTCGCTGGAGGCGATCTTGCCCCCGGCGCGCAGTTTTTTCAGCCCCGCCAGCGTAACCGCCGAGGCCGGTTCGCAGCCCAGGCCCTCGGCGCCGATCTCCGCTTTGGCAATGGCGATTTCGGCTTCGGTCACATCCAGGCACCAGCCGCCCGTATCCTGAATGACGCGCACCGCCTTGCGCCAGGAGGCCGGATTGCCGATGCGAATGGCGGTGGCGCGGGTGTCGGCCTCGACCGGCTCCAGCGCCGTGCCCTGATTGTTGAGGAAGCTGCGCACCAGGGGATTGGCCCCCGCAGCCTGGATTACGGAGATCTTCGGCATCCGCGCCACCAGCCCCAGATCGTGCAGCTCACGGAAGCCCTTGCCCAGGGCCGAGCTGTTGCCCAGATTGCCGCCGGGCACGATCAGGTGGTCGGGCACGCTCCAATCGAAGGCTTCGGCAATCTCGAAGGCCGGCGTTTTCTGGCCCTCCAGCCGGTAGGGATTCACGGAATTGAGCAGATAAATCGGCGCTTCCTTCACAATCTGCGTCAGCAGGGTGAGGCAGCCGTCGAAATCGGCCTTCAACTGGCAGGTCACCGCGCCGTAGTCCATCGCCTGCGAGAGCTTGCCCCAGGCGATCTTGCCTTCGGGAATCAGCACCAGGCAGCGCAGCCCGGCGCGGGCGGCGTAGGCGGCCATGGCGGCTGAAGTATTCCCGGTCGAGGCGCAGGCCACCCACTCGAAGCCCCGCTCCTTGGCCACGCTCATCGCCGCCGTCATGCCCGTGTCCTTGAAGGAACCGGTCGGATTCATTCCCTGGTGCTTGGCGAAGAGCTGGTCAATCCCCAGGGCTTTGGCGGCGCGCGGCAGGTGGTAGAGCGGCGTGTTGCCCTCGAAGAGCGTCACGGCGTTGCCGAAGCTCTCCAGAATGGGCAGCAGCTCGCGGAAGCGCCAGACGCCGGAGTGGTCCAGCGTCTCGGAGGAGGAGCGCCGCTCCCGCCAGAGCCATTTGAGCGCGCCGGCGTTGGGTCGGTCCGGCCCCTGGCGCTGGCTCCAGCCGGGGTATTCGACCTCAAAGAGCTCGCCGCATTGGGCGCAACGGAAGTCCGGCTGGACTTCGGCGCCGGTCAGGCGCGCCCCGCAACCGATACAACGCAACTGGTGCAGATTGTCGTTCATGTCTTTAGATAGCGTACCAGCCAACGGCGGTTTTTGGCCTCCCGCAAGTGGGGACGCGGCACGGGAATGTGCGTGGGCCGGGCCAGTTTCACAGCTTCCCAGTTTGCGTGATTCTGTGCGGAAGGAGTTGAATAGTCATTTATTTTGAATAGTTTGCCAATAGCCCCACAGTTTCACAGGCAAAACCAGAAAACCACCTGCGGTGGGGCCAACCTTTTCCTTTGACCGCTTTACAGTTCGATGAGGGGCTTCCATCTACCAGTGTGCGCCGGCGGAGGGTTATTTTCTGCACCACCTGCGGTGGGGCCGACTTCCCGCCTGTCCCAGGTTCGAGAATCCGGACCTGGGGTACCCAGATTTCTTGTTTGGGGAGATGGGCCTTCCGCCTACGGTTGGCCCGCCTTTGTCAGTCGATCGATTTGCCTTTTCACACCGACTTTGGGGTCGATGCGCAGTGCTTCCAGATAGCTGGCGAGAGCTGCAGCTCGATCCCCGCAAGCTTCGAGACACTCGCCCCTGAGTCTCTTTGCGAGCGCCTTCGTCTTCTCATTCTCCTTCATGATGAGTGGGGTCACTCGATCAATGGCTCTGATGAGCCGGTCAGTAAGGTCCAGATCCGGCTTTCCTCCGTGGTCCTTCAAGATTCTTTGAACTGTGATCAATGTCATCGAGTAATCACCCCTCGTGAGTTGTGCCTCCTCCCATAAGCCACGATCGATGAATTCGCCGGCCAGTGAGTAGCGGAAGAAGCCTAGCTTCTGATATCCCAGGTCGATAGTCCCGTCATCGTGGAACCGGTATTGGTCCGCCCAGCCAGATTGTGGCACAAATCGCCCAATCTGCGCTCTTTGGACCAGGTCGAATACCGTCAGCACGCTACAATCGTCCGACCCGGGGGCGTTCGCCGTCTGAACGGCCGCATACCGACCATCGAGTGAAAGACCGTTATTGAACAGGTTGGCGGCGAATTTCTTGGCAATGAGCGCCTCGCCAGCATCATTGAATGCACGGAATGTTCCCTTTAGGCCCTCTCCAGTTCCCCACTCGTTGAAGATAAATGTGCCGTTGTCAGTCACGGCACCGTCGTTCGGCCGGGCCAGCGTGCCCTCTGCGACGATCTGATTCCCTCTCAGTAGGAAATACTTGCTACGCCCAGTGAAGTTGTCATTCCAGGTGAGAGTGAATCGTGCATTCGAGGACCGCACGCAAAGCCCCATGAACCTCCGAGACGGAATTTCGAAAATCTCAGAAGAAAATCCTTGCCTGATCCCTGCAGGCTCTGGACGAGTCTCGATTTTGACCGACTCGACGACTGACTTTGCTTCGCTTCCGAAGAGACGGCGAAAAAATCCCATAATTCAAAACTCCTTAGTGGACTTGGGAACACTCTACATCGTCGGATGGAGTGCCTGCCCTCGCTGAGGCGGGTGGCCCAGGTCCCCAGGGAAAGAATGAAATGAAAATGGGTGCCCCAGGTCCCGATTTTTGAACCTCGAAGACCGAGTTTCCTGGTTCTCGTGTCAGGGCACGACTTCAGTCGTGCCGTAGAAGCAGCCAACAAAACCCGGCTTTAGCCGCTGCGCAGTTCTAACTCGTCGAAAATACATTCCCGCAGGGGCTAAAGCCCCCACTCTTTTCCCGCCTTGTTCGGCACGACTGAAGTCGTGCCCTTTCAAAGCAGGGGCTTGTGCAAAGCTTCCTCAGGCGGAAGCTAAAACGGCATGCCGCGGAAGAGGTAGACGAGCTCGATCACCAGGATGATGACCACGGTGACCTCGAGGAAGAAGGCGCGGCTCTGGTTGAACTGGTCCACCATGAAGCGGTAGAGCTCCTCGGCGGTGCGGACCTTGCGGGTGACCAGCTCCTTGTAGTCGGGCACGCCCACCTTCAGGGCTGCCAGCTTGTCAACCTGCATCCCCCGTTGCAGTGCCTACAGTGATGTCCTTGCTGCAGTGCAAGCGCGCAGCAATCTTAGAGTAATTTAATTGTCGTGCGAAGGGGGTGGAATGCTACTTGCACAGAAAGGGTCAGTGAAAACGAATTAGGAGGAAGGCGTGACTCCGCAAGCATTGACTGCTCGACGGCATAAGGCGCAACGTATCTGGCGTCGGTTTCTGGTCCATTCTTTGGACTTGGCCGCATTTTCCCTCTCGGCATTCCTCGCATTCGAGTTGCGATTCGACGGGGCGCTGCCTGCGCAATACTTCCACCCGATGGGGGTGGCCCTGTGCATCTGGGCAG
>PMPH01000038.1 GCA_003161045.1 Acidobacteriaceae bacterium
CGACTTGGCCACGCCGCGCACCTTGCCGTAGTCGCGCGTAAAAAAGCTCACGATCAGGTCGGCCTCGTGGACCGGCCAGGTGCGCAAAACCACGGCTTCGGAGGTGAGTACGCTCATGCGATTCCATCATCGCACTGTTGGCGATTTCATTTCGAGTGTAGCCTTAAAATCAGGACATTGAAGATGAAGAAGACGACTGGATCGATCATGGATTTGGAGGGCTGCCTCCCCAAACTGGACCATATTGTTACGCTCGAAGAGATGGATAAAGGCATCGCGGATGCGATCAGAAAAGACTGGCTGAGGTTTGAACGCCAATCGCGCGGCGAAGACTCGCAAGAAGAGATCGTGCCACAATAGATGAAAGGCTGAATCACTCTCTTTATCATAGACACAAACGCGCACCCCGATTGCCGGGATGCGCGCCTGGATAGCTGGAGGGTAGTGAATGCCGCTTAGTGGCCGAAGTGCTTGGCGTTCTTGGCGGTGAAGCTGGTCCATTTCTCCGGCACGTCGTCTTGCGCGAAGATTGCCGAGACGGGGCAGGCTGGGACGCAGGCGCCGCAGTCGATGCACTCGACCGGGTCAATGTACAACTGGTCGGTCTCGGCGTAACCGGGTTCATCCTTCTTGGGGTGGATGCAATCGACAGGACAGGCTTGCACGCAGGTTGCGTCCTTGACGCCGATACAGGGTTCCGCAATGACGAATGCCATCTTCGATTTTCTCCGGGGGACTTAATCCTCGACGTGATGGTAGCACAGGAGACCAAAGGCCGCGCCAGCCCCCGGCCGGCAGTTTTGGAATGCGGGAACCGGCTGCATGGTTCCGCCGGTTGCCCATCCCGAAAGCGAACTGGCGAGCCGGCAAGCTAACCATTCGACGGATTCAATCTGAGGGCCTGTACACTACCTGGCTTTACGCGCTGCCCGCCGCCCCGCCAACTCCTGGGGCGTGAGGATGGGCGAGAGGTTGCGTCCGGCGAACATATCCTCGAATAGGCCCACCAACTCGGCGTGGATCAGCCCGTTCGAGGCCAGAATCTCCCGGCTGTCCAGCCGGAAGGGCCCGCCAGAAAAGTCCGTAGCCCGCCCGCCCGCCTCTTCGACCAGCAGAATGCCAGCCGCCGTGTCCCAGGGATTGAGGTTGAACTCCCAGTAGCCGTCCAGCCGGCCGGCGGCGACGTAGGCCAGATCGAGCGCGGCCGAACCGGCCCTCCGCACCCCGTGCGAGCGCAGCGTGAACTCCTGGTAGAAGTGAAGGTTGGGGTTCTCGTGCCGCTTGCGGCTGGGAAAACCGGTGGCCACCAGCGCCTCACTCAACTCCGGAACCCGCGAGGCCCTGATCGGGCGGCCGTTCAGCCACGCGCCCCGCCCCCGCTCGGCGACGAAGAGTTCGTCCCGCATGGGATCGTAAAGGACCGCGGCCACCAGCGTGCCGTCCTCGTCCGGAGCAAGCTGGGCCGGGCGCTGAAGCTGATTCTGCCCCTGCCGCTGCGGATCTGGACTCGAAGCGCGCCTGTCTTCCAGACCCAGCGAGACGCAAAACTGCGGAAAACCGTGGGCGAAGTTGGTGGTCCCGTCCAGCGGGTCCACGTACCAGCGGAAATCCGCGTCGAGCCGGTCGCGCGTACCCTCTTCGCCGAAGATTCCATGCCCTGGAAAGGCCTCGGACAGCCGCTCGCGGATCAGCTTCTCCGACGTCCGGTCGGCCACCGTCACCAGGTCCACATCGCCCTTGTACTCGGTGGCCACGCCCTCGGCAAAAAACTCACGCAGCCGCGCCCCGGCCTCGCGGGCGATCCTGGCGGCCTTGGGAACCCACACCCACTCGGGCGTGGCTGCCGCCTGCGCGCCGCTCATGAACCAGCCTCAGTGGCCTGGAAGCCGTTCGCTTCCGGCGCGACAGCCTTGTCCGCGGCGGCAGCCTTGGCGCGGCGCGGCGCCAGCTTGCCCACTTCGGTAATGGTGCGGATTTGGTGCTTGTAAATGAAGAGGTTGGGCTTGCCCTCGCGGGTCAGGCGCAGCATTCCCTCATCGAAGTACTCGATCCAGCCGCGCACCTTCTCGCCGTCGCACAGCTTGACCTCGACGTTCACCTGGCGATCGCTGAGTGAGCGCAGGTAGAGCGCCTCCTGGCCGGTTTCTCCGGGCGGAGGCGTTCTGGAGGGACGCCGCAAGGACAATTTTGGAATCATGCTGTCATTTTAGTTCGAAAGTTGCATAAAATGAACGGAGGGGCTTTTGCCGCTGGAGCGGGAAGCAAGGTTTTTTCCATGCTCTTATGAGGTGTGCGCGGTTTCCGCCGCGTTCACGGCCAGCCCGGCGGGAAATGGCTCGCCATCGGCCCACACAGCCCCATCCTGAAAGGTCTCCTTCTTCCAGACGGGCACGGTTTTCTTGATCGTATCGATCAGCCAGCGGCAGGCCTCGAAGGCCGCCGCGCGATGCGCCGAGGCGACCACGATCAGAATGCTGGTCTCGCAGATTTCGAGCCGCCCCAGCCGGTGCACCATGGTCACCTGACGGACGCCGAAGCGGCTGCAAGCCTCCCTGGCCAATCCGTCCAACTGTTTTACAGCCATTTCTTCGTAGGCCTCGTAGTCCAGGTAGAGCGTCTGGCGGCCGCGCGTCTGGTTGCGCACAATGCCATCGAAGACAACCAGCGCGCCATCGTCGCCCCGCTTGGCGGCGGCGACCAGCTTCTGAGCGTCGATGGGCTCGCGGGTGAGCGCGGTCACCACCTCGGGAGCCAAGACGCTTTCCGCCGGGCCAGCCGCTGAAGAGGCAGCCGCCGAAGAACCAGTCGCGGAAGAGGCCTGCCCCGCCGTCTTCTCACTGCCGCCGGAGACGGGCGGCAGCAGGCCGACCTCATCGCCCTCATGCAGCAGACAGGCGGCCGTGGCGTACTCGGCATTCACGCTGACCGCGATGCCGCGCAGCAGTTCCGCAGGCCGGCTCACACACAGCCGCGCCAGCAGATCCGCCACCGTTGCGCCCTCCGGCAGCTCGATGGCCGCCGCCGAGGCTCCCAGCCAATCCTTCAACAGACCAAAAGGTAAAACTTGTATCCGCATGAGGATAAGAATACCGCCTTTTCGTTCCCGGTGGCAGGCGGCATTTCTCATGGCGGGGCAGGTGGCCTTCCGTCGGCAAAGCAGACGCGCCATTTACGAAATCTTGTAAAGAAAGCCCGAGGGCGTGCCCCATAGATTGCGCGAGCGGTCCTCATAGAAGACGCTGAACTCGATGCCGGCAATGTCGAAGTCGAACAGGGGGACACGGTCGAAGGTATAGTCGCCGCGCACCGAGTACTCGTCGCCGCCGCAGTCGATCATCAGCGTCTCGTCGGTCGAGAGCCTCTCAGGATGGGTCAGCAGGAGACAGGCCATGTCGAAGACTCCCAAGCTGAACTCGTTGCCCGCCATCCTGACGCGGGCGCGGCGGGCCGAGCAGCCGCGGTGCAACATTCCGGCCTGCGCGGCAACCACCAGAATGTCGTTTCCCTGCTGCTGATCGGCCAGAATCTTCTTGGCCAGCTTTGAACGCTCACCCTGGCGCAGATAGGTCGGCCCCAGCCGGCCGATGATGCGGTTTTGAAACTTCCGCTTGGTGGCCAGAACCCCCAGCACCATCTCGACAGCCTCATTGTAGGTGGGCGCCAGCGCCTCCCAGCGGGGAATCGCAAACCAGGCCTCCGCGCCCTCCAGCAGCGGCTTGCGCGCCAGTTTCTCCATGCAACTGCCCAAGGAGGGAAAGAATTTGCGCAGTTCGGTAACCTGGGCCTCGACCGGACGCACCGTGTAGGTGGGAGGATAGGTTCGATTCGAGCCCACCTCCTCGTCCTTGAACTTGTCGCTGGCCGTATGCCGGTGGATGATACTCACCACCGATTCGGCGACCTCGGCCTTGAGCTTCTTGCCCATTTCCAGAACCGACTTTGCACTGTGCCGGTCCAGTTGCTTGATCGCCGCGCAATAAGCAGCCTGAACGGCTTCTCCAAGGAACTCCTGGAGCTGGGTATTCTGTTGATCCGTAGTGTTCCCGGAGAGATGCAACGGAGTAATGGACGAGGCAGGAAACGAAGTGATGGAAGATGTGGTTGCCATGGTCACCGCTTTTTGTGCGCCTGCGCACTGGATCCTGTAACTTTTATCGGCACATTCGGCGTTTTCTACAGGGACTCAACCCCAAAGTTGCTCTCATTTGGAACAACCGCGCCGCCGGGGGCTCAAGGGAAACAGCCGGCTCCGCATCGCAGCACTGCACTACGCCGATATGCGCGGCTGCTCCACGCAAAAAAAACGGGCCGGCAGGTTCGCCGGCCCTGGGGCAATTTGGGCTCTGGTGCAATTTGTGGCATGGCGCAATTCGGACCCACGTGCAATTTGGGCCGTCCTCGCGTCATCGGCCGCGTCGCGGCCTACGCTGCCGTACTCACCGCCGGCTCGGCTTCAGCGGCCGGCGCCGTGTCCGGCCGGGCCTTCAGCAGCGGCAGCGCCACGGCCAGTACATCCTCGATGCGGTTGGCGTAGTGGATGGTAACGTCCCCAATCAGTTCCGGGGTCAGGTCTTCTTCCACATCCTGGCGGTTGTCGGCCGGCAGGATGATGGTTTCGACCCCGGAGCGGCGCGCGGCCAGGAACTTCTCCTTGATGCCGCCCACCGGCAGCACATTGCCGCTGAGGGTAATCTCGCCGGTCATCGCCGTCAGCGGACGCACCGGCGTGTCGGTCAGCAACGAGGCCAGAACCGTGGCGATGGTCACGCCCGCCGAGGGTCCGTCCTTGGGAATCGCCCCGGCCGGAACGTGAATGTGCAGGTCGAGGTCCTTGGTAAAGTCGTCGGCCAGCCCCAGCGAGGCGGCATTCGAGCGCACCCAGGTCAGCGCGGCCTGCATCGACTCCTGCATCACCTCGCCAATCTGCCCGGTCATGGTAAAGCTGCCCTTGCCCTTCATCTTGTTGGCCTCGATGAAGAGGATGTCGCCGCCAGCCGCCGTCCAGGCGAGTCCCACGGCCACGCCGGGGCGCTTGACGCGCTCGGCGACCTCGGTCTCGACGCGCACCTGGATGCCGCCCAGGAACTCCTTGAGCGTATCGCGGGTCACGGTGAGCTTTTCCTTGTTGCCCTCGACCACGTGGCGGGCCTCCTTGCGGCAGACCGTGCCCAGCATCTGCTCCAGCTTGCGAACGCCGGCCTCGCGCGTGTAATGGCGCACCACATAGCGCACCGTGTCCTCGGGAAACTCGATCTGCTCGGGCGTTATGCCGTTCTCCTTGATCTGCCGCGGAATCAGGTAGCGGAAGGCAATGTGCACCTTCTCCTCTTCGCTATAGCCCTGCAGGAAGATCAGCTCCATGCGGTCAAGCAGCGCTGGCGGCACCGGGTCCAACGTATTGGCCGTGCAGATGAACAGCGTCTTCGACAGATCGAAGGGCACATCCAAATAGTTGTCGCGGAAGGTGCAGTTCTGTTCCGGGTCCAGCGTCTCCAGCAAGGCCGAGGCCGGATCGCCGCGGAAATCGCGCCCCAGCTTGTCGACCTCGTCCAGCATCATCACCGGGTCGTTGGTTTCGGCGCGGCGGATGCTCTTGATGATCTGGCCGGGAAGCGCGCCGATGTAGGTGCGGCGATGGCCGCGAATCTCCGCCTCGTCGTGCATGCCGCCCAGCGAGACGCGCTCGAATTTGCGGCCCAGGGCGCGGGCAATCGAGCGGCCCAGGCTGGTCTTGCCCACTCCCGGAGGCCCCACAAAGCAGAGGATCGGCCCCTTCATGTCCGGCTTCAGCTCGAGAACGCTCAGGTAGTCGAGGATGCGGTCCTTCACCTTTTTCAGCCCGTAGTGGTCCTCGTCCAGAGCCTCCTTGGCCTTGTTGATGTCGATCTTGGAGCCCGAGCTCTTGGCCCAGGGCAGCACCGCCAGCCAATCGATGTAGTTGCGGGTGAGCGAGTAGTCGGCGGCCATGGGGGACATGCGCGAGAGGCGCGTCAGTTCCCTCAATGCCTCCTTCTTTACTTCATCGGGCATTCCGGCGGCTTCAATCTTCTGGCGCAGCTCCTCAATCTCGCGCTGCCCCTCGTCCTGCTCGCCCAGCTCCTTCTGAATGGCCTTGAGCTGCTCGCGCAGATAGTAGTCGCGCTGCGACTGCTGCACCTGATCCTGCACCTCGGTCTGGATCTTGTTGCGCAACTGCTGCACCTCGATCTCCTTGGCCAGGTGCCGGTTCAAGAGTTCGAGCCGGGTGGCGATGCTGGCCGTCTCCAGCAGCTTCTGCTTGTCGTCGGTGGTTAGAAAAGGCAGCGAGGAGGCGACAAAGTCCACCAGACGGCTGGGCTCCTCGATCTTGGCGGCGATCATCCGCAACTCATCGGAGAGCGTGGGCGATTCGGCGACGATCTGCTGGAACTGCCCAATGACATTGCGCACCAGGGCTTCCAGGCTGACCGTGGCCTCCGGCTCGACGTCCTCGAGCGTCTCCACCTCGGCCACCATGAAGGGCTCGGTCTGCGAGTAGCGCACCAGGCGCACCCGTTCAACCCCCTCGGTGAAAACGAAGCGGCTCTGGTTGGGCATACGCACAATCTTGTGCACCGTGGCCAGGGTTCCCACGGCGTGCAGGTCGGCGGGCTGAGGCGAGTCCAGCCGCGGGTCAAGCTGGGCCACCACCACGATGGCCCGCTCCTCGCCCAGCGACTCGATCAATTGAATGGAACTCTCCCGGCCCACGGTCAGAGGCAGGACGGCGTGGGGGAAGAGGACCGTATCCCGAACCGGCAGGACGGCAATTCTGCGCACACCGGCGACGTCCTTGGCGGAAGGGCTGGGAGTGGAAGGCGGGATAGAAGGCGGGATGGAAGGCTGGCTTGACATTGAGTGACCTCGTATCAACTTTTCTTCATTTGACTACGCAGACTTCGAAAGGTTTCAGAAAAATTCTTCCTTCGGCAATCTCTTCTCACAGCATTCACCTCGCTGACGCTCAGCCACAAACCCGGCAAACCTTCCGCCGCAAACCCGGGCTGATTCCCGGCAGCAGCCCGGAGAAAAACGCAGTTTCCTCCGCCGGAACTCACATTGTCAACTCACTTTCCGAAATTCCTGGAACCTTTCTGGAAACTGGCAGGTCCAGGCATAAACCCTGAGAGCTCGCGGCTGAAAATTGACTCCGTTTTTCAGTTCAGCGGCGCGCGCCGTATGCTGTCGAACTGAAAAAGTTATTTTTATGACTGTCGCAATACCGGTGCTGAAGCCCCCGCCTTCGCCCAAACGGGTTTTCCAACAGGCTCTTGGAACTGCTCAAGCCAGAGCCTTGGTGGAATCGCAGGCCGATAAAGCCGAGGTCAAGAACCTGAGTCCCTTTCGCTACTGGCAAAGTGAGTTGCAACTGGAGCGTTGTATCGGCCAAAACCCAAGGAAGGTGAGCGAGATAGAGTGGAAGGGGCAGAGGAATCTTGAAGTGGGAAAGGCGGGAGCGCTCTTTCGAAAATTCATCCGAGATGGGATTTTCATTTTCCGGTATGGGCTGAGGGCCATCGGCCGCTTTGGAAAATCCGCGCTCTTTTGAAATTGGCCAGAAGCGCTGTGGGCCGCTTCACAGGCTGCGGGAAACTCCTCTGAGCCAGAAATTTCTCTCCACTCCGCCTCGGTTCGCGGGTTTTACTGCGTCTCATCTTCCGGTTCGAGGCGGCCTTTCTCTTCCTCGATCGCGGATTCGATCTGCTCCCACACGCCTTCGGAGGGCTCTGCAATGGGAAAGAGCAGGTGGGCGGCCTCGGAAATGCTCTCCAGGTCAGCCAGCAGGGCGCCGCAGATCGGGCACTGGTCAAGATGGGGGTGGGCAATGAGGTTCTCCTCGGAGCCGATTAATTCCGGCAACCGGGTCTGGAACTGGTAACAGGTAAGGCTTTTGGGATTAAGGCATTTGGTATCTTCGGTCATCGCCGTGCCTCCTTCCGGGGAAATGAGCGCAATGCGTCGCGCAGCTTGAGCCGCGCCTTGTGCAACTGGGATTTGCTGTTGCCGATCGAGCAGCCGAGCATGGAAGCTATCTCCGGGTGCCCGTAGCCCTCGATGTCATGGAGGACAAAGACGAGACGATAGCCGGCGGGAAGGTCTTTCACCGCGCGTTCGAGAGCCATCCGGTCGATGGAGCCGGTGAGCGTCAGGTCAGGGGCGCCAAAGCTTCGGCCGGGAGTTCCTTGAGGAGCGGGTTCCATGGCTTCATCCATTGAGAGGAGCGATAAACCTTTTTTTCTCAGGTACATCAGCACAACATTGATGGTCAGCCGGTGCAGCCAGGTCGAAAAAGCCGAATCGCCGCGAAAGGTGGCGATCTTGCGGTGCAGTTGCAGGAAGGCCTCCTGCGTCAGATCCTCGGCCTCGGCTACATTGCCCACCATGCGCAGGCATAAAGAATAGATGCGTCTTTTGTGCAAAGAGTAGAGTTGCGCGAAGGCAAGATGATCACCGTCCCGGACACGGGCCAGGAGATCGGCTTCACCGGGATGGGACAGGGCCGGGGACGCGGAAGAATCGGTTTGAGCCGCAAGGTCCGTTTCCCCAGCCG
This sequence comes from Acidobacteriaceae bacterium, assembly GCA_003161045.1. Lineage (GTDB taxonomy): Bacteria > Acidobacteriota > Terriglobia > Terriglobales > Acidobacteriaceae > Telmatobacter. The sequence continues at coordinate 8,570 of PMPH01000038.1, forward strand.
GGAGGCGGGGAGCGGTTTCTGGCGAATGCCTGGAGAGCCGCGGATCGGACATAGGCTTCCTTAGGGGATCGAACCCCAACCCGATGCTTCTGCACTGGGCGCTGTTCCTCGTTAGTATAAAGGAATAGAGGCAGGAGATCAGGAATCTGAGGTCAGGTGGCAGGAATCTGAGGTCAGACGGCAAGGATCTGAGGTCAGGTGGCAGGAATCTGAGGTCAGGGGCCTGGCAACAGGCAACAATGAGCCGGGACAGGGGAACGAATCAGAAGCGGGGGCAGAGAATATGGATCAAGAGACACTGACGGTTGCCCCCAATCCTCTGATTTCCGCCCCCTGATCTCTATTGGGGAATTATGATTTTGAAGGCAATACCGGGGTCTTCGTCACCGGGTGAAAATTCGGGGTCCCCTGCGGCATGTCTTCGTCGCGGGGGCAAAAAGCCGGCGTGGCGATGCGGGCGGCGGCCCGGGCGCGGGATTCTGCTGGCCTGCCTTCTCGCCTTCGGCATGGCAGGCGGAATCGGCGGCTGGAGCCAGGATCAGGATCGCGCGAGCGGAGCCGGCGCGGAAGCTGGTCAGGCGGCACAGGCGCCCTCCGATTCCCTCACCCAGTGGGAGGGCCTGCCGGTTCGAAGCATTTCCTTCGACGGGGTTTCAGCCGCTCGTCTCGCCCCGCTGCCCGGCCATCTGGCCCAGGCCGTGGGAGAGCCCCTGAGCCAGGAAGAACTGAAGAAAAGCCTGCGCCAGCTCTTCTCGACCGGCCTGTTTGAGACTCTGGCGGTGGGGGGCAAACGCGAAGCGAATGGCGTGGCCCTCATCTTTCGCGGGCAGCCGTGCAGTTTCATCGGCAAGGTCAGCGTGGAGGGCGTCAAAAACGCCACGGTCGATACACAGCTTGAGCAAGCCAGCCAGTTGGCGCCGGGCGCCCGCTTCACGCCAGCCAGTCTGAGCCAGGCTATCGAACAGATGCGCGCGCTGCTGGCCCAGGACGGCTTCCATGAGCCGGTGATGACTCAAACCCTGACGGCCCACCCAGAGGAGCAGCTCGTCGACATTGCGTTTCATGTGGTCAGCGGCCCGCAGGCGCGGGTGGGCGCCGTCGCGGTAACCGGCGACACGGGCATGAGCGTGGAGGATTTTCGCCGTTCCGCGCATCTAGAAGCCGGTGTGCGCGTGGGCCGCGAAAGTGTCAGCCGGGCCTTGGCCGGAGTTCTGAAGGTCTACCGGCGCGAGCAGCGGCTGGAGGCGGAGATCAAGCTCGAATCCCAGCAGTACGACGCCAGGAGCCATGAGGTCAACTTCCGCTTTTCCGCCAACCGGGGCCCGGTCGTCAAACTACTGGTCGAGGGCGCCAGCATCAGCCCGGCTCGGCTCAAGCGGCTGATTCCCATCTTCGAGGAGGGCTCCGTGGACGAGGACCTGCTCAACGAGGGCAATCGCCGGCTGCGCGACTACTACCAGCGGCTGGGCTACTTCAACGTGAAGGTCGAGCACGAGCTGCAATCGGCGACCGACGGCCAGGTGACGATCCACTATGAGGTGCGGCTGGGAGCACGGCGGCGCGTGCAGCGGGTCGCGGTCGAGGGCAACCGCTACTTCGACTCGGCAACGCTCAAGGATTTGCTCAGCGTTCATGCCGCCGACGCCTTCGATCACCACGGCATTTACAGTCAGACTCTGGTGGCCGCAGACGTCAGCGCCTTGCAGGCCGTTTATCAGAACAACGGCTTCTCCAAGGTCAGCGTCACCCCCGCGATCAGCGCTGCCGGAGCTGGAAGGGGGGACGCGCAGCCTGTTGCCGGGGCCTCCGCGCAGCCGGAGGGGAGTACCGAAGCCGCCGGCGACAAATCTTCGCCACCAGGAGGGAAGACGGCTCCGCTCACGGTGGTCTACCGCATTGACGAGGGTCCGCAACTGCGGGTGGGCACAGTGCGCATCGAAGGAAACGAGCACGTGGACGCCGCCAAACTTGTGCCGCAACTGAATACGGCAGCCGGGCAGCCGCTTTCGCCGCAGAATCTGGCCGGAGACCGGGACGCGCTGATGACCGGCTACCTGAGCCGGGGCTTCGACCAGGTGCGAGTCGAGGTCGCCCAGCAGATTGAGCCCGGCGGAGCAAACAAGGTGGACGTGGTCTTCCACGTCACCGAGGGGCGGCAGATTTTTGTGCGCAAGGTGCTCCTGAGCGGCCTCCATTACACGCATCCGGCCACGGTGGCCAAGGCCATCACGCTGCATCCCGGCGACCCGCTCAACGAGACGGCACTGCAGGAAACGCAGCGCAACCTCTACGACTTTGCCCTCTTCAGCGAGATTGATACGGCCATCGAGAACCCCTCCGGCAGCGAGGCGTACAAAAATGTTCTTCTCCAGACGACGGAGGCACAGCGCTGGGCGCTGACCTACGGCTTTGGCCTTGAAGCGCAGACCGGAACGCCACAGTACAACTGCGGCGGCATCATCGCCAGCGGCGCCAAGTGCAGCCCGAACGGCAAGACCGGCGTTAGCCCCCGCATCCTCGGCGACATTACCCGCAACAATCTCTTCGGCCGGGAACAATCGGTTTCGCTGCGCGGCAACTACGGATTACTAGAGCAGAAGATCGACCTGCTCTTCCAGAATCCGCACTTCGAGGGTAACCGGGACTTCGGCCTGACCTTCTCCGGCGGCTACGCCAACAGCCTGGACGTGAGCACTTACGTGGCCTCCAAGCTGGAGGGCGGGGTGCGCTGGACCGAGCACTTCAATTCGCCGGGGTCGCGCATCTCCAGGGCCAACACCTTCGTCTACGAATTCAACTTCCGCCGCGTCAAGGTGCAGGCCAGCAGCCTGCAGGTCTATCCAGGCGAGATCGAGCAGTTAGCCACGGCGGTGCGCGTAGGCGGGCCGGCGCTGACCTGGATTCGCGATACCCGCGACTCCCCCCTGGATGCGCACCGCGGCACCTACACCAGCTTTCAGGAGTTCATCTCCGGCCAAACCTTTGGCGCCCAAGCCAACTTCAACCGCCTCGACCTGTCGAATTCGAGCTACTACAGCTTCGGCAAGGGCCACTTCGTGCTGGCCCGCAACACGCGCTACGGCCAGGAGCGGTCCTTCGGCGCCTCCGAATACGAGTTGATCCCCCTCCCCGAGCGGCTCTACGCCGGCGGGGCCACCTCGCTGCGGGGCTTCGGTTCGAACTCGGCCGGGCCGCGCGATCCTGAGACGGGCTACCCCATCGGCGGAGCGGGCGCGCTGATCAATAGCACCGAGTTGCGCCTGCCCACGCTGCCCTGGTTCGGCAACACGCTCAGCTTCGTGCTCTTTCACGATATGGGCAACGTCTTCACCAACGCCTCCGATGCCTGGGCCAGCGCGCTGCGCTTTCACCAGCCGGACCGCAACGCATGCAAGAATGTCGCCTCAACTACAGACCCCAACAGTTACATTCCCGCCGGTCCCTCAACCTCTACAGGCCGGCAGGGGGCGTGCAGCTTCAATTACTTTTCTCACACACCGGGGCTGGGTCTGCGTTACCATACGCCGGTCGGGCCGATCCGGCTGGATTTCAGCTACAATCTGAATCCGCCCATCTACCCGGTGAATTACAACTACTCGCTCACGCATCCTGGGTCTGCTCCGCACGTGGGCGAGGCCAGCCACTTCAACTTCTTCTTCAGCCTGGGACAGACCTTCTGATGAGCAATCGGCCCCCAATTCGGCTCAAATGCAAGTTCGGCCCAGCCTGCGTGGGTACGATGGCGGTGTGGCTGGCCGCCGCGGGAGCAACTTCGGGACAGGCCCAGAATTCTGCCCCGGCGGCTCAGAATTTGGTCCCGACGGTTCAGGGTTCGGCCCAGGCGGCTCAGCATTCCACCCCGCCAGCTCAACCGGCCAGCGCCGTGACGATCGACAGCGTGGTGGCCGTGGTCAACAACCAGACCATCCTGGCCAGCGACGTGGAGGATGAGGTGCGGCTGGCGGTGCTGGACCCCGGCCAAGGCGGCCGCGGCGTTCTCAGCCGTCAGCGCGCCCTCGAACAGTTGGTCAGCCGCGCGCTCATCCAACAGCAGATTCACCAAGAAGACGCGCAGGCCGCCGAGCCTTCGCAGGCCCAGGTCGACGCCCGCCTGACGGAGATTCGTCAGCAGTTGCCCGCCTGTGTTCGCCTCAACTGCGCCACGGACCAGGGGTGGAAGGCTTTTATGGCCGCGCACGGGCTGACGCCGCGGCAGGTTGAGAGCTATCTTCGCAACCGGATTCAGGTTTTGCGCTTCATCGAAATGCGCTTCCGGCGGGGGATTCTCATCTCCCCGGAGGAGATTGAAACTTACTACCGCGAAACGCTGCTGCCCCAGTACGCGCCCGGCGAAGCGATTCCCCCGCTGGACACGGTGGCCCCGCGCATCGAGGAGATTCTGCTGGAGCGGCAGGTGAACGTCCTGTTCGACGACTGGCTCCAGAATCTGCGCAAGCAGGGCGACGTGGAAGTGCTCGACCCGGCGCTCGAAGCCCCCGAAACCACCGGCAAAACAGGGAAAGGAGGCGCATGAGCGAGCCTGAATCCACGCCATCCACGCCTCCCGAGCCGAACAGAAGCGCTGAGCTTCCGGATGGAGCGTCTGCGCCAAAAGAAATTTCTGAGCCGGTCGCCCCACAAACCCGCCGCGCCCCATTCTTCCGCCGGCTTTTCAAGAAGAAATCTGACGAACAGGCGGAAAACCAGGAACCCGGCTCTGCGCCCACTTCTTCCGAGCTGGCAGCAACTGAGCCCGTCGCGCCTGAGCCGGGCGGGGCAGACGAACCTGCCAAACCGCCCCGGCCAAGCCGCCTGCGCCGCTTCTTCCTGCGCCATCTTCCTCTCGCGCTGGCCGGCGTGATGGTTTTGCTGGCCGTAGCCGTCACAAGCCTTTATTTTTTCGCCAGTTCCGCCGGTTTTGAGAACTTTGTCCGCCGGGAGATAGTGCGCAAAATCGAGGCCGCCACCGGCGGACGGGTCGAAATCGCCTCCTTTCACTGGCGTCTGCTCCATCTGGAGGCCGAGGCGGACGGGCTGGTCATTCACGGCCTGGAAGCTCCGGGCGAAGCTCCGTACGCCCAGGTTGGCCGCCTGCGCGTGCGGCTGAGCGTGCTGGGCTTCCTGAGCCCGCGCCTGCTGCTGAGCGAGCTGGAAATCTCCCAGCCCCAGCTGCACCTGATCGTCTACCCCGACGGCTCGACTAACCAGCCGCAGCCCCGCAGGCCCCAAAAACCCGTCAAGCCCGCAATCGACAGGCTTTTCGACGCCAAAGCCAGCTACGTCGTGGTCGAGCAGGGCGCGCTGGACTACGACAACCGCGCCGCCGCCTTCGATTTCCAGAACCGTTACATTCCGCTCGACTTTGCCGCCAGCGATCTTTCCCTGCGCATGACCTACATTCCGGGCGCCCTGTCCGCGCGCGGCGTTTCTTCCCCGCCCCAGAGCACAGCGTCCGTCCCCCCGGGCCCCCAGTCCAGCCGGTCCAGCGCCAGCGTGGGCGGCCAGGAGTCCTATCGCATCGAAATCGAAGCCCGCAATCTGAATCTCGCGCGCGGCGCTTCGACCAGAGCCGGCGCCGCTGGCAAAGCGCAGCCGCCGCCGGTTCAGGGATTTTTTCAGGCCGCACTGGAATTGACGCGCACGGCCGCCGTCCTGGACTCGCTGCGCATCACCGCCCGCGGCCACCGTAGCTGGACTGGCGCGGGCCGGGACCGCACGCTGGAAATCTCCGGCTCTCTCAATAACTTTGCCCATCCGCGCTGGCAGGCCAAGGCCACGGGCGAACTGGACTTGCGCCTGCTCGATCCCGTCACGGGCTACCCGTTTGCGCCCGAGGGCATTGCCCGTCTTAATCTCGCCGGAGCTGGCCAGGCGGGGATTTTTCGCGCCGATGGCAGCATTCACGTCGACGGCGGCTCTTACATCGGGACCGGCGTCGTCGCCACCGGCGTAGAGCTCGATGCGCGCGTTCACGCCGACCCCGAACAGTTGCTGATTACCTCGATTGTCGCCCGCCTGCGCCAGGGCGGAGAGCTAAAAGGCGGAATTGCGCTGCACACCTGGCTGCCGTCCATCCCCGGAGCAGCGGTTTTGCAGCGGTCAGGCCAGGCCAGCGTTCGCGCTACTGGCCCAAAATCCAGGACCTCCGCAATTCCACCCCATCCAACGCCAGTTACCATCCCGGTCAACGGCAAGGTGACCGCGGAGTTCAACGGCGTTTCTCTGGACACGCTGCTGGAGATGGTCTCCCCGCCGTCCTTTCAGCATCTCGGCTTCAACACGCGCCTCAACGGTCCCGCCACTGCGCTCTGGACCAACGGCGACGAGCGCACCCTCACCGTGAACGCCTTGCTGAGCCTCACCCCACCGGCGCAGGCCGCCGCCGGCGGCAAGTCTTCGCCGCAGGGGTGGGAGACGCCCGCCAGCGGCCTGATCGACGCCACTTATACGCAGCGCAACGGCGCGGTCGATCTGCGCAAGCTGGAGTTGCGCACGCCCGCCAGTCAGATTGAGGCGCACGGCCAGTTGGGGGCTTATCCGCTCACCAGCCCCACGGCGCTGGCCGTTGACCTCCACTCCGGCAACCTGAGAGAGTTCGACGCCGTTCTGCGCGATTTGGGCGTGCGCCGCAACGGAAAATCCGGGACTTCCGCCCTGCCCGTCGCACTCTTTGGCCAAGCCGATTTTCACGGCAGATGGTCTGGCTCGCTGCTCAATCCCAGCCTTGCCGGTACCGTGAAGGCCACCCAACTGGCCGTCGAACTTCCCGCCATTCCCAGCGCCGGCCCGGCTCCAAAGCAGCCCGTGCCACCCCAATTCATTCGCCTGGATGCGGTTGAAGCCACTGGCAGCTACTCGGCGGCCCGCATCGACCTCACGCATGCTCTGCTGCGCCGCGGCAATGGCGGGGTCGTCCTCAGTGGCAGCCTGGCCGCGGCCCCCGGAGGCGCGGCGCGACCTGCGGCGGCCATTCCGCTCTTCAACGCCAGCTCCTTGCTTCATCTGCGCCTGCGCGCCAGCCAGCTTGCTGTGGGCGATCTACAACCTTTCACCGGCCGGAAGCTGCCCGTGGCGGGTGAGCTCGAGGCACAGCTTCAAGTCGATGGCCCCATTCACGCTCTGGGCGGCTCCGGATGGGTCGAGCTGAACAAGGGCAGCGTCTACGGAGAGCCGCTGACGAGCATCCGCGCGCAGGGCAGCATCGCCAACCAGGTCATCACCCTGAGTTCGATTGCCTTGAGCGAGGAGGCCGGCAGGGTTGCGGCTACCGGCAGCTTCGATCTCCGCTCGCACCGCTTCCAGTTGGAGGCCAGCGGCGCAGGCATCGACGTTGCCCGCATCGAATCGTTGCGCCGCAAAGGCCTGGCGGTAACCGGCAAGCTGGGATTTACCGTAACGGGCTCCGGTACGCTCGACGACCCGCGATTTGAAGCTCACGCCACCCTGGCTGGCCTCGCCCTGAGCGGGGAGCCGCTGGGCGCGCTGGAGATGGTCGCGCACTCCGCCAACCGCGTCGTCACGTACGATTTGTTCACCCGTTTGGAAACCACCGAACTGACCGCCCACGGCCAGACGGCGCTCACCGGCGACTACCCCACCCAGGCCAGAATCGGATTTTCGCACTTCGACATTAGCGCCCTCTTCAAACTGGCTCACATGCCGGAGCTCAGCGGCGAGTCCGCGCTGGCCGGAACCGTCAACATCGAGGGGCCTTTGGCGCGGCCCGAAGCGTTGCGCGGCGAGGCTCACCTCGACCAGTTGGCGGTCACCGTGGCCGGCGTTCATCTGGAAAGCAAGGGCGGCGTCCACGCCACCCTCGCCGATGCCCTCATCCGCCTCGACCCCATGCACGTAACCGGCGAAGAGACTGATTTGTACGCCCAGGGCAGCCTCTCGCTCAAGAACAAGCAGCAACTGGACCTGTCCGCCCACGGGGCCATCAATCTGAAGGTGGCCGAGACGCTGGACCCCGACCTGACCGCCAGCGGCAACGCCAACTTCCAGGTGGAGGCGCACGGTCCGCTGATGAACCCAGGCCTGAGAGGCCGCATCGACTTCCAGAATGGAGCGCTTTCTCTGGAAGACCTGCCCAATGGCCTGAGCCAGTTGCACGGAACGCTGCAGTTCAACCAGAACCGGCTGGAGGTCAAGTCGCTGACGGCCATGAGCGGCGGCGGCCTGCTGAGCCTGGGCGGCTACCTGACCTATCAGCACGGCCTCTTTGCCGACCTGACAGCCACCGGCAACGGCGTTCGCATCCGCTACCCGCAAGGGCTCAGTTCCCTGGCCGACGCCACGCTTCGCCTGCAAGGGCCGCGGAACAACCTGCTGCTCTCAGGCAATGTGCTCATCACCCGCTTCACGGTGAGCCCCGACCTGGACATTGCGGCGCTGGCCACACAGGCCAACGCCGTTCAGGCCATCGCTCCCCCTGGCGCCCCGTCCAACCACATCCGCCTGGACGTGCACATCGCCTCTTCGCCGCAGTTGAACTTCCAGAACGCCTACGCCAAGCTGGCCGGCAACGTCGATCTCCACCTGCGCGGCACCGTCGCCTCACCGTCGCTGCTGGGCCGCATCTCCATTACCGAGGGCAGCGGCCTGATCGCCGGAACCCGCTACGAATTGCAGCGCGGCGAGATCAACTTTACCAACCCGGTGCGCATTCAGCCCTCCATCGATCTGATTGCCACGGCCCGCGTCGAGGACTTCGACATCACCCTCGGCCTGCACGGCACCCCGGAAAAACTGGCGGTCACCTATCACTCCGATCCTCCGCTGCCCGAGGCCGACGTGGTGGCCCTGCTGGCCCTGGGCCGCACCGGAAACCAGCAGCGCCTCTACACCCAGCAGCAGGAGAGCGCCGGCGCCAATCCCACTACCGACGCGCTGCTTGGCGGCGCCCTCAACGCCACCGTCAGCAACCGCGTGCAGAGGCTCTTCGGCGTCGGCAGCGTCAAGGTGGACCCCAACTACCTCGGCGCCCTGGGCAACTCCACCTCCCGCATCATCGTCGAGGAGCAGTTCGGCCGCAACCTCACCCTCACCTACGCCACCAACGTGAACACCACCAGTCAGCAGTTGATCCAGGCCGAAATCGCCATCAACCGCCACGTCTCCCTGCAGGTGGCCCGCGACGAATCCGGCGTCTTTTCCGTGGTTCTCAAGGCCACCCGCCGCTACCGGTAAGGAGTCAGGGGCAGAGGTCGGTGGGCAGGGATAAAACGCTCCATGCCCCTCCCTGCCCCTGGAGTTGACCTCCTTCGCCAATCTCCGTAACCTTTCTCCAGGAACAGTGTCTCCTAACAAGGAACGGAAATCAGCCCATTTGCGCCAAGATTGGCGGCCTTAAGAGGATCGGCGGGATCATCGAGAGTTATCGTCTTCAATCCCCGTGGAGGAGCAAAAAAATGACTTGGTCCATGCGGAGTTCCCGTGCCGCGCTGGGAGCCGCAACGCTAGCCGGATCGCTTCTCGGCCTTCCCCAAAATTGCCCGGCGGCGGCGCAATCCGCATCTTCGGCCACAGACGCCAGCGTCTCCCTGCAGGCCGGCAATCCGGCGGCCGCGGATGCGGTGGCCCGGCTGGATAAAAAACAGTTTCGCGATGCGACTATACATATAACTAACAGTAAGTTAGGTCACCCACAATGCCCTCAAAGTGCCGTAAATCAGCCCATGAAAAGCATTGTGTGGGTGGAATGTGGGTGACGGGTTAGCCTACGACCAGCAAGCGGTGATCGCCGGACGACCAGACCGTCTCGCGCGCCGGCCGCGGCATGATGATGCAGCCTTCAGAGGCTGCTCCCGGGTGCTCCAGACTGTCGCCGTGCATCAGGAAGCCGTCTCGCCCGTACACGATATTGGTAGGGTCTGGCACCAGGTGCATGGCAAACGGTCCGTGTTCCGGGGAATTGAACGGTGCTTCAATCATGTAGCCGCCGCGGGGAATCGGGCCAACCATGGCCACGTTCTGCATGGCTGGGTTGTTCTTGCCGGCCGGTGCTCCGCTGTAGCCTGTCGCCACACATTGATCGGCTCGATTGCACAGCTTTCCTGTGCTCGGGGAGTATGTCCAAGGCATATTTGCTCCTAAGTTGTTTAGAATCATCGTTCCCCAAAGTTGGGGAATGCTTTGTAATTGGGCTGACTTTTCAGCCCAATGGTTTTGGGAAACGATCTGATTCAGGTGATTTTAACTTCCTCAATTTGAGGAAGTTTGACTCAGACCAATAGTGGTTTCAGTGAGGAAGTTTACCTAAGTTATTCAGTAATAAGGTCTTCCCCCATTGGGGGAAGACCAATCGGCCGGTTTTTCGGCTGATTAAGCCGCGCGCTTGTGGCGCTTGCCGTATACTTGGCCGTCGGGCATCGAGAACTGGCCGTCGCTGATGACGATCGGAAACAGGTTGAAATCTCCGCTCGGCCGAACTGAGCAGATTCCAAACCCGTTCACCCACTTGTTGGCTCTGCCACGACCATAGCCGGGGTTGAGATCGCACATGCAGGGCAGGCAGGTTCCCGTGTACCGCTTGCTGTCCTGTGCTGGACTCGCCTTGGTGAATTGTTGCAGCGTGTGGTGATGACCCAGGACGATGTTCTTGCCCCAGGTCTCGACAGCTTTCTTTGCCGGATTCTGGCCGAGTACAGCGGATCGCTGTCGCCATTGAGGAGGTATCGTTCGACCTCTTCGGCGATGATGGGCTGAACCTCTGTCACCTTTGCACCTTGGCTTCCCACGAGTTCGAGTTCCTGTAGGCGGGAGGTCACTTTGGCTAAAGAATACCACCTAGCGAGGTCCCCACTTTTAGTCCCACGAGGTATTCAGGCAATGACCGTTGGCTGCTCGAAACGGGGACGCTGTCCTCAAAGGCGTTTATGGGGATAAATCTGCGCCGATGCCAAGATGCTCGCCGGACGAATCTGAGCTCCCCCTGCCTTATCAACCCACCAAATGCTGGCCGTTCCTT
>PMPH01000090.1 GCA_003161045.1 Acidobacteriaceae bacterium
GCGCTTGGTCCAGCTCAGGTTCGAGACGTGCACCAGGCCGTCGATGCCGTCCTCGATCTCAATGAAGGCGCCAAAGTCAGTCAGGTTGCGCACCCGGCCCTCGACCACCGTGCCGGCCGGATAGCGCTCCGTCAGGTTGTCCCAGGGGTTGTCCATCAACTGCTTCATGCCCAGCGAAATGCGGCGGTCCGAGGGATTGACGCTCAAAACCACCGTCTCCACCTCATCGCCTGGCTTGACCAGCTTGGAGGGGTGCTTGAGACGCTTCGACCAGGTCATCTCGGAGAGGTGAACCAGGCCTTCAATGCCTTGTTCCAGTTCGACGAACGCGCCGTAATCGGTGACCGAGAGCACACGGCCATGCACGTGCGCGCCCACCGGATAGCGCTCGGTCGCATCCAGCCACGGGTCGGGCGTCAACTGCTTGAAGCCCAGCGAAACCCGCTGCTTGTCCTTGTCGAACTTGAGCACCTTGACCTGGATCTCGTCGCCCACGTTCACCAGGTCGCGGGGGTGCGTCAGCCGTCCCCAGCTCATGTCGGTGATGTGCAGCAGGCCGTCGATGCCGCCCAGGTCGACGAACGCGCCGTAGTCGGTCAGGTTCTTCACCGTGCCGGTCAGCACCGCGCCCTCGCCCAACTGCTCCAGCGTGCTCGAACGCTTGGCGTTCTGCTCTTCTTCCAGAATTTCCTTGCGGCTGACCACAATGTTGCCGCGCTTCTTGTTCAGCTTGATGACCCGGACTTCAATCTGCTGGCCGAGATAGCCGTCCAGATTGCGCACCGGGCGAATCTCCAACTGCGAACCGGGCAAAAAGGCCTTCAGGCCAATGTCCACGGTCACGCCGCCCTTGACGCGGCTGACCACCGTGCCCACCATCGGGGTCTTGTCGGCGGCGGCCTTCTCGATCGCATCCCAGACGCGCAACCGCTGCGCCCGCTCGAAGCTGACCAGGTAGCCGCCCTCCGGCTCCTCGCGCTCGATTACCACTTCGATCACATCACCGGGGGCAAACTTCACCGCTCCGGCGTGATCCAGAACCTGTTCGAGCGGCACCAGCCCCTCGGACTTCAGGCCCACATCCACCACCAAATGCTTTTCCGTCTGCTTGACGACCGTGCCGGAGACAATCTTGTCGCCATAGGCTTCAACGGCCGCGGCCTCGGCGGCCTGTTCGCGTTCAAAGGCCTCCAATGCGGCAGAAAAGTCGTCCATGGACTCAAAGCTATGCTCTGCGTGCGCTGGCGCAGCGGCCGCCGGTTCAGGCGCGGCTTCGGCTTGCGGAGCCTCAACTGGAGCAACCGCCTCAGCCTGAGGAGCCGCTTCAATTGGAGCAACCGCTTCAGCCTGAGGAGCCGCTTCAACTGGAGCAACCGCTTCAGCCTGAGGAGCCGCTTCAACTGGAGCAACCGCTTCAGCCTGAGGCGTTGCTTCAACTGGAGCTGCTGCTTCGGCCTGAGGCGCAGGCTCTGCCACGGCTTCCACCGCTAGCGCGGCCTCGGCTTGAGGCTCGGTTGGGGCATCGGCGTCCAGCGAGGAAGTTACAACGGTTTCGGCGGTCTCGGGGTTGGACGTGGATTCTGGCAACGGCTGCTCTTGCTCCGTCGCAGGTTCGAGGGTTGGGACTTCCAATTCGGTGTTCAGGGTTATGCTCTCGGTTTCGGGATTGAGGAGGTTTGCCATTAACTTGCCAGCTCCGGGATTCCTTGCGTCCCCACGACTGAATGTGCCTGCCGCTCGGGGATGGTCCTTCTGCCGCGATTGCCGTCAGCGAAGGACTGGGGCCGTCTCCTCACAGGCAGAGACGCATCTGTCTGTACAGTGCTTTCACCTGAAACCATGCCCCCGGCCGGTTGAACTGGCCTTGAAGGCGACGGTCTCCCAGGAAAACACCCTGACAGGCAAGAAAGAGCTTGCTGAAGGGCGGCCGCAACTCACTACTGGAATCCGCGCAGAGAGCTACACTGTCAGTATAGCAACCGTCTCTTTCTCCCGTCAATGCAGCAGGTTGGCCAAGCCGCAAGACTCCAGCGCCCCGCAACCGCATTTTCACACGCCAAGCCACAGATTTTCACACGGCAAGCCAGGCACGGGTGCCCCAGATCCCGATTTTGGGACCTGGGAGGCAGCGAGCCTCAATCCGTGGCCGGGCGCCCCATTCTTGCGGCGTCTTGGTTTTGGCCGCCAGGATGGGATGCGTGCGCTCTATACTGGTGCAGACGGACCCACACTCATGGATCATCTCTGGACTCCCTGGCGCTTTGCTTACATCACCGCGGCCGACAAGCAGGCTCGCCCCGGCGTCCCGGCGAGCCTCTCGGCCTGGCCCGGCGACCACCACTGCGTCTTCTGCAACCTGATCGCCTCGATCGACTACGCCATCAAGAACGGCATGAATGCGGAGGAGGCCGAGGCCGCCGCCGGCCTCATCCTGCGCGGCCAGCACTGCTTTATCTGCCTGAATGCCTTCCCTTATACCTCGGGCCACGTAATGGTAATGCCCTACGCGCATCTGGACCGGCTGGCCCTTCTGCCCGCCGAAACCGCCCATGAGCTGATCGAACTGGCGCAGCAGACCGAGCAAGCGCTGGAGCGGCTCTATCGCCCCGACGGACTCAACTTTGGCATAAATCTGGGCAAGGCCGCCGGCGCCGGCGTCGCCGGACACCTTCACCTGCACGCCCTGCCCCGCTGGAGTGGCGACACCAATTTTATGACTTCGATTGCCGAAACCCGCATCCTGCCCGAGGATCTGCCAACCACCTGGAAGCGGCTGCGGGCAACCTTTGCGGAGTTGGCGGAAGAGCGGGGTTAGCGGAGTTAGCCGCGCTTCGCGCGAGTTAGCGGAGTTATTGATCCGGCCCTGATCGAATCGAACAAATTTGAGCGCCCCATAAAACAAATCTGGGTGCCCCACCTTCGCGGCGTTTTTGTTTTTGCCGCTAAGGTGGGATAGATTCACCAATCTATAGCATTTTATGCCCTACTCCGCTTCGCCGCTTTCCTCGGCCTCGGCCGCCAGCGCCAGACCCGGCTCTTCTCCCTCCGCCGCATCCAGCAAGTTTCGTGGCAGCGATTTGCCCGTGCGCACGCCCAGTCCCTTCAGCATCTCCACCTGCCGAATCAGATTTCCGCGCCCCTCGCTCAGCTTCTTCATGGCATTGCTGTAACTCTGGTCGGCTCCGCGCAGGTTCTTGCCCACCGCCTCCAGATCGCTCACAAAGCCCACAAACTTGTCGTAAAGCTCGGCCCCGCGGTTCATCACATCCTGCACACTGCGGGCCTGCAACTCCTGCTGCCACAGGTTGTCCACAATGCGAATCACAAACAGCAGCGTGGTCGGCCCCACCAGCAGGACTTCTTTCTCGTAGGCGTAGCGCCACAACCCCTCGTCCTCATGCAGCGCTACCAGAAACGCCGGCTCGATGGGCACGAACATCACCACAAAATCCGGCGTTTCCAGCGCGTACAGCTTGTGATAGCGCCGTTCGGCCAACTCGTCCACGTGGCCGCGCATACTGGCCAGGTGACGCTTCACGGACGCCTTGCGCTCTTCCTCGGTCTCCGCATTCACCGAGTCGGTGTAGGCGTTCAGCGAAACCTTGGAATCGATGACCAGGTGGCGGCCGCCGGGCAGGTTCACGATCACGTCCGGCCGCGCCTTCTTCTGCCGCTGGTCGCCGTCGCTCGGGGCATCGAAGCTCTCCTGCTCCCGAAAGTGCTCGCCCTCGCGTAAACCGGCCTTTTCCAGCAGATTCCGGACAATCAGTTCGCCCCAATCGCCCTGCGCCTTCGACGATCCCCGCAGCGCCGTCGTCAGGTTGCGCGCCTCCTCGGTAAGTTGCTGATTCAGACCGCCCAGCGCGCCAATCAGCGTCTCCAGCTTGGTCACGCCGTTGCTGGACTCGCTCTGCGCCTTCTCCACCTTCTCGCGGAACTCCTTAATTTGATCGCGCAGCGGCGTCAGCAGCGTCCCAAGTTCCTTCTGGCTGTCTTGAGAAAACTTCTCCGATTTTTTATCAAGAATACTGCCGGCCAGTGCTTCGAACTGATCGGCCAGAGCCTGCTTGGCCGTCTCCAGCAGAGCCAGTTTTTCTGCCAAACCCTGCCGCTCGCTCCTCAGCTCGGCCTCCAGTTGGCTAATCCGCGCTGCGGAGAGGCTCTCCGCTTCAGTTTTTGCCTGTAAATCAGCGCGCAATCCATCCCGCTCGGCGGCCAGTTGCGAAATGCTCTTTTCCCGCTCGGCGGTCAACTGCCCGATCGTCTTTTCCCGCTCGGCCGCCAGCGATTCAAAGCCCGCCCGCGTCGCCGATTCGGCCTGCGCCTGCGCCAATTCTCCCCGGACACCCGCCAGTTCCGCCGTCAGTTCCCCGGCGCGCCGCTCCCACTGCGCCTTCTCAGCCTTGGCGGAGTTGGCTTTTTGCCAAAAGACCAAAACAATACACACAAGCGCGATTGTGATTACGGAAAACAAAACAGCAGCATTTCCCACCGCAAAAATCCTCTTCGCCTAATGTACGCCTTCCGGCGAAGATTTTCCGTCAAATTCTGCCAGTTTTCTATTCCCTGTTCCCTGTTCCCTGTTCCCTGCCTTTACACACCTCCACCGTCCCGGTAGACTTGAAATTTCGGGGCTATGCGCATTTTCTGGCGTAGTGGTTGGGATTCCCTGCCGCGGGCCGGTAGGTTGAGCAGGCGGAGTCTGAACAAGCGAACCCCGGAGAGAAGCCCAAGTTTCGAAATTCACGAGGAGAAGCACGCATGGCCGTAGAAGAAAAGGTTAAACAGATCATCGTCGAGCAGTTGCAGGTNNTGGGCGCGGATTCGCTGGACGTCGTCGAGCTGGTGATGCAGTTCGAGGAGGCCTTTGACCTGGAGATTCCCGACGAGGACGCCGAGAAAATCAAGACCGTCAAGGACGCGGTCGAGTACATCGAGAAGAATGCGAAAGGCGGCAAATAGCCAGTGACCCGCCGAGTCGTTATCACCGGCC
>PMPH01000136.1 GCA_003161045.1 Acidobacteriaceae bacterium
CGCACTCCCGTCGGCAATCTGCCCTCTTACGAGCAGGGCAGCTACGGAATCCTGGCCGCCGGCCCGGCCAGCCAGATCATCGCGCTTCCCGGGCTCTGCCACCTCTCCGCGCCTTCGCTGCCGCCGGAACTGTTTTCCCTCCTCATGTACAGGAAAAACGCTCCCGCCATCGAGCGAAACCTGATCCATTATAGCCTGAACCGCTCAATCGTTTCCCCGATTTACACCNNGGCGATGCGGGCTTGTTATCGACGGCCATCGACTCGGCCAACTGGCTGACGAGCTCGCGCTGGGTGCGGGTCAGCTTGCGGGGAATTTCGACCACCACCTTCACAATCAGGTCGCCGATGCCCTTTTCGTTCAGGTGAGGAACGCCGCGCCCGCGCAGGCGCAGTTCGCGGCCGCTCTGCGTGCCCTCGGGAATCTTCAGGCTGATGGGCCCATCGATGCCGGCAATCTCAATTTCGGCGCCCAAGGCGGCCTGGGGGAAGCTGATGGGAACGACGCACCGCAGGTTGTAGCCATCGCGCTCGAAGAACTCATGCGGACGGATGGAGAGCACGATATAGAGGTCGCCCTTGGGCCCGCCGAAGCGGCCCGCGTCGCCTTCGCCGGAGTAGCGAATGCGAGTTGCGTCCTCGACGCCGGGCGGCACCTTGACCTTGAGCTTGAATTCGCGGCTCACGCGGCTCTCGCCGCGGCAGGCCTGGCAGGGGTCGCCGATAACCTGGCCCGTGCCGCCGCAGGCGGCGCAGGTGCGGGCCACGGTGAAAAAGCCCTGCTGGAAGCGGAGCTGGCCCCGGCCCTGGCACTGGCTGCAGATGGTGGGTCCGCGGCCCGAGGTGCTGCCGCGGCCGTTGCAGGCCTCGCAGGTCTCGAGCCGGCGAATATGCACCTCGGTCTCGGTACCGAAGACGGCGGCCTCGAAGTCGATCGTCAAGTCGTAGCGCAGGTCGCTGCCGCGCTGCTGGCGGCTGGCGCGCCGCGGGTTGCCGCCCATCGAAAACATCTCGCCAAAAAGGTCGCCGAAGATGTCGCCGATGTCCACGCCGCCGGCGAAAGGCCCGCCGAAGCCCGGCCCGCTCGCACCCACGCCGGCATGGCCGTAGCGGTCGTAGGCGGCGCGCTTGTCGGCGTCGCTCAAGACCTGATAGGCCTCGCTGGCCTGCTTGAACCTCTCTTCAGCGGCCTGGTCGTCGGGGTTGCGGTCAGGATGGTGCTGCATCGCCAGCTTGCGATAGGCGCTTTTCAGCTCCTGGTCGGTGGCGTCGCGCGAGACGCCCAGAACCTCGTAATAGTCGGATTTGCTCACGTTTGTATTCGATCTCATTCGCTTGTCTGTTTGGGGTTGGAAACCACTCGCACCAGCGCCGGACGCAAAAGCCGCTCACGCAGCCGGTAGCCGCGGCGAATCTCTTCGGCCACGTGCTGGTCGGGCAGGTCAAGACGCTCGACTGAGCCGAGCGCCTCATGCTGGTGAGGATCGAACTCGGCGCCCAGAGCGGGAACCGCGGTAACCTGCAACTGGCGCAGAACATCGTGCATTTGCTTGACGATCAACTCGACGCCGGAGCGCAACTGCTCGGCCGTGCCGCTCGAGTTGAGCGCCAGTTCGAAGTGGTCCAGCACCGGCAAAAACTGCTCGACGACGTTGCCGGTGGCAATTTCCCGGTCTGCCAGCCGGTCGCGCTCGGCCCGCTTGCGCGCATTTTCGAACTCGGCCTGCAGACGGGCCAGCCGGTCGAGCAACTGGTCGCGCTCAGCCTTGAGCTGGTCAAACTCCGCGCGGCTCACCGGCGGCTGGCCGGCTGTCTCCTGGCTCGTATCGGGGCCCGGCTCTGGGCCCGCTTCCTGGCCCGGCTCGCGAACTGGCATTTCGATCAAGGAATCTTCGGCAGCCGCGGCCTTTGCTTCTTCCGATAAGGTCAACTCTTTTTCCTGTTCTGGCATAACTTTATGCATTCTCCGAAAAATCCTTCGTATCTGCTTCAATGATAATTTCCACGGCCATCGCCGGTCTCTCTCGTGCTAGTCGAGCGCAGCGCCGGTCCCGAAAAGGGCCAGTCAGAAGACCCAGGCCTCAGCCGGCGGAAACTTCCAGCAGGCGTTCGGAGAGCTGGGCGATGTAGCGCACCGCCTGGATCATCTCCTGGTACTGGATGCGGGTGGGCGCAATGACGGCGACCGTGCCCAGATTTGCTCCGCCCAGCCGGGCCGGAGCGCCGATCAGCACCATATTCCGCATGGCCTGCGAGGCCTCGTCCAGACCGGCCGAGTCGTGACCTGCCAGGTCCAGGCCCACCACCACGCGCACCTCCTGCTGGCGGCCGTCCACGTAGGCGGTCAGCAGCTCCACCAGCCGCTGCTTGGCCTCCAGAGCCAGCAGCATCTGGCGCAGCCGCTCGCGATCCACCTCGGCGGCAATCAGGTTGGCCATTCCGTCCACGAAGATGGCCGGCCCGGCCTCGCCGCCCGCCAGCGCCCCCTTGCGGCAAAGCTCCTCGATCGAGGCCAGCATCTGGTGGTAAGCCTCCTGCTCCAACTCGAGGCGCCGCGCCACCTCGGCGCGAATGCGCTCGATGAGCCAGCCGCGAAAGTTCTCGTTCAGGTAGCGCGCGGCCGTCTCTAGCTCCACGTGCGTCAGTTCGCGATCCAGGGCCAGTACGCGATCCTGCACCGCGCCGGCCTGGGTCACCAGCACGGCCAGCACGCGGCCGGTCGAAAGCCGCGAAAAATGAATGTGCTCCAGCACCTGGCCCGCGGTGGCGCTGGCCAGCGCGACGCCCAGTCCGCTGGAAAGCAGCGCCAGCACGTGCGAAGTGCGTTCCAGGTAGTCGTTGGTGCTGGCTACGCCGGAAAAACTCTCTTCAATCTGCCCGCGCCGGGTCTCGCTCAGAAGCTGCGGCCCCAACGGCGAAGCGCCGAAGGCCCGGGAATCGAAGCGCGTGGAACCCAGGGAAGATCTCCCCGGCGGCATCGCGTTCAGACTGGACGCGCCCGCGGCCATGGGGCCCATCTGCGCATCCGGCTGGGTGATCTGCTCGACGTAGTAGCGGAAGGCCGCGGCGGTGGGAACCCGGCCGGCCGAGGTGTGCGGCTGCTCCAACAGCCCTGTTTCGCCCAGCGTGGCCATCACGTTGCGGATGGTGGCCGGGCTCAAGCCCTCCCGGTTGGCGAAAAAGCGCGCAACCTCCCGGGAGGCCACCGGTTCGCCGGTCGCGATGTAGATCTCGATGATGGCCGTCAGCACCAGCCGCTCTCGCGGACTGACGCGCGCATCCGGCATCGTTCCCACTCTCCGTCCAGGCTCATTGATGACGGCTGCACGGCCGCCTGCCCAGACTCAAATAAAACTGCTAACCGTTTGATTTTTCTGGCATTTATGCCGAAAAAATCGCAAACCTTCCTCCTTTAATTCTAGGGAGGAGGAAATGGACTGTCAACACGCGAACAATCTGGACGCGGACGATCCGGCCGCTGTCCTCACAGCGCCACCTTCCACGCGGGCTGAGCCACCACGCGGCGATAGCCAAAGTAGCAGATCGTCAGCAGCACCGTGCCGGCCGCCACCGCCAGCGGATAAGTGAAGGAAGGGTGCGGCACAATAAGAGGGATAAGTCCGACGGCCATGGCGGGCGGCAGATGAATTCTCAGGAGGAAAAGAACAGCGGCACCGAAGGCCATGCTGAGAATGGCGGCTAATAGACTTACCCCTAAAAACTTGACGGCGCAGGATCCGCCCACCGCGGTCAGGCAACAGGCCAGTGGCACCAGGAAGGGCTTGCGCGTCCCAAAAACAGTCTCTTTTCTAGTGAACATTTCAAAGGCGATCACCGCCAGCGGCGGATAAAGCAGCAAATGCAGCCTTGTGAGATTTACGAAAAAAACCGCCAAGGCGAGAAATAGACCCATGAAAATAAGTTCAATATATTCACTCCCAAGACGCTGTTTTACTGCCCTGAAAGAAAAGATTTCCGGTTTGTTTGACTCAGGTTTGTTTAACTCGATTTCGTTTGACTTAGGTTCGTCTGACCTAAGTCTGTTTGGCTTAAATTTGTTCGACAAAGCCCGGCCCCGCACGCCATGTGACCGCTTCCAGAGCACGGACAGGACCGCCAGAATCGACGCTCCCACAAAGACTCCGGCCGGGTACCACCAGCTTTGCTGATTGAAGACGACGGGCAGCAGCGCCGCCGAAATGGATGGGCCAATCGGCGAGCGCGTAATCTCCAGCGTGAGGATGGCGGAGCCGACGGCGAGAAAAACCGCGAGGTAGCCGTAATGGAGATGCTGGGCAATCAAAAGCCCCAGGACGGCGGTCAAACTCGGAGTTATCGCCAGATAAACCGGAGACCGGCTCCAATTGCCTGCCGGACGGGTAAAAACATCATGCGCCAGAGCGCCCATCTCGGGAAACAATAAGCTCAGCAGCCCGGTGGCGATAGCCGTGGCCGCGATTCCGCCCACAAAGATAGTGGCGACAAAGGCGGCAAAGACTAACCAGAAACCTTCCAGCTCCAGAATAACTTCGGAAGGTGGTGAGTTATCTTCGCGTGTAACTGTCGATAAAGTCAAAATCGCCCCGCCTGCACATTCCAATTCAAGCGCTGTCTGCGTTCGTGTCCGGATTGAATCGCAGACTGCGCTGAAGCTGCATTCGCTGACTGGAATTTCAGTTTTCAACCCTCAATTTCTCTCATTGTAGCGCTCCGGAGACTCGTCGCGCGTCGAGAACAATAACGCTCCTGGCCACATGGCGCGCGTGGGGCCGCGCTTCTGAAACTTTGCCGCGCAACTGGGGCCGTTTCACGGGGATGGCGCGCCTACTGCGAGTAGAAGGCTGCGCGAGCGCCCCACTTTTGCCGCAGACTTGTTTTGCCGCAAAAATGGGATTCGCTTTCGCATGCAAAAGGGGACGAATACATAAGGAAAAAGCTGATCGGCGAGGAAAAGCCAATCAGCAGGGAAAATCCAATCGGCGGCGTTGGTTACTCTACAGTTAGCAGAAATTTTATAGCATTGCCATTGCGCCCGCGCACGGACTCAAGCGGCGGCCTGTGGCGGTTTTTCGGCGCCGCGCCAGAGTGTGGCCTCGGCCTCGCGGCGGGCCTTCAGAGCGGCGATTTCCCGTCCGGCTGCATGGTCCCAGAGCAGCAGTTGCCGGGCGGCCTCGTCGTACTTTCCCGCGTTGAGATCTTCCAGCAGAGAAGACGCGGCTAGCCTTCCCGGGCCCAGATTAAAACAGAAGTCGACCAGCGCATCGAACTGGCCCTGCGTGAGTGGAACCTTCACCAGGCGCTGAACGGCCTCTTCTGCCGCGCATACATCCAAGGCCAGCAGAGCTGAAGCGTGCGGCTCGTCAATGCCATTGGGAAACGTTTCGGTGTGCAGCAGACGGTGGCCATAACCGATGGTCGCAAGCCCATTCTCATCCCGATAGACGCGATTGCGAGAACCCTCCGAAAGTTTGAGCAGATTCATTCCCGCGGCGCTGAATTTCATTCGCTCTCCTCATTAGCTCAAATCGTCAGTCTTATACTGGCTTAAGTTTCACGCTAACAGGAGAGAAAAATTAATCTGCAACGCCACAAAAAAAAGCCACAAAACTGCCCGGCGAGAGGCACTTTCATGTGAGTCGAAGAGCAGGGAATTGATGACTCAAGCCAATAAACTTCTTAGCTCAAGCAAACAAAAGACGAAGCTGCACCATTAGTGGTGCAATTAGTAAACCATAGAAAAATAGTGGTTTAGGCCTACCTACTAACAAAATTTTCTGATTTATCAGGAAAATTTTGGTGAATGCCGAATTAAGGGTTGGTGAATGAGCAATGACTTAGTAGAATGACTAGATGGTTATACGACGTAGATCAAGCAAGGTAAGCTCGAAATACGCCCTACGCAAATACGCCCTACGCATTTGGCTGCTGGCAATAGTTTCTTCTGTTGTGCTGACCGCGGGAGTGTTGGAAGTTTCCACGCGGACGGTGCAGGCGGATGTGCTGCCCTCCCGGCCGGCCGTAACCGCACCTTCCGCGGTTCCGGCAGCGAGCGCGACGCCTGCTGCATTGCATGCGCCGCAGAAACCCGCAAAAACCGCAACCGCCTGCAGGCTCCACGGCATTGCCTCCTGGTACGGCGGCGTTTTCAACGGCCGTTACACGGCCAGTGGAGAACGCTATGACATGAACGCGATGACCGCCTGCCACCCCACCCTCCCCTTTGGCACCGTGATCCGCGTCGTGAACCGCGACAACAATCGCTCGGTTGTGGTGCGCATCACCGACCGTGGCGACCTGGTGGAGAAGAGGCGCATCATCGACCTCTCTTACGGCGCCGCGAAGAAGTTGGAGATGACCGAGTCCGGCCTGGCTCGCGTCGATCTGCACGTCATCTCGCTGGGCGGCTCACGCTCCGGGAACTAAAGCGGTTCTCCAGTTGCTGTAGAGGGAAACCACCACCGCTGAGTGGCTTTTTCTTTAAGAAAAAGCCACCTTCCAGGCCACCGGTAACGCTACGTGAACTGGTGAACCACTCTAAACAGAATCCTCACGCATGGTCTCGAGCGTAACCGCCGCTACCCGCGCGATGGCCCCGCCTGTTGATGCCGCGCCGCTCACCGCCGGCCGTGCGTTCAGCAGGCCGTGAATCCGCGCCAGATCCTCGATCATGGACAGGCGCGCCGGGCCGTCGGGGAGCAGTCGCTCGATCTGGCGGACGATGTTTTCCGCCGTGAACTCGCTTTGAATCAGCTCCGGCACCACCTCCTTGCCGGCGATCAGGTTGACCATGGCCACAAAGGGCACCTTCACCACTCGTTTGGCGATGGCGAAGGTCAGGGGCGAGACCCGGTAGACGACGACAAAGGGATTGCCGGCGAGCGCCGCTTCAACCGTGGCCGTGCCGCTGGCTACCACCGAGGCGCGGGCGTGCAGGAGCGTGGCGCGGGCATCATCGGCCAGCCGCAGGGCCAGACCCGCCCCATGCGCTTCGACCAGCCGCCGCACCTCCTCCCGCTGCGCCGCATTCAGCGTCGGCGCCAAGGGAACGATGAACTCGAAGCTAGCCGTTGCGGCCAGTTTGCCCGCCCCCGCCGCCAACTCCCGCGCCGCCCGCAAAATCTCCGGCAGATGGTCGCGAATCTCCTTGGGGCGGCTGCCGGGCAAGAGGCCAATCCAGGTTTTTTCGGGATTCAAGCCGTTTTCGGCGGCAAATTCCGCCCGGCTCACCGGGGCTGCGGCCAGTTCCGCCAGCGGATGGCCGACAAACTCGGCCTCGACGCCCTGCTCGCGGTAAAACGGCTCCTCGAAGGGAAAGATCACCAGCATTTTGTCGATGTACTTTTGCACCAGCCGGATGCGCTTCTTCTTCCAGGCCCACAACTGCGGACTGACGAAGAAGATGACGGGAACGCCCAGGCGGTGAAGCTCGCTGGCCAGCCGGAAGTGAATCTCAGGGAAGTCGATGAGCACGGCCACCGAGGGCGGCTGTTGCCGGATGGCCTGCTTCAGCTTGCGGAACTCGCGCCAGATGCGCGGCAGGTGGTGGACGACCTCGGTCAGCCCCATCACCGCCATCTCCTCGGAGCGGACGACGCACTGGAGGCCGGCAGCGGCCATGCGCGGCCCGCCCATGCCGAAGAAGCGGGCGGATTGGCCGGCGGCGGCAAGCCGCTTTTGGAGTGCCTCGATCACCAGCGCCCCATAGTGCTCGCCGCTGGCCTCGCCGGCCGAGATGAAGATGGTGGGGGGCATGGTCTTCCTCGTTCGCGCCGCGTCGTCCTGCGCTTGAGCCATCATAGCGGTTTCGGCGGCGGCCGCTTTCGGTTTTTCCGGCCATCCAGTGCTGTCATTCTGAACGGAGCGCAGTGGAGTGGAAAGCCTGCCTTGAGCGAAGCCGAAGGGGACCCGCTGTTGCTTTAAATGCTCAAGGTAAGCGAATTCCCGGCGGCCTGCGTCTAGCACAGTGTTGGGGGTGCGGGAGTGCGCTCAACCGATGCGGCAGGACAGGATGCGCTCTCAGGCGCTACCCTGTGAGCAGGTTCCAGAAGACGGCGCAATCGGACGATGGACAAGGCGGCCTTGAAAGATAAATTGGCCTGAAACTGCTGCCAGAAACGGCCAAGGCAGCCAGGATACAGCAAAATCAGAATGCGGTGAACCGCAAAATACAGTTCGGGAACCGCAAAGTTCGGGAACCGCAAAATCAGAAGACGGTGCGGTCTGAGAATGGCGCAATCCGGGCACGGCTTGCGCGCGGCGCAAAACGCGGCGCAAAATCTGAGAGCGGCTTCAACCTGAGTCTTCAACCTGAGTTGAGTGCAGTGCTGGAGGAGTGGCAATGAAGATGGGAAAGTGGGCGCGGTTGTTGCTGGCGGCAGCGCCGCTGGTGGCCGGTTGCGGAGATTTCTGGCAGGCGCCAGGCACGAGCAGCAGCACGACCATTACCCCGACCACTCTATCGAGCGGCTACTTCTACGTTCTGGACAGCGCGACCGGCCAGGTAATCGCCTACGACATCGCCTCCGGCACACTGACCGAGGTCGCCTCCTACGCTCTGCCCTCCCCGCCGCTGGCCATCGCCGTGGCTCCCAATAATGATTTTTTGTACGTGAGCACGCTCAATGGCATTTACCTCTACACCATCTCCAGCGGCGCGCTGTCGACCAGCCCGACGTTGATCACCTCCGACCCGGCCACGGCCATGCAGGTGGACGCGACCGACTCTTGGCTGGTGGAGGCCTCCGGCTCTGGCTACCTCTACGCCATTCCCATTGTGAGCAGCGGCGAACTTAACGGCTCGTGCAGCGCGTGCCATGTTCCGCTGACCGGAGGCACGGTCAACCAGTTGGCGATTGCGCCCGACAACGACTACATCTTCGTGGCCGGGGGAACCAGTGGCACCGCGGCCTTTACCTTCACCGCGACGAACACCAGCGACCCATTCGGCTCCGCCGCTTACTTTACTGAAGGAGTTGAAACCTCATCGGCCGGAGCCGCGCTTTCGGTGGCCGTGGACCCCAGCAATCGCCTGCTGTACATCGGCGAGGCCGATGCCGTTTCCAGCTCCGGCGGATTGCGTGCCTTCACCATCGGCTCCGGCGGCGCTCTGACCGAGATTACCGGCTCTCCGCTTGCCAGCGGCGGCACCGGGCCGCGCGCCATCCTGCCCAAATCCACCGGCGATTACGTTTATGTCGCCAACTGGAGCGGAACTTCAACCGGCAATATCACCGGCTTTGAGATTGCGGCGGACGGCTCCAGCTACTCGCTGACCCAGCTCAGCAGCTCGGTCTCCACCGGCATTGAACCGGTGGGCCTGGTTGAAGACAGCTCGGATCAGTTCGTGCTGGCGGTCAGCGAAGGCGGCAGCCCCTACCTCGACGCCTACTACTTCGACACCTCCACCGCCGGCCAGTTGGACACCACGATTACCTCCTCGGCCTTTGCGACCATGGGCATCGCCTCCCAGCATTAGAATGAGAATGCGGCCAGAGTTCAAGGTGCAGTGGTCCGGGAAGACTTGCCGGTGAAACGGCCCGAGGCCTCCTGCCGCGCAGTGCTATTCTCAAAAAGACGGCCAGAGGCCCTGTTTACGCGATTCCCCATCCCATTTTCCGCTTTCGTCAGGCGCTCCAGAGCCTCGCTGACCCTGTTGCTGCTGCTGCTCTGTTTTCTTACTCTGGAGACGGGCTGCAACCGCCTTCGCCATGGTGGGCGCGATACGGTCTACGTTTCGGCGCGGAAGATGTACCTGCATGACCGCGTGGCTCCCGTCTCCAACCGTGTGGCCGAGGTCGTCAACGGCCAGCCGCTGCAAGTGCTTGAACACGACCGCCGCTTCTACAAGGTGAAGACCCAGAAGAACGAGATCGGCTGGATCGAAGAGCACGCCGTGATCGACGGCAACACCTTCCAGGCCTTTGGCCAGCTTGCCAGCCAGCACAAGCAAGACCCGGTGGTGGCCACCGCGACCCTCCGCGACGACATTTATATGCGCATTCTTCCCGGCCGGGAGACGGAGCGGTTTTATCTGCTGCCGGCGAACGCAAAGGTCCAGCTTCTGACCCGCTCTTCGGTCGTCAAGACGGCGCCGGGCGCGGCAGCGGCCCCCAAGCCGCTGGTTTCCAAGTCTGGCACAGTGGCCGCACCGGCGGCGGCCAAGGCTCCCTCGGCAAAGGCTACTACCTCCGCTCCCGGCTCCAAATCAGCGGCAAAATCGGCCGCCAAGCCGGCTTCTCCGGCTTCAACCGGTGCTGCCGCGCAGATTTCCGGCCAGACGGCCTCTGAGCCGCCGGTCGAGCCGCCGCCGATGGAGGACTGGTGGCTGGTGCGCGACGGCCAAGGCCACGCCGGGTGGCTGCTGGCCCGGAACCTGGACGTGGATGTGCCGGACGAGATTGGCATCTACGCCGAGGGCCAGCGGTTTGTGGGCGCCTACATGCTCAACCAGGTCTTCGACCCCGACGCCACGACGCCCAACCACGAGGTCCCACAGTTTCTGACCGTGCTCTCGCCGCCCAAGGCCGGTCTGCCCTTCGACTTCGACCAGGTGCGCGTCTTTACCTGGAGCATCAAGCGCCATCGCTACGAAACCGCCTTCCGGCTGCACCCCATCGAGGGCTATCTGCCGGTGCGGATTGCCTACCAGCCCGTGCCGGGCGGCAGCACGCCGGTCTTCAACTTCCAGATTGCCAGCAGCGAAAATCTGACCACCGATGCGGCGACCGGCATTATCCGCCCGGCGGCGCCACGCACCATCACCTACGCGATGATCGACACACAGGTGAAGCGCGTCGGCCCGGATATGGGGCCCATTCCCACTGGCAATTCAAAGGAAGCCAAGGCCAAGGAGGCCAAAGCGGCCAAAGCCAAGGCTGCCAAACAGGCCAGAAAGAAAGCCCGGTAGGCCCCGCGCGGGCGGCCGGATTTCGCTTCATTAGCCCCATCGGGCGAGTGAAGGCCTGACTTGAGGGAGCGATCCGCAGGCAGTTTCCCCCGCGGCATCCGCACCTTTGCTATACTCGTAGAGTCCGTCTTGTGCGGGGGTGGCGAAATTGGCAGACGCACCAGCTTGAGGTGCTGGCGCCCACAAGGCATAGGGGTTCAAGTCCCCTCCTCCGCACCAAAATCTCTCTCGTCCGAATCAGCCGGACTGACCTGGAAAGCAGCTTTCAAGATGAATATTCTTTTCTACTTCATCATCGTCGTGCACGTGATCGTGAGCCTGTTTCTCATTGGGGTGGTTCTTCTGCAGCAGGGCCGCTCGGCCGACCTGGCAGGCGCCTTCGGCGGTCAGGGCTCACAGACTGCCTTCGGCCCCCGCGCCGCGGCCAACGTGCTCACCCGGCTCACCACCTGGTCGGCGGTCATCTTCATGGTGACCTCCATCAGCCTGACGGTGCTCTACGTGCGCTCCACGGGTGGATCGCACTCGGTGCTGGAGAACTCCAAATCCGCGCCCGTCTCCGCCCCAGCCAAGTCCGGCAAATAGATTGCCAGCACTTCCTTTGTTTCGAATCTGAAAAAGCCATTCCGGCTCAAACGAAAGCGGCAGGCCACGCGGCCTGCCGCTTTCGTTTGTCCTCTGCCTGCAACGCTATCGCGCCTCTCCGCCGGTTTCGGCCGGAAGGGGCTTTTCCATCGCGGAGGGCGCCGCGGATGAATCCTCTCCACCAGACAATCTTCCGGTCATCACCTGGAAGTGGTAGCCCATCACCGCCAGCGTCATTGCCGCGCCCACGCAATGGCGGTAGCGGGTGGCCACGGTAAGCAGAAACTTCCAGTAACTCCAGCGCTGCTGGCCGAAGACTCCCTGGCGGATGATCGAGGTGACGAAGGCGCGCGCATTACCCTTGGTCAGCCACCGCTGCCGGGTTCTTCGTTCGCCAGATTTTCGTTCGCCGGGCCGCGGCTGGGTGCGGCTCAGGTAGAGCTTGACGCGCTCATAGTACGCCTCGCAGGAGTAGATTCTCTTCAAAACCGAGCGATAGCCCTCCAGCAGCTTGGCCGCGTCCATGCTGGGAAGAAAGTTCAGCTTGTCGCCGGTATTGTCGCCGTGGCCCGCATCTAGTATCCGGCCTTCCTTCCACAAGCGGCGGAACAACTGGGTTCCGGGCATGGCCTGCAACAGCCCGACCATGGCGATGGGAATGCCGCTCTTCTGGATAAATTCGACCATGCGGTCGAAGATGTCGTCGCCGTCGGTGTCGAAGCCCAGGATAAAGCCGCCCATCACCTGTATTCCGTAGCTCTGGATGGTGGCCACGCTCTCCAGCAGGCTGCGCCGCGTGTTCTGCAGCTTGTTGCTGGCGATCAGGCCCGATTCATCGGGAGTTTCGATGCCCAGAAAGACCGAGACGAAGCCGGCCTCCTTCATCAGTTGCATCAACTCCGGATCGTCGGCCAGGTTCAGCGAGGCCTCGGTATTGAAGTCGAAGTTGGTCCTGTACTGCCTGCGCCACTCGGCCAGCGCCACGCACAACTCCCTGGCCCGCGCCTTGTTGCCGATGAAGTTATCGTCAACAATGAAGACCGCCTCCCGCCAGCCGGCCGCGCGCAACTGGTCCAGCTCGGCCAGCACCTGGGCCACGGCCTTGGTGCGCGGCCGCCGGCCGTAGATCTCGATGATGTCGCAGAACTCGCAGTTGAAAGGGCAGCCGCGTGAGTACTGCACGGTCATGGTCGAGTAGCGGTGCATTTTAATGAGGCTCAGGTCGGGCAGCGGACTCGAGCTCATCTCCGGCCTTTCAGCGGCCTGATAGACCGGCTCGGCGGTTCCTAGCTCCAGATCCCGCGCCAGCCCGGCAATCAACGCCTCGGCCTCGCCGACGACCACATGGTCGGCCTTCAGCTCGGCCGCCGAGAGGCTGCTGGCGATCGGCCCGCCCACCACCGTCGGCAATCCACGCTCCCGGCACTGTTCGACGATGGCCACCAGCGAATCGCGCTGAATGTGCATTCCGCTCAGCATCACCACGTCGGCCCAGTCCAAGTCGCTGTCGCGAAGCCGCTCGACATTCACGTCCACCAGCCGTTTTTCCCAGGTCTTCGGCAATAGCGCGGCCACCGTCATCAGCCCCAGCGGAGGCTGCGCGGCCCGTTTGCCCAAAAAATTGAGTGCGTATTTGAAGCTCCAAAATGTATCGGGGAATTCCGGGTAGATCAACAGAGCGTTCATCGGTCGCCTCTCTGGGAAGAAGGGCGGCGGGCGGGCGGGGAGTCCCACACTCGATTTCGGCGACGGGCTTCAGCGCGTCAACTGGCGGCGCGGCGGCGCTCGAAATGGCGCACTGCTTCTGATGTTGATAGTACTCCCAGGGTTACGGATGGGCTGTATAAAAAAGAACGGCTGCGGCGGAAGGGTGCACACATGGGTTTCAGACTCTGGCGGCCTGGAAGGGAAGCGGTTTCGGCTTTTCGCAGCCCTGTGCAGCCCGTACTCTTGATCCGCCGCCGAAAATAAGATGCGCCTGCTTCGCGCCTGAAGTTTTCAGCGGTTGCATCCTGAACGAAAGCCCTATAAGATGCGTCAATTGGAGCCCATGCCCGATTCTGGTCTCAACTCGCCTCGTTCCGCTCCCGCGCCGGTCATTCCCCGGCTGCGCGTAGGCAAATTGTGTGTGGCCATTCAAGCTGGCTCCGTGGAGGAGTTGCTCGCGCGGGCGGAAGCTGCGCTGGCCGACTCGAAGTTCCTCGAGCTGCGGCTGGATTCGCTGCCTCATCCGGCCGAGGCGCTGCCCAAAGTCAGGGAATTCCTCGCCCGCCATCGCGATGCGATGGTGATCGCCACCTGCCGGCGCCAGCCCTTTGGCGGGAACTTCGAGGGGACCTTGACCGCGGAGTTGGAGACGCTGATGAAGGCCGCCCAGGCTGGCTGCCAGATTGTCGATCTGGAGGTCGAGTCGGCCGAAGAGGCCGCGCCACGGCAATGGGAGAAACTGCGCGCCGCATTGCACGCAGAGGGCGCGGCTCTGCTGGTGAGTTTTCACGACTTCTCGCGCACCGGGGATCTGGAGCAGGCGGCCCAGCGCATCGAAGCCTTCCGGCCCGACTTCATCAAGGTGGTCTCGACAGCCTGCTCCTTGGCCGACAACCTGGCCGTTCTGCGGCTGATCAAGGACCGGTCGCGCTCGGCCGAGGTGGTGGGCATCGCCATGGGCGAGGAGGGGCTGGTGAGCCGCGTGCTGGGCCTGCGGGCCGGAGCGGCCTTTACCTTCGCCTCGTTCTCCAACAGCGCCGGAACCGGCTCTGGAACCAAAACCGGCTCTGCAATCAAAACAGAAGCTGGCGTCAAGGCAGGAAATGGAATCCAGACAGCGCCGGGCCAGGTGACCGTGCGCACCCTGCGCGACCTCTACCGCGTCGAGCAGCTCGACCAGGCGACGCGCATCTTCGGCGTGGCCGGCAATCCCATCGCCCACTCGCTTTCTCCGCTGATGCAGAACACCGCCTTCCGCCGCGAGAGCGTGAATGCGGTTCTGATTCCGCTCAAGACCAGCGCGCTCGACGATCTGCTGACCCTGGTGCGCGAACTGCCGCTGGCCGGCGTGGCCGTGACCATGCCCCTGAAACAGGAGGTTCTGTCCCACTTGGCCAACGCCGATCCGTTGACCACGCGCATTGGCGCCTGCAACACGCTGAGGACCGGCGCCGATGGCAAGCTTTACGGCTTCAACACCGACGTGGCCGGGGTCATCCGCCCGCTGGAAAAGCGCCTCAAGCTGAAGGGCGCGCGCATTGCCGTTCTGGGCGCGGGTGGCGCGGCGCGGGCCGCGGTCTTCGGCCTGGTCGAGCAGGGCGCGGAGGTCTTCATCGTCAACCGCACCCACGAGAACGCCGTGAAACTCGCCACCGAGTCCAAGGCCCAGGCGCTCACCCGCGAGCAGTTCGCCCAGGGCCGCTTCGACGTGCTCATCAACTCGACCCCCTGCGGCATGGCCGGCTCAAAACAGCCGCTGCCCATCAAGGAGAACGAGCTGAACGCCGGGCTGGTCTTCGACCTGGTTTATAACCCGCTGGAGACGCCGCTCCTCAAGCTGGCCAAAGAGCGTGGCATTGCGACGGTGACGGGTCTGGAAATGTTCGTCCAGCAAGGCGCGCGCCAGTTTGAAATCTGGACCGGTAAACCGGCTCCCGAGGCGGAGATGCTGCGCGTGGTCGAACTGGCGCTGCGCAAGCGCCGGTGAGGGCAGCGCAGACTTTTATTGTCCCAAGGCCAGCACGGCCAGCAACAGCAGCCACACCAAGCTCATCGTGTGCCAGTACCAGGCGGTCGCGTCCACGGCGATCTGGCGGAACTCGACGCGCCTGAGCCAGCCCAGCGCGCTCAGGCAGAGAATCAGAGCCGCTATGCCGAGCAGCAAATGGGCGGCATGCAGGCCGGTGATGAGATAGAAGAAGTAGCTGGCCGGGGTCGCAAACTGGTTGAAGGCGAAGCCCCGTGCCGTCAACTGCCTCCAGGCCGTCCACTGCCCGGCGAGAAAGAGCGCGCCCAGCGTGAGCGTGGCGCCCAGCCAGGGAAGAGCGCGATTCAGCGCCGGCCGGCCCAGTCCGAGCCACTCCTCCAGCACGTCGATTTCGCGGAAGATATTGCGCCGGGCAAGCTCCATGGTCAGGCAGCTTAGCAGCAGTACGGCGGTGTTCAGGTAGAGAATGGGCGGCAACAGCACCGCATGCCAGTCGCCGATCTGCTCGTGGCTGCGCGGATCCATCCGCAGGCCCGCCTGGCGCGCAAAAAAGATGGTCACCAGCACGGCGAAGAAGACCATGTCGGCCGCCAGGGCCGAGAAGACGAAGAAGCGAATGCGCCGCAGCAGCTCCCTTGGCCCTTTGCCTTCATTTTTCCACTCGTCGTCGCCGCCCCCGCCCCCGCCGCCAGTCGGCCGCCGGGTCACCGGTGGCAGACCGCCAGTTCCCAGCTCTCGCCGTTTCTTTTTCGCCGGCCTGCGCGTAAAGGTGGCGTTCATCGGGAGCCTCCGTGAGGATGAGATTACTCTCACTTCAGATTGGTTGCATCCAGAATTTGAGGGATTGGAGCGGTTCTCCAGTTGCCGTAGAGGAAAACCGCTGCCGCTGAGTGGCTTTTTTCTTAAGAAAAAGCCACCTGCACAACACTTGAAACTTCACATTAACTGAAGAACTGCTCTATTTTCCCCGCCAAAGGGGCGATTCCCAGGAAGGTCCGCGGAACCTCTGCAGGAACTATCGGAGTCGAAGGGGACGAGCATTAGCCCTTCCATTTCTCTGAAAGCAAGGCTACCGAAGGTTTTTTGGGGCGGTTATTGAACAGCTTCTTTGGCTGCGGCGACGATCTCGACGAAAAGCCGGTGAACGCGCCGGTCGCGGGAGAGCTCGGGATGGAAGGTGGCGGCCAGAACGCGGCCCTCCCTGACCAGCGCCGGGGAGCCCTCGCGCCGGGCCAGCACCTCGACAGCCGGGCCGGTTTGAACAATGCGCGGGGCGCGGATGAAGACCATCTCCAACGGCCCTCCGGCTAAGGCGGTTTCGGCGGTCACAATGGCCGAGTCGATCTGGCGGCCGTAGGCGTTGCGCTCTACAACCGCATCAAGCAGCCCAAGGGAGCGTTGGGGCGGATTGAGTACCTCCCGCGCCAGCAGAATCGCACCGGCGCAGGTGCCGAAGACCGGCTTTTTGCGGCAGAACTCTTCCAAAAGTTCAAAGAAGCGGAGCTTCCCAAGAAACCGGAGGATGGTGGTCGATTCACCGCCGGGCAAAACCAGTCCATCCAAGCCGGCAAGCTGATCGGGTCGGCGCACCTCGACGGGAGTCGCGCCAGCCTCAGCCAGAGCCTCGGCATGAGCGGCGTAATCGCCCTGAATAGCCAAGACGCCGATCAGCGGCGGCGTGCGTTTTTCGGTCAAGCCGGGTTCTCCTATGAATTTGCCAGCTTACCAGCCGCGCCGGGTACCCCTCCTTGCGCTTTTTTCTAGCGCAAGGAGGGAAAGCACAGAAGCTCGTGCGAGCGAACAGCGAGCGATTGGCCCCACCGCAGGTGGCTACCAGCCGCGGGTTTGGAGGAGGTCCTTCTCTTCGATGGCGGCGGCGGCCAGGCCCTTCATGGTGCCGGTGACCTGCTCGGCCACCTCGGCCAGAATCTTGGGGTCGTTGAAGTGGGTGGTGGCGATCACAATCGCTTTAGCGCGGCTGACGGCCTCGGCGCGCTCCTTGGGGTCGTTCTCGACGTCCAGCGGAGTGGCGCGCTCCTTCATGAAGATTCCCGAGCCGACGAAGATGGCCTCGGCGCCCAGTTGCATCATCAGAGCGGCGTCGGCGGGGGTGGCGATGCCGCCGGCGGAAAAGTTCGGGACGGGCAGCTTGCCGGTCTGAGCGACCATGCGAATCAGCTCGTAAGGGGCCTGGTGGTCTTTGGCGGCGGCGTAGAGCTCCTGTTCAGAGAGGACGGTCAGGGCGCGCATCTCGCGGATGATCTGGCGCATGTGCCGGACGGCGAAGACTACGTCGCCAGTGCCGGCTTCGCCTTTGGTGCGGATCATCGCCGCGCCCTCGGCGATGCGGCGGAGGGCCTCGCCCAGGTTGCGCGCGCNNCGATGTGATGGGCCTCGTCGGCCGGAGTCAGAACTTCGCTCTCGTCGATGAAGTCGACGCCCAGCTCCTGCAAAATCTGCGCCTCGGCGAAGTGGCCGATGCGCGCCTTGGCCATCACCGGGATCGAAACCGCCTTGATGATCTCTTTGATGAGGCTGGGCTTGGCCATGCGGGCCACGCCGCCCTCAGCGCGGATCATCGCCGGCACGCGTTCGAGAGCCATGACCGAAGTGGCGCCGGCCTCCTCGGCGATCAGCGCCTGTTCGACGTTCATCACGTCCATGATGACGCCGCCTTTGAGCATCTCGGCCAGGCCCACCTTCAGACGCAGGCTGGTGGCGGCAACAATCTTGTTTTCATTCATTTCCGGCATGGACTTCGACCTCGCTCCGCAGCGGATTCCGGGCTCATTGTGAGCCGGAATCCCGCTCTAATCTCTTCTATCAGTGTAGCAGCGATGGAATAGGCCGGTTTTGCGGGGCGGGATGGGCGGAGGTTTCTGGGCCTTTCTTAGCTTATTCCAATCTTTCTGTCCCGCTTCTGGTCACATTTCTGCTTCTTTTCTCAGCAAATGGCTACCGTTCAACCACTGCCGCCACCGGCCAGTGCTCCGCCCCCCCCGCCCAATCCGCCCGCCACGCCCGAGATCGCGGCCGAGCAGGCGCTGATTCCATCCCCTCACCCCCCGGTCGAGGGGGTAGAGGCAGAGCTCAGCGCGGTGATCACGCGGCTGCCGGTGGAGCTGGATGTGGCCGTGCCGGTGCGGGATTTCCGGGTGCGCAATCTGCTGGCACTCGAGCCGGGCCAGGTGATCGAGACGCAGTGGGCGCACGGCGAGGATTTGCCGCTGGCCGCAGGCGATGTGCAACTGGCCTGGAGCGAGTTCGAGGTGGTCGATTCGCAGTTGGCGGTGCGCGTGCCCCGTCTGGCCTGAGAGGGCGGGTTGAGTTTTTGCAGGAGCGGAGTTGAGTTTTCAGGGAGCGGGATTGAATTTTTCGGGGTTGGTGAAATTTCCAGGATTGGATTTTCTTAAGCCGTCAGAGCAGAGGCATGAGAGAGGGCGGAAGATGGAACGGAGTGGGAGTACCAAGACGACACCGGCCGGCGGAGTGGCCGGCTGGCTGCTGGGCCGGTTGCGGGCCGGAGGCCGGCCGCAGCCGAAGCTGGAGCTTCTGGAGCGCATTGCGTTGGCTCCGCGCCAGTCGCTGTCGCTGGTCGAGGCCGAAGGGCGGCGTTTTCTGGTGGCCACTTCACCGGAGGGCGCGCCGGCCTTCTATGCGCTCGATGAGCGGCCGCTGCCGGCCGTAAGCGGCCTCAACCGGCAGCGCGGCTCGAGGCGGCCCGCCGCGAGGGTCTCATGGTAGCTTCCTGGGCGGCTCTCAGCCTGGCGGCGCCGGCCTCCGTGCCCCTGTTGCCCGACCTCAATGCCCGCCTGCACTCCTCGGACGCGACTCCGTGGACGATTCTGTTTGTCCTGACGCTGATCACCCTCCTGCCGGCCATTCTGATGGCCGTGACCCCGATGGTGCGGCTGCTGGTGGTCTTTCACTTTCTGCGCCAGGCGCTGGGCACGCAGACCGCGCCCTCGAACCCCACGCTGATGGGGCTGGCCCTGATGATGACCTGGTTTCTGATGACCCCGGTGCTCAATCAGGTGGACCAGCAGGCGGTTGAGCCCTATCGCGCCGGGCAGATCACCGGCATGCAGGCCATCGACCTGGGCGCCCAGCCGATCAAGCATTTCATGCTGCGCTACGCGCGGGAGAAGGATCTGGCCCTGTTCACCGCCGCCGGCCAGGTTCCGCGCCCCAACCAGCCCGACGACCTGCCCATGCGGGTGGTGGTGCCGTCCTACATGCTCTCGGAGTTGAAGGCCGGTTTTGCCATAGGCGCGGTCCTGTTTCTTCCGTTTCTGCTGATCGACATCGTCACCGCCTCGATTACCACCTCGATCGGCATGTTCCAACTGCCTCCGGTGGTGGTTTCGACGCCGCTGAAGATTCTGCTGTTTGTGATGGTGGACGGCTGGAACCTGCTGGCCAACTCGCTATTAAAGAGCTTTTGACCCGTTGTTGCAGTGCTGACTGAGAGGATTGCCGATGACGCCCGACATGGTTTCCGAGCTGCTGCGCCAACTGATGAAGGAGGCCATGATTCTGGCCGCGCCGCTGCTGATCGCCGCCGCCCTGCTGAGCTTCGTGCTGAGTCTCTTCCAGACCCTGACCAGCTTGCAGGAGCAATCGCTGACCTCCGTGCCCCGGCTGGCCGCCGTGGCCATGATCCTGCTGGTCGGTATGCCCTGGTTTTTGGGCCGGATGGCGGCTTATACCCGCCTGCTGCTGACGGACTTTCACCGCTATTTGGGCTGAGAAACAGCTATTAGCTTCTAGCCTCTAGCTACTTGGTGAAGTTGGGAAATGCAAATGATTTTGGAGCGGACGCTTGGGGCCGCAACGCTCTGACGGAATCAGAAATGGGATGGCCTCAGAGGCCATGGGCGAACAGGCAAAGCTAGAAGCTAGCGGCTGGAAACTGAAAGGAAATCATGCCGGATTGGACGAGCTTCCTGAGCGCGATGACGCTGGCCCTGGTGCGGGTGAGCGGGATGGTGGCCTTTGCGCCATTCTTCTCCTCGACGGCGCTGCCCATTCGCACCAAGGCGGTCTTCGTGGGCGCGGTGGCCTTCCTGCTGGCCCCGCTGGTGGCCACGCTGCCCGGCTCCCAGGCCTCGATCAGCTTCTCGGCTCTTTTGGGAGAGCTGGCCGTGGGGCTGGTCTACGGACTCACGCTGACGCTGCTGAACGAGATGATGCTCTTTGCCGGCCAGCTGATAGGTTTGCAGTTCAGTTTTTCGATGGTCAATCTGCTGGACCCGACCTCGTCGATCCAGACGCCGCTCTTGGGTGACCTCTTTCAGCTGATGGGCACGCTGGTGGTGATCGGGGCCGGGCTCGACCGGATTCTGCTGGCCTCGATAGTGCGCAGCTTCCGCGCGGCGCCGCTGGGCAGCTTCGCGCTGGCGCCCACCTCCGCGCTGGCGATCGTGCGCGCCGCCAGCGGCATCTTCCTGGCCGCCGTCGAGCTGGCCGCGCCAGTGCTGGCCGCCACCCTGCTGGTCGAGGTGGCCATCTCCCTGCTGGGCAAGCTCAGCCCGCAGTTGCCGGTCATGTCGCTGAGCGTGCCCTTGAAGACTCTGACCGGCTTTGCCCTGCTGATCGGCTCGCTGGCCCTGTGGCCGCGCTTCATTGAGGCGCGTTTTGCCGGGTTGCTCGACCTGGCCGAGCAGTTGATTACCGCGCCCGGCCACCGGGCGGCTCTGGGCCTGGGAGGATAGCCGATGCCCGGAGAGCGCACAGAACAGGCCACCCAGCACCGGCGCGACAAGGCGCGTAAGGAAGGCGACATTCTGCACAGCCGCGAGCTGTCGTCCGCGGCCGGAACCCTGGCCGGGGTGATGGTGCTGGGCGCCCTGGGCAGTCATTTTCTCATCGTCTGGCGAGGCAGCTTTGCCGCCTTTCTCGATCTCGGGCTTCCGGCCCGCTGGGAGCCCGCCCAGATTCAACCCACGCTCTATGCTTTGCGCCGCCTGGCACTCGGCATTCTGGTTCCCTCGGGCATGATGATGGCGGCAGTAGCCGCGGCCGCTCTCGGGGTGGGCATTCTGCAGACCGGAGGCGTCAACTTTCACGCCGGGGCGGTGGGCTTCAAGCTGGACCGCATCAACCCGGTTTCGAACATTCAGAACCTGTTCTCGCTGCGCGCCGCCTCGCGGCTGGCCAAATCACTGATTCCCGCCAGCTTGCTGGCGGTCTTCGCGGTGCAGCGCATCGCCCGCCAGTTGACGCTTCCGCCGTTTTCGACGGCCCGGCTGGAGATGCTCGGCTCCGATGTGTACGGGCTGCTGGTGGCCGCCGCGTGGCTTCTGTTCGCCTGGTCGGCGATCGACTACCTGGTCGAGTGGCAGAGCCGTGAGAAGCGGCTGAAGATGAGCCGCGATGATATGCGCGACGAGTACAAGGAAACCGAGGGCAACCCGCAGATTCGCAGCCGTATCCGCAACCTGCAGCGCCAGATGCGCCGCCGCAAGGTGAAAGCCGACGTCTCCAAGGCGGCCGTGGTGCTGACCAATCCCACCCATTACGCCGTGGCCCTGGGCTTCGATTTTGCCACCATGGAGGCGCCCAAGGTGCTGGCCAAGGGCCGCAACCTGCTGGCCGAGGAGATCAAGGCCGAGGCGCGCTGGGCGGGGGTGCCGATCATCGAAAACCCGCCGCTGGCCCGCTCGCTCTACCGTTCGGTCGAGGTCGGGCAGGCAATCCCGGTCGATCTCTATGCCGCGGTCGCCGCTATTCTGGCCTACCTTTACCGCCAGCGCGTGGAGGCAGAGCTGCGCGAGCGCCGCGCCCGCGAGGCCGCGGCCAAGGCTGCTGCGCGGCCCGCAGCCCCATCGTCCGCAGCCCCATCGTCCGCTGCCCCAACCTGGAGGCCCGGCTCCGGCGCTCCACCACCCTTTGCAGGAGGTCCGCAATGAGCACCACTGCCCTGGCTGCCGGTTCCTTGCCCACGCAGTCGATTCTGCACTGGCTGCGCGAGTACGTGCTTCCCCTGGCCTCCATCAGCGTGATCTTCGTCATGCTGGTGCCCTTGCCGGCCGCGGCGCTGGACTTCCTGCTGGCCCTGTCAATGGCCGCCTCGATCATCGTCTTCCTCTCCGCAGTGCAGATTCGCCGCGCGGTCGAGCTGAGCGTCTTTCCCACCCTGCTACTGCTGCTGACGCTCTTCCGTCTGGCTCTGAACATCGCCTCCAGCCGCCGTATTCTCTTGCACGGACAGGATGGTACGGGGGCGGCCGGCAAGGTCATCGAGGCCTTCGGGCAATTTGTCGTCGGCGGCAACTATGTGGTCGGCTTCGTGCTCTTTCTGGCGCTGATCGCCATTCAATTCTTAGTGGTCTCTCATGGAGCGGTGCGCACCGCCGAGGTGACCGCCCGCTTCACGCTCGACGCTCTGCCGGGCAAGCAGATGGCCATCGACGCCGACATGAACGCCGGGCTGATCGACGAGGTCGAGGCACGGCGGCGGCGTCAGGCGATCGCCCGCGAGGCGGAGTTCTACGGGGCGATGGACGGCGCGGCGCGTTTCAATCAGCGGGATTCGATGGCCACGATTCTGATTACCGGCATCAACATCATCGCCGGCCTGCTGATCGGCACCCTGCAGCAGGGCATCGAGCTCGGGGAGGCGGCGCGCACTTACACGGTGCTGACGGTGGGCGACGGGCTGGTCACCCTGATCCCGTCGCTGCTGGTCTCGGTCGCCGGCGGCATCACGCTGACCCGCGCCAACTCGGCTGGATTGCTGGGCGGCGAAATCCGCCAGCAACTTTTGGCCAAGCCGGTCACTCTCTATCTGGCCAGCTTGTTTTCGGGGGCCATGTGCCTGATTCCGGGGCTGCCCAAGCTGATCTTTCTCGCCGTGGCGGGCGCTCTGTTCCTGGCTGGACGCCACGTGGCTGCCCACGCCACTGTAGCTGCGCCGGCCGAGCCGGGAGTGAGCGAGAAGAAGAAGCCCGGCGAGGCGGTAAGCTCCGATCTGGCTCAACTGCTGCGCCTGGAAGAGCTGACCCTGGAGATTGGTTTCCAACTGATCCCTCTGGTGGACGAAAAACAGGGCGGCCAACTGCTGAGCCGGGTGCGCTCCTTGCGCCGCCACCTCTCCGCGGAGATGGGCTTTCTGGTGCCCCCGGTGCACATCAGCGACAATCTGCGCCTCAAGCCGCGCGAGTACCTGTTCTCCTTGCGCGGCATGGAGATTGGCCGCTGGCAGACCGAGGGAACGCAGCTATTGGCCGTTTCGGGCGAAGCGAACCGGCGTCCCCTGGCCGGCAGGGAGGCGCGAGAGCCGGCCTTCGGAGTGCCGGCCATCTGGATCGCGCCCGCGCTCGAGGACCAGGCCATCGCCTCCGGCTACTCGGTGGTGGATGCGGTCACGGTCATCACCACGCACCTGGGAGAGCTTATCCGCCGTCATGCGTACGAGTTGCTGGGACGGGCCGAGACCAAGCGGCTGATGGACTCGCTCAACGAGAGCCACCCCAAGCTACTCGAAGAGCTGGTTCCCAAGCTGCTCACCCTGGGCGAGGTCGGCCGGGTGCTCGAACAACTGTTGCGCGAGCGGGTCTCGATCCGCGACCTGGGCGCGATTCTCGAAGCCATGCTAGAGACCGCGCCGGTGAACAAGAGCGTGGTTGCCCTGGTCGAGGCCGCGCGCCAGGCGCTGGGCCGGAGGCTCATCCAGCCGCTGCTCGATGGAGAGGGCCAGTTGCCCATCCTGCTGCTCGATGGAGCGCTCGAAGAGGAGATTCTGGCCACGCTTTCACCCGAGACCGGGCAAAGAATGCTGGCTGCCTCCGCGCCGCCGGCCACGCCGGTGGTTCGCCGCCTGGCCGATTCTTTGAAGCGGCTTATTCCCGCCTCCTCGGCTGCGGCACTTCCCGTGCTCCTATGTCCGAGTCCTGCCCGTTATCACGTCAAGCGCTGGCTGGAGCCGGTTTTACCTCGTCTGGCGGTGGTCTCGGCCGGGGAGATTCCTCCCGAGATTCGTCTGCGTCCGGTGGGAACGGTGCGCTGAGAGCCAGCAAGCAGCCTTCATCTCCTGGCCGCTGGCGGGACCGATGGGAGGTTGAGCAGAGAGTGGAGGTTGGCAGAGGGGGGCGGAGTTGGAAGAGTTGAAAGCTGGGAGTTGGGAGCTTGGAACTGGGAGTTAGCAGCGAGCAGAGGGAACAAGGCAAAAGTTAAAGATTTGTTAAAGGGGACGGCGATGGGGATGGAAGCGGCGAATACGGTTGGGAGTCAGGCGCTGCCGCGCCGGAGCGCCTGGGGGGACGGTTATCCGCCCGGTGGCGCCCAGTCTCCGGTGCTGACCGGCGAGCAGGAGCGGGTGCTGCTCGAGCACCTGCCGATCGTGCGCTTTCTGGCCCGGCGGATTCATGAGCGGCTGCCTCAGCATGTGGACATTGAGGATCTGGTCTCGGCCGGGGTGGTGGGGCTGATGGACGCCTTTACCAAGTTCGACCCGGCCAAGAAGGTCCAGTTCCGCTCCTATGCGCAGTTTCGCATCCGGGGAGCCATCCTCGACAGCCTGCGCACCCTGGACTGGAGTCCGCGCGAGCTGCGCCGCAAGGGCCGCGCGGTCGAAGAGGCTATCCGGGTGCTGACAGCCCGGCTGGGCCACGCGCCGAATGAGGCCGAGGTGGCCGAGGAGATGGCGCTCAGTCTTGATGAGTACCAGCAGTTGCTGGGTGATCTGAAGGGGCTGGAGATCGGCACGCTGAACATGGAGCGCAACGAGGACTCGGGCGAGGAGGAGCTGGCTTATGTGCCGGGCCGGCCTGAGGAGGACCCGCTCTTCCGCTGCCTCCGAGGCGAACTCGAGGAGCGGCTGGCCGAGGCCATTCAGAATCTGCCCGACCGGG
>PMPH01000026.1:0-13828 GCA_003161045.1 Acidobacteriaceae bacterium
ACAAAAGGCGCCGGGCACTCCAATCTGGTTCCCTTTTACTCCGCCCCAGTGGTTTCCTTTTACTCCGGCCTTGACAATAGCTGGAATCCAGGCCTATCGTACCTGCGTGGGTAACCTTGACGTCCTATGTGTCCGCTAGGAGGCGCTATGTTGGGTTTGGGTTTGGTAGGAACAATTATTGTGATTGTGCTGGTTGTGTGGCTCATCCGTCGCGTGTGATTCGGCTGGGAGTGCAAAGTAGTTGGTCGGGAGTAGATCCCGTTTTCGTGCCTCGATCCAGCGTAGGCGTGCATGCGCCTGGAACTTGGGACAGCAGCGCGAGCGGCATGAGTTATAGGAGATGCCGGTTTCGAAGCCGGAGCCGTGACTCACGTCGATGTGACCGTGACGCAGGAGCGCGATGACCTCGGTGCGCAGCTCGCCGCGGGGCATGGCATAGATGGCTGATAGATCGCTTCATGCGAGAGCCGGACGGGAGGGAGCGCCGGGGCCATGCGTTTGAGGGTGCCGGCAATCTGCTCGGGACTGAGGCTGGCGCGAAGATTGTCGACCACCATCTCCCACAACGGCGTACCGGGCCCGCGCTCCGCCTTTGCGTGGCTCCGCCCGGGCCCCGCCCACCCATTGCGCCACAGCACCTGGCTAGCCGGCTACGGCCTCCAGTTGCCGCAAGGTATAGGCGGTGAGCTGGGAACCCCGCTGCCGGCAATGGGATTCAAGCTGGTCGAGCAGATAGGCGATGGCCAGCCGCGGCAGCAATTCCGGGTCGAGGTCCATGCGGCGGAGGTATTCGGCGCAGATGGGCCTGGATCGAATGGCCGCATAGCCGCCGGATTTTTCACCGAAGAGCCGGTCGTCGTTGAACTGAAAGTGCAGCAGGTCGTAGGCCGGAAGGCCGACAAAGTCGGCCCACTCCCAATCGACCAGGACATAACCCAGCTGGGCGTTGTGGCGCATATTCCAGGGCGCGAAGTCCCCATGCACCAGAATGGTGGGAACAAAAGCATCGTGATCGAGAGCGTCGAAAGAGCGGTCGAGCAGGCCGGGAGCCAGCGCATCCAACCGGGCCTTGAAGGGGCTGAGCCGCCGCGCCATTTCGTCGGCCACCTGTGCCAGGTTTTTGCCCGCTCCGCTGCGCGGCAGATGGCAGAGCATCTCCATGTATTCCGGCCGGAATCGGCGATCGGGCATGGCGCCAGGCACAAATTTCTGCGCCGCCGCCCGCAGCTCGGGGTGAACCGAGAGCAGCCGCGGCGCCCAACTGTACGGCTCCAGCTTGCGGAGGACTTCGGCTTCGTAGAGGACGCTCTGTCCGCCCCCATCCGTCAGCCCGGCCTTGAGCACTGCGGCGATTGGATGCGCGCCGCCTGAATGCGTGTCGCCTGAATGCGTGTCGTGGAGCAGGAATACGACCAGTTTCCTGTCGGGCGATGGATTGCCTACCAGAATCACCATCTCGCCAGTCCGCGAGCGAATGCCGCACCTCTCAAACCAGCGTAGCGCCCCACGGCGGGAGACGGCCACGCTCGCGACGGAGCCCGTAAGCCGCAACAAACCGGCGCGCGCGGCGGTGCAGATGGCGAACCATTTCATGCGGCTGGAGAGGTTGTAGGGATGCCATGCGCGCAACACCGATGCGGCGGCGCTCGACCGCGCTGGAATCAGCCAGCGGGGGCCGTCGTGCCCCGGAATCACAAGGTAGGGTTCTGGCTTCTCGACGGCGGTGCCGTGGGCGTCGCTGCCGTAATCGATTCCCAGAGCATTCAGAATTTGCGCGACGCTCAGCACCCGGGCCGTCGACTCGGCTAAGGGCGGGGCCATCGCCTGGGAAGGACCGGCCTGGGAAGGACCGGGGAGTTCTGTCGCCATATTCCCTCACGATACACTGCGGCTTGAATCGTTTCCAGGCTCGTTCCCAGGCTTGTTTCCGACATTTGCCTCCAGGCCACATTGCGCCTGCTCCTCGTCGTCGCGCAACACGCTCGGGACCGCTTTCTGCCTGGACCG
Source organism: Acidobacteriaceae bacterium (assembly GCA_003161045.1). GTDB lineage: Bacteria > Acidobacteriota > Terriglobia > Terriglobales > Acidobacteriaceae > Telmatobacter. Next base: position 2,008 of record PMPH01000026.1, read on the forward strand.
CCTCCGGTCTCGAAATAAAACCCTCGCGGCAACCTTTTGCCGTAGCCCCAATCTTTCCGGGCCAGAATTCAAATCCGTGCTACACTTTATTTAATCGTAGAATTCGATTTGAAGTTCTTGCCTGTTCCGGTTACCGCCTACTCGCAAACTTCCACATTGCGTTCGCGGTAAATCGGTAATACAGGAGCAACACACAATGGAAACAGGCACAGTCAAGTGGTTTAATGACGCCAAGGGTTTTGGATTTTTGAGCCGTGAAAACGGCGAGGACGTATTCGTCCATCACACCGCCATTCAGTCGAACGGTTTCCGTTCGCTGCAAGAAGGCCAGCGCGTCCAGTTCAACGTGACCANNCCCAAGGGCTGGCAGGCTGAAAACGTTCAGGTTATCTAAGGGTTACCCCCTTCCAATCAGTTCGGATTCAAACAGAGAGGGACGGCAGCGATGCCGTCCCTCTTTTGCGTTTATAGCGGATTTCCAGTTGCTGTGGAGGGAAATCACCGTGGCTGAGTGGCTCATTCCTCAAAAAAAGCCACCTGGCACGGTCATCGAAACTTTACGTTAGCAGGGGAACCGCTCAGGCGGATTTTCGGCCCCGGCGAACGAGGCTGGAAAGCTTGTTGGAAGCGATTGCCGCCGGAATGGCCACAAGGCCCTAGAGAGGTTCTCCAGTACACGTACACTGACCAACTCTGTGCAAGGTGGCTTTTCCTTGAGGAAAAAGCCACTCAACGGCTGTGGTTTCGGGGTATAGCAACTGGAGAACCGCTATAGTCCCGTAGGCCGCTGGGTTCTGACGGGCTATGCGGCGGGCTTGAGGCTTTTGACGCTGACCTGCGGAATGGCCGGATGAAGGCCTTCTCTGGGGGTATCGTGCGTACCCAGGTATTGCAGCACATCGTTGATCGAATCTTCAAAGCGCGCGCCGGTCTTATGGGTAGCCTTGACCCCTTTGGCGACTAACTGACAGACTTCAAAGCGGTTCATTCCCTGCGCGAGCGCGCGGTGGATCTGGTCGGAACGCATAGCGGACTCCGGTCAACAGGTGGTTGTTGCGTGCGGTGCGGAGCTCGTCAGGAGCAGTGGGAAGGCAAGAGCCGAGCAGGCTGCTGTTCTCTTAAAAAATTATATCTTGAGACTCAGCTCTATTTTCATTGTACCCCGGAAACAGAGCCCGCGCCGCTTTTCACGCGCGCCGGGCCGCCGCGCAGCCCGAGCCGCCGCCATCCAAGCCGGTAGAGCGGTTCTCCAACTGCTATACACCGAAACCACAGCCGCTGAGTGGCTTTTTCCTCAAGAAAAAGCCACCTTGCACAGAGTTGGTCAGTATACATGAATTGGAGAACCGCTCTAAAGCCCTGCGCGCGCGCCCGCTCCGCTTTCGCCGCCGCGCAAACCCTGTTAACATTAAGAGTAATATCCGCCCGGTTTGCGGGAGACCCTGAAGAGATTCGAGTGAAAGAGGTTACAAGTGGCCGACACCACCAAGATTGAAGATACGCAGGAACGAAAGAAGCTGAAACGCGCCGCCCGCAAAAAGGCTGCTCCCAAGGCCAAGCGGACGGAACCGCGCGGCTCGGCAAAGAAAAAAGTGAAGAAGATGGCGCGCGGCATCTCCAAGCGTTAAAGCGAAACTAGAGTAGTTGTACCCAAAGGCAAGCCCGCCAAGTGGCTTTTTCCTCTCCGGGGCCCCCGGCGACAGGTCTTCGTCGCTGGGGTGGAAGGAAAAGCCACCTCGAATATTCTTGGCAAGGGCACGTTCACTCTGGTTTCGCTCTACACGTTCACTCTGGTTTCGCTCTAAAGGTCTGCCCCCGCAAAAGCGACTGAGACTCCGCTCCCGCGAGCAAGATTGCCTCCGGCGCGGAGTCCCGCTTACTTTCCCCCTCCCGGCACACTGCGCCGGAGGCTCCTTGAACGAGGGAATCCCCCTGACTGGCAGGGTTCTGCCACGCACAGGTTTCAGTCGGCAGCGGGATGAGGAGAACCGTCCTGCTTAGCCAGCTTGTTGCCCGCAAGTCCATCGATAAGTTGATCCGGGACTCGGAAGAGCCCGAGCACAGGCTCAAAAAGACCCTGGGCCCGTGGTCTCTGACTGCGCTGGGCATCGGGGCGGTGATCGGCTCGGGCATCTTCACGGTCATCGGCACGGCCATCTCCGGCGAGCAGTTCGACTCCTCCAGCGTGGTCAATACGCCGCTGGCCGAGTTCATCATTCACCACACCGCGATGGCGGGCCGCCCCGGCGCCGGTCCGGCCATCGCCGTTTCGCTGATTCTGGTGGCCATCGTCTGCGCCCTCACCGGCCTCTGTTACGCCGAACTGGCCTCGATGATTCCCATCGCCGGCTCGGCTTACACCTACACCTACGCCACCCTGGGCGAATTGATCGCCTGGGTCATCGGCTGGGATCTGATTCTGGAGTACGCCGGCTCGAACATGACCGTCAGCGTGGGCTTTGCCGCCCACGTGGTGGACCTGCTGGACTGGTTCGGCCTGCACCCGGCGCCGCTCTGGATCTCGCCCGCCTACCTGCCCGAGGGCCTGCAGGATCTGGCCGGCAACTGGCTCTACCATCCCGGCTGGCACTTCGGCTTCAACATTCCCGCCTTTCTCATCGTGCTCGTGCTCACCGTGGTTCTGGTGCGCGGCATCCGCGAGTCGGCCAGCACCAACAACATGATGGTGAGCTTCAAGCTGATCGCCATTCTGATCTTCATCTTCGCGGTCATCAGCTTCATCCATCCCGGCAACTGGCACCCGTTCATGCCCAATGGCTGGGGGGGGGTTCTGACCGGCGGGTCAATCATTTTCTTCACCTACATTGGCTTCGATTCGGTCTCGACGGCCGCCGAGGAGTGCCGCAACCCGCAGCGCGACCTGCCCATCGGCATTATCGCCACGCTGGCCGTCTGCACAGTGCTCTATGTGGCCGTCGCCGTCTGCCTTACTGGCCTGGTGCCCTGGAAGTCGATGGTGGGCGACGCCGCGCCGGTGGTCAACGCGCTCAAAAAGCTCTCCATCCTCCCCGGCGGCCACGCGCTCCACTGGATCAGGCTGGTGGTCCTGTTTGGCGCCATCATGGGCATGATCTCCTCGATCCTCGTCTACCAGCTCGGCCAATCGCGCGTCTGGTTCTCGATGTCCAGGGACGGCCTGCTGCCCAAGGTCTTCTCGAACGTCCATCCGGTCTTCCGCACCCCGGCCTTTTCCACCTGGGTGGCGGGGATTGTCGTTGCCATCCCCTCAGGGCTCTTCGACATTGGCACCCTGGCCGACCTCTCGAACATCGGCACCCTCTTCGCCTTTGTCCTGGTCTCGGTCGGCGTGATCGTGCTCAGGGTGCGCGAGCCGGAACGCCGCCGCGGCTTTCGCGTCCCCTTTGGCCCCGTCATTCCGGCGCTCAGCGTCATCTTCTGCTTTCTGTTGATGGCCGGGCTGCCCATTATTACCTGGCTCCGCTTCCTCATCTGGCTGGTGATCGGCCTGGTGATTTACTTTCTTTACAGCCGCCACCGGTCGGAGTTTGCGGGGAAAAAGTAGGCTAATATGACGCCGGAAATTAAAAATTTCATTCGCCGCCTGCCCAAGGCAGAGTTGCATCTGCACCTGGAAGGCACCATTCTGCCCGCGACGCTGGTCGAGTTGAGCGCCCGCCACGACACGCGCCCGCTCACGCTCGCTGAAGCCGAAAGCCTCTACCATTTCACGAATTTCTCCGAATTTCTGGAGTCTTTCCGGGCCGTTACGCGCCTCTTGATCGGCCCGGAAGACTACGAACTGGCCGCCTGGCGGATGATCGAGCACCTCTCCGCGCAGGGCGTGGTCCACGCCGAGGTCTTCATCTCGGTGGGCGTCATCTACCTCTGGCGCAACTACGACCCCCAATCCTTCGATCCCATCTTCGCCGGCCTGGAACGGGCCAGGGAGCGCGGCGAGCGCGAGTTGGGCGTCTCGCTTTACTGGATCTTCGACGCCGTGCGCCACTTCACCGTCGAAGAAGCCGAACGGGTCTTCCAGAAGGCCGCCGAACTCCGGCCCGCGCACCCCTCGATCATCGGCATCGGTTTGGGTGGCGACGAGCGCCGCGCCGGCTCCGAGCCCTTTCGCGACCTCTATGCGCAGGCCGCCGAAGCCGGTCTGCGGCTGACCAACCACGCCGGCGAAACCACCGGCCCCGAGGCCATCCGGGAAGCGCTTTCGATCGGCTCGGAGCGCATCGGCCACGCCATTTCGGCCATTCAGGACTTTCACCTGATCGAGGACTTGAAGGAGCAGGACGTGCCGCTGGAGCTGAATCCCACCTCCAACGTCCGCACCGGGCTCTGCGCCTCATTTGCCGCCCACCCGCTGCGCCGCTACTTCGACCTGGGCCTCACCGTCACACTCAACTCCGACGACCCGGCCTTCTTCGGCTCCGACCTGGCCAACGAGTACCTGCTGGCCCACGCCGAGCAGCAATTTACCCGCGACGAACTCCGCCAACTCGCCCGCCACTCCATCCGCGCCAGCTTTCTGCCCGCAGAGACAAAAGCCGCATGGCTCATTCGGATCGATTCGATAGAGTAAACAGAACCGGGCGCCGAGCGAACAGAACTGCGCGCCTCAGATCCCGCTTTTGGAACCTGGGATAGAAGCGACCCCACTCCGAACTGCGCTATCATGGTTAAGCAGGAGGAAGACAAGCCCATGCCCACTGAACCCGAAGCCCTGACCGCCGCGGAAGAGACCCCTTCAGATGAAAAGGGGGAATGCTGTGCCCTGCGAGTGATCGGCTGGCTCTCGGTGGGAATCGCGGTGGCCGCGCTCGGCCTCTTTGCCGGCCGCGAGCTGTGCAACCGCTACCGGTTCAAGCGCCGCACCCCCTACGACTTCTACGCCAACGCCGGCGAACAGCAGGCCAGTGAGTTCGGCTTGGGCGTGTAGGCAGAGCGTTTTCTGGAGCACCGCGAAGGCGCGTAAAACTCTGAAAAGCAGTTTATTCTTGAGTTTTCGGCGGGCATTGTCGGCTCAGGCAATAAAACTGCGAGAACTTTTCTCTCCAATCCAAATGGTAACAAGTCTGTGCCTCTTTTTAGAAAGAGCCGCTTGAGCCTCGTGATTTGCTCCACCCTGCTGGAGAAATTGCTGTAAACCGCGATCCCTCTATCTACTCCCTTCCATCCTTTTAATTAAATCTCACCATGCGTTCCGTTTCAGGACATTTCCCCGCCTTACTGTCCGCAATTGCCTCAATTCTGGATTCTTTTTATTCTTTTCTCTCTGATAACGCACTATTTGCGATGAAATAAATGTGGGCGGCTCCAGAAGCGCTTTATCGGGTTTGTCCGCGCGGCTGGCGGCTTTTTGAAGCGGCTGGCCACGCGGGGAAACAAGGGAAAGACAGGAGCTGGCCAGACTGCGGAAGGGCTGTGCGGACTATAGCATTTTCGGAATTGCTGTAGGCCGAAACCTCACACTCAAGTGGCTTTTTCCTTAAGGAAAAGCCACCTTTCAATGCACTCAAAGAGCCACGTTTATTCCGAAAATGCTCTAGGGGGGAAATGCGGTGATCCGGCAGGCGATATCGTGCGACATCTGCGGAATGGAGAAGAAGCAGACCAACCACTGGTTTGTGGCCTACGACCAGGGGGGTGAGCTGCGGGTGAGCGGATGGAGCTCGCGCAACCGGCTGCGTCCAGGGGCAAAGCATCTGTGCGGACAAACCTGCCTGCACAAGCTGGTGGACGATTTCATGGCCAAGACGCTGGCGGTGCGTGCGCCGTCAACGGCGCAGAACGACGCTGAAACGGAGCCCGTTGAGCAGATGGCGCGCACCGGCGCCTGCCCGGCCTCCGACGCCAAGGCTGTCGACACCTGGGCCGCGAACACCAGAACCGCTGACACCAGGACCACCAGCGTCAGGGCCACCGACACCAGCCTGACCTCGGATGCGGCCTATGCGGCCTACGCGGCCTCTGATGAGTTCGAGTCCTCCGCGCGGCTCATCCCCACGCCCGCGCCGGCCGCATCCGCGCGATCCCCGCTTCGAATGCCGATGGAAGTGATTGCCGCGCCAGCCAGACCGCGCTCCGAAGAGGTTGCAGTTCGCTCCGGGGAGTCCGCGCTTCCCGCCGTCGGCGAGCCGCCCCGCTATGCCTCGCGCAACTGGCGCGCCGCAGCCTGGGAGCGTGAGCGGGAGCGCGAAATGAGCGCTGTCGAGCATCATCCGGGCATGGCCGCCCGCCGCCGCAGTTCCTAACAGATGAAGGCCGCCGCATGGGCGGGGTGGCTTGGGCTCCTCTGGCCGTCCAGTCCGATGATGCGCAGGACAAGGCAGTTTATTGCAGAGCCGCGACGCTCTGAATGCCGAGCCCTGAATTTCGTGGCCTGAATTGAGGGGGAGATAATCCTGCCCTGTATTCGCGCACGAATAATGCGGAGCTCAATGCGGAAACGGCGCGGCTTCGAGCAGCGCCAGCAAGCCAGCCTCATCCAGCATGGGAATTTTAAGTTCGCGCGCCTTGTCCAGCTTGGAGCCGGCCTCCTCGCCGGCCACCACGTAGGAGGTCTTCTTGCTGACGGCCGCAGCCGCCTTGCCCCCGGCGGCCTCGATCTTCGCCTTGGCCTCCTCGCGGGTGAGCGTGGGCAGAGTGCCGGTGAGCACAAAGGTCAGCCCCGCCAAATGAGCTGAACGCGGTTTTTTCTCGGCCGTCATTTTCACCCCGGCCGCCTTCAGGCTCTCGATCAGCGCCCGGTTCGCCGGCTGCGCGAAGAACTCGAGAATTGCCTGGGAAATGCGCGGGCCGACCTCTTCGACGCGCTCCAGTTCTTCAGCCGTGGCCCTTTCAATCGCTTCGATGGAGCCGAATTCCTGGGCTAGCAGTTGAGCGGTGCGTTCGCCCACGAAGCGAATGCCTAGGCCCATCAGCAGACGGGCCAGACCGGATTTTTTGGAGCCTTCAATCTCATCGAGCAAGGCCGCCGCCGATTTTTCCGCAAAGCGGTCCAGAGCGAGCAGGTCTTCTTTCTTCAATCTGTAGAGATCGGCGACGCTCTTCACCAGGCCGCGATCGAGCAACTGCTGCACCACCGCCTCGCCCAGCCCGTCAATGTTCATTACGCCGCGCGAGGCAAAGTGGAGCAGGCTCTCGCGCAGCTTGGCCGGGCAATCCGCGTTCACGCAGCGGAAGTCCACCTCGCCCTCGACGCGAACGGCAGCGCTTCCGCACTCTGGACAAACCGAAGGGAAAACAAAGTGGAAGACTCCTGGCGGATGCTCTGCATCCTCCAGGACCTCGACGACCTTGGGGATTACGTCGCCGCCGCGCTCGACGCGCACCCAGTCGCCGAGCTTCAGNNGTGCCGCCGATGAAGACCGGCTCCAGTTCGGCCACCGGGGTCAGCTTGCCGGTGCGGCCCACCTGCACGGTGATGGCGCGAAGCTGCGTCACACCTGACTGGGCGGTGAACTTGTAGGCGATGGCCCAGCGCGGCGCGCGGCCGGTATAGCCAAGCTGCTGCTGAGTGGCGTGGGAGTCCACTTTGAAGACCACGCCGTCGATCTCGTAGGGCAGATTGGCGCGGCTGGCTTCCGTCTGGTTGATGAAGTTCATCATCTGCTCGACGGTTTGCGCCTTCACTGTCCGGGCAAACTCTCTTTTAAAGCCGAGCCTCCAAAGCACATCGAGGGTAGCGCTCTGGCTTTGAAGAAAATACTCGCCCTCAACCAGCAAAAAGTAAGGCAGGAAGACCAGGCGGCGATTGGCGACGATGCCCGGATCGAGAGTGCGCAGCGTTCCTGCGGCGGCGTTGCGGGGATTGACGGCCGGCGCCAGGCCCTCCTGCTCGCGTTCTTCGTTCAGGCGCAGGAAGGACGCCTCGGGCATCACCACTTCGCCGCGCACCTCGAATGCCTGCGGCAGGCGGAGTTCTCTGAGCTTCTCAGCCAGGATCAGCAGCGGCACGCTGCGAATGGTGCGAATGTTCGCGGTCACGTCCTCGCCGGTCTGGCCGTCGCCGCGGGTCAAGCCAGCAATCAGCCTTGAGCCTCCGCCGTCCGCAGGACCGTAGCGCAGCGCCACGCTGAGGCCGTCAAACTTGTACTCGGCCACGTACTCGACCGGCAGCCCGTCGGCCAGCTCGCGCACACGGCGGTCCCAGGCGGCTAGCTCCTCTTCGGAGTAGGCGTTGTCCAGCGAGAGCATGGGGCGCGAGTGGCGCACCTTCTGGAAGCCCTCGGCCGGTTTTCCGCCCACGCGCTGGGTGGGAGAGTCGGGAGTAAGCAGTTCCGTATGCGCGGCCTCGATCCGCTTCAGCTCGTTCATCAGCGCATCGTAGGCGGCGTCGGTGATCTCCGGCTTGTCGAGAACGTAGTACAGGTGCTCGTGGCGGCGCAACTGGTCGCGCAACTCGGCCGCGCGCCGGGTCGAAGCAGAGTTTGGGTTGTCGGGTTCGCCCATAGGGTGAATTATAGGAGGCGGCGGGGCAGGGTAGTATGGTTGGCAGACAACCATGGAGCCCATCACCCACTTTCTGACTGGAGCCTGCATCGGCCGCGCGGGGCTGAACCGCAAGACGGCCTACGCGACGCTGGCCGCCGTTCTGGCTGCCGAAGCCGCCGACATCGATGTCCTCTGGGGGCTGCGTGGGCCGGTCGAGGAGCTGAAGCGCCATCGCGGTATCACGCATACGTTTATCGCCGTTCCGGTGGTGGCGGCGGTGGCAGTGGGAGCGGTGTGGCTGCTGGACCGCTGGTTGCGGGCGCGGAGTGATCGAAGAGCCAACGCTCTCAGCCAAAACGCACAAGCTCCTCCGGCGCTGAAGAACCCAGGCGCGCCCGGCCCAGAACTGCCCCAGCCGCTGTGCTGGGGTTGGCTCTATTTGACGGCCTTGATTGCCGCGTTGAGCCACCTGCTGCTGGACTGGACAAACAACTACGGTTTGCGGCCTTTTTTCCCCTTTAATCCGCGCTGGTATGCGGGCAATTTGGTTTTTATCGCCGAGCCGGTGCTGTGGGCGCTGTTTTTTCTGGCTTTCATTCTGCCTTGGCTTTTCGCTCTCATCGGCCGGAAGACGGACGCGCCGCGGGCGGCCTTTCGCGGCCAGGGTTGGGCGATCTTTGCGCTCAGCGGGATGGTCTTGCTCTGGGGATGGCGCTGGTGGGAGCAGGAGGAGGCGCGGACACTGGTTGAGACTGCCGGGATCACGACGGCTCCGGTGAAGCGCTTGGCGCTGGAACCTTATCCCATTAACCCCTTTCGCTGGCACGCGATTCTGGAGACGGCCGATTTTTATCAGACCGCCGAGATCAACACCCGCACCGGCGAGATCGTGAGCGACCCACGGCAGGCGCTCTACAAGCCTCCCTCGACCGCGGCTGCCGAGGCCGCCAAAGGCACTCGGCTGGGCCAGGTTTTTCTCGACTGGGGCACGTGGGCCGTGGTGCGCGATGTGGGCCCTGAACCGATTCCAGGTCCGGTGCCGGGCCTGAACCCGCCGCAATTGCCGCCCAACCACACCTGGACGACCGTCGAGTTCACCGACCTGCGCTTTGACTATTCCTATCTTGGCGCGGACAGAACCCCCAGCCGGCCTCCTTTGAGCGGCTGGGTCTATATCGTGGACGGCCGCTACGATGCCGGCGAGGCAATGAACGGGCAGCAGCAGCGGTAAACAAGTCCCTGCTTCAAATGAAACGATTTGTTCATTGCGTCAATCTTTCCGGTTGACCCGGCGGCGCGTGGACCGCAGAATGGAAACAGTGCCGTTGCGTCACGCGCGCGTCTTTACTTCGCGTGATGAGACGCGGAAATCCTGAAATCCGAGGTCATCATGCCCGCCTATCTGCTCCTGCTGGTTGCCGTATTGAGCCGTTTGCTGCCCCATCCTGGGTGGTGGAACTTTACCGCCGTGGGCGGTGTCCTGCTTTACTTTGGCGCGCGGCGGCCCTGGCGGGAGATGCTGGCTCCCCTGGCCGCGCTGGTGGCCACCGACTGCTTCCTCACCCTCTCGGTCTACCACTTCAGCTTCCACTGGCAGGGCTATGTGACCACCTGGGCCTGGTACCTGGCGGCGATGGCGCTGGGGCGGATTCTGCTCAAGAGCCGGACTAGCCTGTCGCGCGTGGCGGCCGGAGCGCTGCTGGGGCCAACCTCGTTTTTCGTGGTCTCGAACTACGCGGTCTGGGCAAGCGGCTGGATTTATCCGCGGACGCTGGTTGGGCTGGCCGCCTGCTACGCCGCCGCGGTGCCCTTCTATCGCAACGACCTGCTATCGACGGCACTCGTCGCCGGGCTGGCCTTCGGAGTTCCGGTGCTGGTGCGGCGGATGAGCGCGGCGCGGACGCGGGAAGCGCTGGCCACCAAGTAGTTTTTTCTGGTTTTTCAGTCCTTGCGGCGGGGAAATCGCCGAACTCCCAGGTCACCGGATCGAGATCCGCGGCCTGGGAGTTCTTGTGTGTGCCCTACTGCCGGGCCGGCAGATTGCCGGTCAGCTCCGGTGGCGGCACAGCGGCCAGCACTTCAGCCTCGGCGGGCAATGGCGGAGGCAGCGGACCTTCCAAAGCCAACGCCAGCACCTCATCCATCTGATCGACAAAATGCAGCTTCATCGACTTCTTGATGTTGTCCGGCAGCTCGGTTACATCCTTCTCGTTGGCGCGGGGCAGGATGACCTCGAAGATGCCCGCCCGCAACGCGGCCAGCAGCTTCTCCTTCAATCCGCCGATGGCCAGCACCTTGCCCCGGAGCGTGATTTCTCCGGTCATGGCGATGTCGCGCCGCACGGGAATCTTGGCCAGCGCGCTGGCCAGGGCCGTGGCCATGGTGATGCCGGCCGAGGGTCCGTCCTTGGGAATCGCGCCCTCGGGAACGTGCAGGTGCAGGTCCACGTTGCGATAGAACTCGCGGCTCAGCCCCAGCGCCTGCGCGCGGCCGCGGATGTAGCTGAGCGCGGCCTGCGCCGACTCCTGCATCACGTCGCCCAACTGGCCGGTGATGGTCAGCTTGCCTTTGCCATCCAGCACCTGCACTTCCGTGGTGAGGATGCAGCCGCCCACCTCGGTCCAGGCCAGGCCGGTCACCAGGCCGATCTCACTCTTCTCGTGCATCTCGGAGTCGCGGAAGCGGGCCACGCCCAAAAACTCGTGAATGTTGGCCGCCGTCAGCTCTTCCCTGTGCTTGACGCCATTTTTGACCACGCGGCGGGCCACCTTGCGGCAGATGTTGCCGATCTCGCGCTCCAGATTCCGGACGCCTGCCTCGCGTGTATAGTTGCGGATGATTTCGACAATCGCGTCGTCGGCAAAAACCAGGTTTTTCTCGGTCAAGCCGGTCTGCTCGCGCTGTTTTTTCACCAGGTACTGCCGTGCAATTTCGAGCTTTTCCTGCTCCGTGTACCCATGCAGGTGTAAAACCTCCATGCGGTCCTGGAGCGCGGCCGGGATGGTGTGCATCACGTTGGCCGTGGCCACAAACAGCACCTGCGAGAGGTCGTAATCCACGTCCAGGTAGTGGTCCTGGAAGGTGGTGTTCTGCTCCGGGTCCAGCACTTCCAACAGAGCCGAGGCCGGGTCGCCGCGGAAGTCCGAGGCCATCTTGTCCACTTCGTCGAGCAGGAAGACGGGGTTCTTGGTGCCGGCCCGCTTCATGTGCTGGATAATCTGGCCGGGCATGGCTCCGATGTAGGTGCGGCGGTGGCCCCGAATCTCGGCCTCGTCGCGGATGCCGCCCAGAGAAAGCCGCACGAACTTGCGCCCGGTCGCCTTGGCGATCGACATTCCCAGCGAGGTTTTGCCCACCCCTGGCGGCCCGGCGAAACAGAGGATCGAGCCCTTGGGAT
>PMPH01000026.1:13873-19005 GCA_003161045.1 Acidobacteriaceae bacterium
CCGACATGGGCGGCATGGCCTCCAGTTTTTTCAGCTCCTGGATGGTCTTGTCGAGCACGTCCTTGGGCATTCCAGCGGCCTCGATCTTCTTGCGCAGCTCGTCGAACTCGCTCTTCTCGCCGCGGCCCAGCTCTTTCTGGATGGCCTTGATCTTCTCATTCAGGTAGTACTCTTTTTGCGCGCGCTCCATCTGCCGCTTGACGCGGGACTGAATGTTGCGGTCCAGATCCAGCTTTTCGATCTCGATGTCCAGGACATCGGCAATGCGCGCCAGCCGCATCGCCGGGTCGAAGATGCCCAGCAGCTCCTGCTTTTCTTCAATGCCCAGTTGCAGATTGGCGGCGATGGTGTCACTCAGCTTGGCCGCCTCGTCCATGTGCACCGAGGCGATGATGGTTTCGTAGTTGAGCGACTGCTGCAGCTTGACGTACTGCTCGAAGAGGCCGGTGACGCGCTGCATCAGTTGCTCGACGGCCGGGGTCATCTCAAACTGGCTCTTGCCGGCGCGCACCGTGGCCACGAAGAAGCCGTCGCGGTCGTTGACCTCGATGGACTTGGCGCGCTCCACGCCCTCGACCAGCACTTTGATGTTGCCGTCGGGCATCTTGACGCTCTGCACGATGTTGCAGATCGAGCCGATCTGGTAGATTTCCTTGGCCTTGGGCTCGTCGATCGAGGCGTCGTGCTGGGTGGCGAGAAAAATCTTACGGTCGCCCGAGAGCGCCTCTTCCAGCGCGAGCACGCTGGACTCGCGGCCCACCACAAAGGGCGTCATCATATAAGGAAAAATCACCATGTCCCGAATGGNNGGCATCATGGGCAGCTTGCGTGTTTCGGTCTTTTCGCGGGATGCGGTCATAGGGACACCTTTAGTGTTAGACGCGCGAAGGCGGCTCCAGTTGCGGAAAATCACATGCTGGGATTGTACAGCGGAATGGACGGACGCTAGGAATGCAGAGCGCCCCTCGCGGAGCGCTCTGCGCCGCATAACGGCTTCAGCCGGCTTTTTCCAGCAGGCAGAGCGACAGATCGCGCCGCTCGACCATCTCGCGCGTGATTTCGATGTCGCGGACGCGCTTGTTGTTGGGCAGGTGGTACATCAGGTCGAGCATCAGCTCTTCCAGGATCATGCGCAATCCGCGCGCGCCCACCTTGCGGGCCAGGGCCTCGCGCGCCAGGGCGGCGGAGGCCTCCGGGGTGAAGTGCAGGCGGACGTTTTCGAACTCGAACAGTCTCTGGTACTGCTTGAGAATGGCGTTGCGCGGCTTGGTGAGAATCTCGATCAGCGCCGCTTCGTCCAGCTCGTCCAGAATGCCCATCACCGGCAGGCGGCCGACAAATTCGGGAATCAGTCCGTACTTGATCAGATCCTGCGGCTCGGTGCGGCGCAGCAGCTCGGTGTCGCGATGCGAACGGCTGGTGGCGGCATCGCCCTCGGAGGCGTCGATCGTCTTGAAACCCAGCGCCTTTTTGCCCACGCGCCGGCCCACCACGCGCTCCAGGCCCACGAAGGCCCCACCGCAGATGAAGAGAATGTTGGTGGTGTCAACGGCGGTGAACTCCTGGTGAGGGTGCTTGCGCCCGCCCTGCGGCGGCACATTGGCCACCGTGCCTTCAAGAATCTTCAGCAAGGCCTGCTGTACGCCCTCGCCCGAGACGTCGCGGGTGATCGAGGGATTCTCGTCCTTGCGGCCGATCTTGTCGATCTCGTCGATGTAGATGATGCCCTGCTGGGCGCGCGTTACGTCGCCCTCGGCGGCCTGCAAGAGCTTGAGGATGATGTTCTCCACGTCCTCGCCCACGTAGCCGGCCTCGGTGAGGGTGGTCGCGTCCACGATAGCGAAGGGCACGTCGAGCATCTTGGCCAGGGTCTGCGCCAGCAGCGTCTTGCCCGAGCCGGTGGGGCCGATCAGCAGAATATTCGACTTGGCCAGCTCGACTTCATTGTTGCGCATTTTGTTCATCTGAATGCGCTTGTAGTGGTTATAGACGGCGACGGCCAGCTTCTTCTTGGTCTGGTCCTGGCCGATCACAAAGTCGTCGAGGAAGCTCTTCACTTCTTGCGGCTTGGGCAGGTGGCCGGCGGCGACGGCCGGATGGGCCGCATCGCCGCGGTCGTCCTCGAGGATCGAGTTGCAGACAGCCACGCACTCATCGCAGATGTAAGCGCGCGGGTAGTCGCTGGGCGATGAAATCAGCTTGGCCACGGCGTCCTGCGACTTGTGACAGAACGAGCAGCGCAGTGCTTCTTCGGGTCCCGTGCGCGTTTTCATTTTTTCTGCTCCCTTTGGATGAGTGATCTTCAAGTCAAGTTCATGCCGGCCGTCCATTTTAGCAGGCCAGCAAGCCAGCAAGCCAGCGAGTTAGCAGGTCAGCCGGCCCGCGGACGCGCATTTTACGTTCTCGGCCGGTCGATGATTTCGTCGACGATGCCGTACTCCTTGGCCTGCTGCGCGTTCATGATGAAATCCCGCTCGACGTCGTGCTCGATCTGATCGAGCGATTGGCCGGTGTGCCGGGCGATGATGTTGTTGGTGATCTCGCGAATGCGCAGAATCTCGCGGGCATGAATGTCGATGTCGGTGGCCTGGCCGCTCAATCCGCCCATCGACGGCTGGTGGATGAGAATGCGCGAGTTGGGCAGGGCAAAGCGCTTGCCCTTGGTGCCAGCCAGCAGCAGAAAGGCGCCCATCGAGGCCGCCTGGCCGATGCAGTAGGTGACCACGTTGTTCTTGATGAACTGCATGGTGTCGTAGATGGCCAGCCCCGCGGTGATCGAGCCGCCGGGGGAGTTGATGTAGAGCGAAACGTCTTTTTCCGGGTCCTCGCCCTGGAGAAACAGCATCTGGGCCACGATGAGGTTGGCAATCTGGTCGTCAATGGGCGTACCCAGAAAGATGATGTTGTCGCNNACCATGGGAACCAATGCCATTGGGTCTTCTTCTCACTCTTCGGTTGGGGGCCGTTGCTCCCCGATGATCGTCAGCCGCATGGCCCGGAGGTTCAACTACCGGGCCGCACGGCGCATTCCGCCTGGCTTCCGCGCCTAGGCGGGCATCCGTTCGTAGAGCAGGCTCGCGGTTTTTTCGCGCCGCATTTGCTCACGAATATTATCCAGTCTGCCCTCTTCGGTCAACTGCGAGCGCAAGGCCTCGATCGATTGCCCGGCCTGTATGGCTGCCAGTTGCAACTCGTTGTCCAGTTCCTCGTCGCTGATGCTGATCTTTTCCTCACGGGCGATGCGGTCCATCAGGATTGCAGCCTTCGCATCGACGATGGCGCCATCGCGCTGGGAGGTACGCAGACGGCCAAAGTCCAACTTGCGCATCTGCTCGGTGTCCATGCCCTGGGCCGCCAGGGCGCGCAGACCGCGCTCCAGGCGCAGGTCAATCTGCTCCTGCACCATCGACTCGGGAATCGCAAACGGGTAGCGCTCGGCCAGCGCGGTGCAAAGCCGGCTCTTGGCCTCGCCTTCCAGGCTGTGGCGCTTGCGATTGGCCATGTGCTCGCGAACGTGTTTTTCCAACTCCGCCAGGCTCTCGTAGTGGCCCAGTTCCTTGGCGAAATCGTCGTTCAGCTCCGGCACGATGCGCTTCTTGATGGCCTTGACCTCGACGTCATAGGCCAAGGTCTTGCCGGCCAGCGAGGCCTCGGCGTAATCGGCCGGGTAGATGACCTCGAACTTCAGCTCCTGGCCGGGCTTGGCGCCGCGCAGGGCGGTCGAAAAAGCCTCTACGGTGTCCTTGCCGCCGACCTGGATCAGGGCGGACTCGCCGGTCACCGGGGAGGCATTGGCCTCGCTCTCGACCTCGCCTTTGTACGAGATTTCGGCCCAATCGCCGTCCACCAGGGCGCGGTCTTCCTCGACCGGCTCGACGGCGACGCGCGACTCGCGCAACTGCTCGAGCTCGCGCTGGTACTCCTCCTCGGTGAGTTCCACCGAGGGCCTTTCCACGGTGACCGTCTGATAGCCCTCGATGGAAAAATCCGGGACGCGCTCGAAGAGCGCCTTGACGTGCAGCGATTGGCCGTCCTCGACCGTCAGCTCGACCACCTGCATCTGCCCTGCGGGCAAGAAGCCCGTATCGGTGACCGCCTTGTTGAAGCGCTCGGGGAGCAGATTATCGATCACTTCCTTGCGAATCTCCACGGCAAAACGGCGCCGAACTACCGAGTCGGGCACCTTGCCGGCACGAAAACCAGGAATTTTGGCGTACTTTCTGTAGTTGTCGGTGATGGTCCGATAGGCCTTGGAAACCTCTTCAGCGGGAATGTCCAGCACCAGCTCGCGGGTACACTCCGGGTTCATGCCCTTCGCAAACTCGGTGGCGTGGCCATGGTCGTGGCCTTCACATTCGGGGCCATGTACGTGGCCTTCTTGGCCGTGATCAGGGCTTGTCTCTGTCGCCTGGGCCGCCTCGGATGGGGAGTTGTTTTCGACTGCGTCGGTAGAGCTCAACGTTTTGCCTTCCAGGCGCAAGACGCGCCAACAAACTGTAGGAACTGGGGTGCAAACTGCCGTTTCAGGGCTACAAACCGCCAACCCTGGCGGCATACTCCCGCCTTAGGCTGCCGCTCATGAGCGAAACCAACGCCATGCGGCCAGGAAAACACCTCCTCTCATGTTAAGAGGGATTGCTGACGGGGTCAAACCGGCAGGGCTGATTTTCGGAGTCTTCGACGCCGGTGAGCCTTCCGTTTGGGCTCCGGAGGGCATGGCGAGAGGGGTTTATCACAGCTCCGCGAGGCGGGTTTTGTCACAGCTCCGTGGTCTGGGGTTTGCGAACGTAGGGCAGAAAGCGGGGATGGGCCGCGCCGCATCGGGCATAGTGTTCCCGGGCCTCATCCAGGCTGAGGGCGCCGTTGACCGTCAGCCGGACCTCGGCGGCGTCGCTGTCTTCCTGGCCATCATCCTCCCACCAGCAGACCGGGCACAAAGCCAGTGCGCCAGGCGCCTCCAGCGTTCGGTAACCGCAGCACGGGCAGCGAAATCGAGTCTCCACGACAATCCCCCATTGCTGATAGACGGCAACAACGGCTGGCGGGTTTATAGAAAGTGCAGCGGTTCCAGCCGCCAACTTGGAGATTTGCGCTTTGGGTTAGGCACTGTGCATAAATAAGTACTTCAACGG
>PMPH01000106.1:0-125 GCA_003161045.1 Acidobacteriaceae bacterium
TCAGGGGTCAGGGGTCAGGGGAAATGATTGCGGATTCCTGGTTTGTCAATTGCTTTTTAGATTCTTAGCTACTTTTCTTGAAGGACGACGCTGCCAAACAGCCAAAAACTGACCCCTGATCCCTG